>NZ_JBBCMO010000051.1:0-218 GCF_037152305.1 Pantoea sp. AS142 | reverse complement strand
GAATTTCATTATGTGTTCACTCGTGAGACTTGATATTTTTTACGTCCGGAGACGCTGATATCAATCCTGCGAGTGCCCACACAGATTGTCTGATAAATTGTTAAAGAGCAGTGCGAACAGTGCGTTAGCGTCCTGTCGCGAGGTGGCGTATATTACGCGTTCCTCCTGCAGAGTCAACCTCTATTTCAGAAGTTTTTCTCCGGCGGCCCAGTCTCCTG
>NZ_JBBCMO010000050.1:0-219 GCF_037152305.1 Pantoea sp. AS142 | reverse complement strand
GGGCGACACCTTTCACCTGTCACCAAGCAGGTGGCGTCCCCTAGGGGATTCGAACCCCTGTTGCCGCCGTGAAAGGGCGGAGTCCTAACCGCTAGACGAAGGGGACACAAAGTGTCACGACTTCGCAGCCGTCCTGCTCATTACTTTTTATCAGACAATCTGTGTGGACACTGCGCCGGAAGGTATCTTCAGGTAAGGAGGTGATCCAACCGCAGGTTC
>NZ_JBBCMO010000049.1:0-220 GCF_037152305.1 Pantoea sp. AS142 | reverse complement strand
GAACCTGCGGTTGGATCACCTCCTTACCTGAAGATACCTTCCGGCGCAGTGTCCACACAGATTGTCTGATAAAAAGTAATGAGCAGGACGGCTGCGAAGTCGTGACACTTTTGTGTCCCCTTCGTCTAGCGGTTAGGACTCCGCCCTTTCACGGCGGCAACAGGGGTTCGAATCCCCTAGGGGACGCCACCTGCTTGGTGACAGGTGAAAGGTGTCGCCC
>NZ_JBBCMO010000048.1:0-222 GCF_037152305.1 Pantoea sp. AS142 | reverse complement strand
ATCTGGTGTTCGGTGAATCGGGCTTTGCGCATGGTGATCTCCTCCGGGGACATAGTCAGTATGTCGGAAGATCTCTAAATGTGAATGGTCCGCTATATAGGGATGCTTACACATGCCGTCACCGCTGAGGGTCGGCGTGCTGTCGCTGGTGGTTGCGCCGTCGGCGATTGCAGTACCGGCGTCGTCGGTCAGGCCGGGCGCGGTGGCGCGGGTGTCGACGGT
>NZ_JBBCMO010000047.1:0-223 GCF_037152305.1 Pantoea sp. AS142 | reverse complement strand
TAAACTGCGCATCCGTTCACGGTTATTTGCGATGTTCAATGATGCTTTTGGGCATTCCGCCGGATAATAAGGCTAAAATCCGCGCTATTCACCCACGTGCATAGTCATGCATACGAGCAGAAATCATCATGCGCGTTTTTTCACGACGCGGGCGGAGAAAAGGTGCCGGAAACGCCCCACTTACGTCATGATAGAGCTGAGGGCCGCTCCGGGGGAGCGGCCA
>NZ_JBBCMO010000046.1:0-223 GCF_037152305.1 Pantoea sp. AS142 | reverse complement strand
CAGCGCCCGGCATTCCAGACTCAGGTCGGCAAACATCTGCTTCAGGCGGCGATTTTCGTCCTCCAGATCTTTCATCTTTTTGATATCAGAGGCTTCGATCCCACCAAATTTTGCTTTCCAGTTGTAATACGAGGCCTCGGATATTCCCGCTTCGCGACAAACATCTTTGACTGTACGTCCAGCTTCGACGGACTTCAGAACGGCAATGATCTGGTGTTCGGTG
>NZ_JBBCMO010000045.1:0-223 GCF_037152305.1 Pantoea sp. AS142 | reverse complement strand
GATAAGGGTTGCGCTCGTTGCGGGACTTAACCCAACATTTCACAACACGAGCTGACGACAGCCATGCAGCACCTGTCTCAGCGTTCCCGAAGGCACCAAAGCATCTCTGCTAAGTTCGCTGGATGTCAAGAGTAGGTAAGGTTCTTCGCGTTGCATCGAATTAAACCACATGCTCCACCGCTTGTGCGGGCCCCCGTCAATTCATTTGAGTTTTAACCTTGCG
>NZ_JBBCMO010000044.1:0-223 GCF_037152305.1 Pantoea sp. AS142 | reverse complement strand
CGCAAGGTTAAAACTCAAATGAATTGACGGGGGCCCGCACAAGCGGTGGAGCATGTGGTTTAATTCGATGCAACGCGAAGAACCTTACCTACTCTTGACATCCAGCGAACTCAGCAGAGATGCTTTGGTGCCTTCGGGAACGCTGAGACAGGTGCTGCATGGCTGTCGTCAGCTCGTGTTGTGAAATGTTGGGTTAAGTCCCGCAACGAGCGCAACCCTTATC
>NZ_JBBCMO010000043.1:0-223 GCF_037152305.1 Pantoea sp. AS142 | reverse complement strand
CCCCCCCCCCCCCCCCCCCCCCCCCCCCCCCCCCCCCCCCCCCCCCCCCCCCCCCCCCCCCCCCCCCCCCCCCCCCCCCCCCCCCCCCCCCCCCCCCCCCCCCCCCCCCCCACCCCCCCCCCCCCCCCCCCCCCCCCCCCCCCCCCCCCCCCCCCCCCCCCCCCCCCCCCCCCCCCCCCCCCCCCCCCCCCCCCCCCCCCCCCCCCCCCCCCCCCCCCCCCCC
>NZ_JBBCMO010000042.1:0-223 GCF_037152305.1 Pantoea sp. AS142 | reverse complement strand
CCGTGGATGCCGACGGCAGCTGGACCTTCACCCCCGATGCCCCGCTGGCCGACGGCGATCACGCCCTGGTCATCGACGGCACCAACGCCGACGGCAACGCGGTCAGCGACAGCGTCAACGTCACCGTCGACACCCGCGCCACCGCGCCCGGCCTGACCGACGACGCCGGTACTGCAATCGCCGACGGCGCAACCACCAGCGACAGCACGCCGACCCTCAGCGG
>NZ_JBBCMO010000041.1:0-223 GCF_037152305.1 Pantoea sp. AS142 | reverse complement strand
TATGCGCCATTGTAGCACGTGTGTAGCCCTACTCGTAAGGGCCATGATGACTTGACGTCATCCCCACCTTCCTCCGGTTTATCACCGGCAGTCTCCTTTGAGTTCCCGACCAAATCGCTGGCAACAAAGGATAAGGGTTGCGCTCGTTGCGGGACTTAACCCAACATTTCACAACACGAGCTGACGACAGCCATGCAGCACCTGTCTCAGCGTTCCCGAAGGC
>NZ_JBBCMO010000040.1:0-223 GCF_037152305.1 Pantoea sp. AS142 | reverse complement strand
GCACGACGCACTGACATGTGGCCGACGTTTTCGGACTTTCAACGTCGTGGATGATTTTAACCGCGAGGCTCTGGCGATAGAGATTGACCTGAATATCCCGGCACAGCGGGTCGTTCGGGTGCTGGACAGGATAGTGGCAAACCGTGGATATCCGCTGAAAATGCGGATGGATAACGGGCCAGAACTGATATCACTGGCTCTGGCGCAATGGGCTGAAGACCAC
>NZ_JBBCMO010000039.1:0-223 GCF_037152305.1 Pantoea sp. AS142 | reverse complement strand
TATGCGCCATTGTAGCACGTGTGTAGCCCTACTCGTAAGGGCCATGATGACTTGACGTCATCCCCACCTTCCTCCGGTTTATCACCGGCAGTCTCCTTTGAGTTCCCGACCGAATCGCTGGCAACAAAGGATAAGGGTTGCGCTCGTTGCGGGACTTAACCCAACATTTCACAACACGAGCTGACGACAGCCATGCAGCACCTGTCTCAGCGTTCCCGAAGGC
>NZ_JBBCMO010000038.1:0-225 GCF_037152305.1 Pantoea sp. AS142 | reverse complement strand
ACCCGAGAGCAAGCTCTCTGTGCTACCGTCCGACTTGCATGTGTTAGGCCTGCCGCCAGCGTTCAATCTGAGCCATGATCAAACTCTTCAATTTAAGTTTGATTTGCTTAACAAGTTAAGCGGTGCTCATCTGTAAAACGTCATAATGAATTTCATTATGTGTTCACTCGTGAGACTTGATATTTTTTACGTCCGGAGACGCTGATATCAATCCTGCGAGTGCCC
>NZ_JBBCMO010000037.1:0-227 GCF_037152305.1 Pantoea sp. AS142 | reverse complement strand
ATCGCCTCTGACTGCCTGGGCATCCACCGTGTACGCTTGGTCGCTTAACCTCACAACCCACAGGCGTTTTTCAACGCTGTAAGCTGCAAGCATTTGAGAGACCCGACCGTGCCGCCTTTTTCATTCTTATTACGGAGAATGAAAACGACACGTCGTTTCAATTTTCAGCTTGTTCCGGATTGTTAAAGAGCATAATACTTCGCAGCACACCGTTGCCGGTACGCTCT
>NZ_JBBCMO010000036.1:0-253 GCF_037152305.1 Pantoea sp. AS142 | reverse complement strand
TCGCTCCAAGCTGGACTGTATGCACGTCCTCCCGTTCAGTCCGACCGCGGCGCCCTTTCCGGTAACTATCATCTTGAGTTCAATCCGGACGGACACGCAAAAACGCCACTGGCAGAAGCCATTGGTAACTGGATTAGCAGAACGAGATGTGTAGACGATGCTACAGAGTTCTTGAAGTGGTGGCCCAACTGACTTAACTTTCGATCAAACCACCTAGCCATGGGGTTTTTTCGTTTACAAGGCATGAAATTAC
>NZ_JBBCMO010000035.1:0-267 GCF_037152305.1 Pantoea sp. AS142 | reverse complement strand
TTACGATGAGCATACGCCAGGCATGCAGGACGTTATCGCTGAGCAGGACGGTTTTTCGCTATCAACCGGACACGCGACGTGATGAACCGGTGATCCAGGCTTTGACTGAACGGGCTGAACGCTATCCCCGCTACGGCTTTAAGAAGCTCTTTCAGGTGCTTCGCAGGCAGGGCCACGTCTGGAACCACAAGCGTGTACACCGGATTTACCGCCTGCTGAAACTGAATTTTCGGCGTAAGGGTAAACAACGTCTGCCGGTGCGAAATC
>NZ_JBBCMO010000034.1:0-276 GCF_037152305.1 Pantoea sp. AS142 | reverse complement strand
GTCGCTGACCGCGTTGCCGTCGGCGTTGGTGCCGTCGATGACCAGGGCGTGATCGCCGTCGGCCAGCGGGGCATCGGGGGTGAAGGTCCAGCTGCCGTCGGCATCCACGGTAGCGGTGCCGAGTTCGCTGTCGCCGTCGGAGACGGTGACGGTGGAGCCGGGCTGCATGCCGTCACCGCTGAGGGTCGGCGTGCTGTCGCTGGTGGTTGCGCCGTCGGCGATTGCAGTACCGGCGTCGTCGGTCAGGCCGGGCGCGGTGGCGCGGGTGTCGACGGT
>NZ_JBBCMO010000033.1:0-277 GCF_037152305.1 Pantoea sp. AS142 | reverse complement strand
TGCTTCGCAGGCAGGGCCACGTCTGGAACCACAAGCGTGTACACCGGATTTACCGCCTGCTGAAACTGAATTTTCGGCGTAAGGGTAAACAACGTCTGCCGGTGCGAAATCCGGCTCCGCTGGCCACGCCGGAAGCACTCAACCAGAGCTGGTCGATTGATTTTATGCACGACGCACTGACATGTGGCCGACGTTTTCGGACTTTCAACGTCGTGGATGATTTTAACCGCGAGGCTCTGGCGATAGAGATTGACCTGAATATCCCGGCACAGCGGGT
>NZ_JBBCMO010000032.1:0-301 GCF_037152305.1 Pantoea sp. AS142 | reverse complement strand
TTCGATGACGTCTTTCAGCGCCCGGCATTCCAGACTCAGGTCGGCAAACATCTGCTTCAGGCGGCGATTTTCGTCCTCCAGATCTTTCATCTTTTTGATATCAGAGGCTTCCATCCCACCAAATTTCGCTTTCCAGTTGTAATACGAGGCCTCGGATATTCCCGCTTCGCGACAAACATCTTTGACTGTGCGTCCAGCTTCGACGGACTTCAGAACGGCAATGATCTGGTGTTCGGTGAATCGGGCTTTGCGCATGGTGATCTCCTCCGGGGACATAGTCAGTATGTCGGAAGATCTCTAA
>NZ_JBBCMO010000031.1:0-302 GCF_037152305.1 Pantoea sp. AS142 | reverse complement strand
ATAGACAAGAGCAATCTCAAGTAAATCATTGCAGTAGTAGGTTCATTTGAAAACACATTTAGATTAAAATACCAGCTGTCGCTAAAAAGCCAATGACAGGTACAGGACTCTTATGAATAGGAAAAACGTCATCCTTGTAGCAACTTGCTTATTTTTCTCACTCCCTGTTTTAGCAAATCTTCCTCTCTCATCTAAATTTTCTTTTGTTGCCCCAGAATTAGCGACTAAAGAATCATCAAAACCAGATTTTGATGGCTCACCACTAAGTAAAACAAGAAAAAAAGGCCAGCCAGAATGGAGAG
>NZ_JBBCMO010000030.1:0-331 GCF_037152305.1 Pantoea sp. AS142 | reverse complement strand
CTACTCTCGCATGGGGAGACCCCACACTACCATCGGCGCTACGGCGTTTCACTTCTGAGTTCGGCATGGGGTCAGGTGGGACCACCGCGCTACAGCCGCCAGGCAAATTCTTTTATTTACCGAACTCGTGTCTTAACTGGTGCTGATACCCAGAGTCGAACTGGGGACCTCACCCTTACCAAGGGTGCGCTCTACCAACTGAGCCATATCAGCACACTAAATTTAATGCCTGGCAGTTCCCTACTCTCGCATGGGGAGGCCCCACACTACCATCGGCGCTACGGCGTTTCACTTCTGAGTTCGGCATGGGGTCAGGTGGGACCACCGCGCT
>NZ_JBBCMO010000029.1:0-356 GCF_037152305.1 Pantoea sp. AS142 | reverse complement strand
TTTGTGTCCCCTTCGTCTAGCGGTTAGGACTCCGCCCTTTCACGGCGGCAACAGGGGTTCGAATCCCCTAGGGGACGCCACCTGCTTGGTGACAGGTGAAAGGTGTCGCCCTACAGTATCTCAAAACCGATTTGGTTGCGTAAGCAGCCGGGCCGCGTTTGAGATATTTGCTCTTTAACAATCCGGAACAAGCTGAAAATTGAAACGACGTGTCGTTTTCATTCTCCGTAATAAGAATGAAAAAGGCGACACGGTCGGGTCTCTCAAATGCTTGCAGCTTACAGCGTTGAAAAACGCCTGTGGGTTGTGAGGTTAAGCGACCAAGCGTACACGGTGGATGCCCAGGCAGTCAGAGG
>NZ_JBBCMO010000028.1:0-395 GCF_037152305.1 Pantoea sp. AS142 | reverse complement strand
GAAGTCGTAACAAGGTAACCGTAGGGGAACCTGCGGTTGGATCACCTCCTTACCTGAAGATACCTTCCGGCGCAGTGTCCACACAGATTGTCTGATAAAAAGTAATGAGCAAAGTGTCTTACGAAGACAGACTTAATTGTCCCCTTCGTCTAGAGGCCCAGGACACTGCCCTTTCACGGCGGTAACAGGGGTTCGAATCCCCTAGGGGACGCCAGGCTCGGTGACAGGTGAAAGATGTTGCCCACATATCTTAAAGATGACTTACGAGTCATGTTTAAGATATTTGCTCTTTAACAATCCGGAACAAGCTGAAAATTGAAACGACGTGTCGTTTTCATTCTCCGTAATAAGAATGAAAAACGCGACACGGTCGGGTCTCTCAAATGCTTGCAGCT
>NZ_JBBCMO010000027.1:0-449 GCF_037152305.1 Pantoea sp. AS142 | reverse complement strand
GCAGCAACATAACATGCTCTATATGTCTGTTAGTATCCGCACATTACTAATGTTTCTGGGTAAGACTGACATGTCTCAAATAACCATCCATATTCTGAATGCTCAGGAAAAACTCACTGTTCACAGTGAATGGCTGCGAACTAAACTGACCGATACCTACGTACAAGTCACAAGGTTGATGCCGACTCCTTCAGTAGATGTCGTAGTTAAGGCCGGGAAGTTTGTTATCCCTGAAAAAGGGCATGCTGGTTTTTGTCCTGAAGCTGGTGTTATCTATATAACCGTCGATCCTGAAAACCCTGCATTCTGCAAAAACGTTGCGCACTCTATTGAGCATGTGTTTGCTCATGAACTTCACCATGCTGCAAGGTGGGCAGGACCGGGATACGGCTCAACGCTGGGAGAAGCACTAGTCTCTGAAGGACTAGCCGGGCATTTTTCTCTTGAGC
>NZ_JBBCMO010000026.1:0-658 GCF_037152305.1 Pantoea sp. AS142 | reverse complement strand
GATTTCGCACCGGCAGACGTTGTTTACCCTTACGCCGAAAATTCAGTTTCAGCAGGCGGTAAATCCGGTGTACACGCTTGTGGTTCCAGACGTGGCCCTGCCTGCGAAGCATCTGAAAGAGCTTCTTAAAGCCGTAGCGGGGATAGCGTTCAGCCAGTTCAGTCAAAGCCTGGATCACCGGTTCATCACGTCGCGTGTCCGGTTGATAGCGAAAAACCGTCCTGCTCAGCGATAACGTCCTGCATGCCTGGCGTATGCTCATCGTAAACTGCGCGGTCAGATAGCTGACGAGCTCACGTTTTATCGCTGGTTTTAAAGCTTTTTTTCGATGACGTCTTTCAGCGCCCGGCATTCCAGACTCAGGTCGGCAAACATCTGCTTCAGGCGGCGATTTTCGTCCTCCAGATCTTTCATCTTTTTGATATCAGAGGCTTCGATCCCACCAAATTTCGCTTTCCAGTTGTAATACGAGGCCTCGGATATTCCCGCTTCGCGACAAACATCTTTGACTGTACGTCCAGCTTCGACGGACTTCAGAACGGCAATGATCTGGTGTTCGGTGAATCGGGCTTTGCGCATGGTGATCTCCTCCGGGGACATAGTCAGTATGTCGGAAGATCTCTAAATGTGAATGGTCCGCTATATAGGGATGCTTACA
>NZ_JBBCMO010000025.1:0-1029 GCF_037152305.1 Pantoea sp. AS142 | reverse complement strand
ATCGCCTCTGACTGCCTGGGCATCCACCGTGTACGCTTGGTCGCTTAACCTCACAACCCACAGGCGTTTTTCAACGCTGTAAGCTGCAAGCATTTGAGAGACCCGACCGTGTCGCGTTTTTCATTCTTATTACGGAGAATGAAAACGACACGTCGTTTCAATTTTCAGCTTGTTCCGGATTGTTAAAGAGCATAATACTTCGCAGCACACCGTTGCCGGTACGCTCTGAAGTATTCAGAAAAAACAGATAAACGGTATGGTGGAGCTAAGCGGGATCGAACCGCTGACCTCCTGCGTGCAAGGCAGGCGCTCTCCCAGCTGAGCTATAGCCCCATACAGTTACTGCAGAGACCACTACTACCACTCAACCGAGTACACTTCGTGAGAAGTGCAATTCGTGCTCAGGCAGGGCATGTCTTCGCGAAGCATAGTGAACTATGCGAGCCGGAGACATAACGCAGCATGAGGCGAATTTGGTAGGCCTGAGTGGACTTGAACCACCGACCTCACCCTTATCAGGGGTGCGCTCTAACCACCTGAGCTACAAGCCTGTAGAGGTTTTTTCTGCTCGTTACTTTTTATCAGACAATCTGTGTGGACACTGCGCCGGAAGGTATCTTCAGGTAAGGAGGTGATCCAACCGCAGGTTCCCCTACGGTTACCTTGTTACGACTTCACCCCAGTCATGAATCACAAAGTGGTAAGCGCCCTCCCGAAGGTTAAGCTACCTACTTCTTTTGCAACCCACTCCCATGGTGTGACGGGCGGTGTGTACAAGGCCCGGGAACGTATTCACCGTGGCATTCTGATCCACGATTACTAGCGATTCCGACTTCACGGAGTCGAGTTGCAGACTCCGATCCGGACTACGACGCACTTTGTGAGGTCCGCTTGCTCTCGCGAGGTCGCTTCTCTTTGTATGCGCCATTGTAGCACGTGTGTAGCCCTACTCGTAAGGGCCATGATGACTTGACGTCATCCCCACCTTCCTCCGGTTTATCACCGGCAGTCTCCTTTGAGTTCCCGACC
>NZ_JBBCMO010000024.1:0-1225 GCF_037152305.1 Pantoea sp. AS142 | reverse complement strand
CAGTGGCGTTTTTGCGTGTCCGTCCGGATTGAACTCAAGATGATAGTTACCGGAAAGGGCGCCGCGGTCGGACTGAACGGGAGGACGTGCATACAGTCCAGCTTGGAGCGAACTGCCTATCCGGTCAGAGACCCTGCAGACAAAAGCGCAGCGGCGGCAGTATCAGCGCACAGACAGCAGGCGGTCATAAAATGACCAATCCGTCTGCTACTTCAGGTAACCGCGCATCTCAGCTGCGCGCCGGTACAGTGACAACAGTTCTGTATCTATCTGCTCGATCAGCATCCCGGCCATTTTCTGCGCCGGCGCCGCGCCGCGGTAAAGATGGCGTTTTGTCATGTCCCGTAACCGTAGGTGAAACTCATAAAGCGATTCCTCCAGGTCGTTAATGTCGTCGGTTACCGGACGCAGCAGCCCGGCGCAGCCCGCGAGAAAAAGCTTGATGCCCTTCCGCCCGCGCGTAAGCAGGACGTACCTCGCCCCGTATCAGCGCCCGCACATTACTCACGTTCTCCGCCAGGCCGGTCACACGCAGCCTGTTCGCACACTAATTCGGCATGATTTGCTCCTCAGTCAATGGGTTGCACGGCCTCATCTGTGCCGTGCCGCCACAATAGCCGGGCGTAAAGCAGTGCAGGCACGGGCGACACCGGAAGTCGCACCCGCCGGAGCGGACTGAATGTCCCGCGTAGGGCGGGGAACGGGTGAGCAGTTATGTTTGATGTCAACCTGGGCGTTTTTTTCAAAAGAAGCGCAGTGGTTGCTAGTGATGAAAGTACGCTTTGAGCGAAAAGCGGACCATGCGACTTTCGCTTATAAGTTGAATAAAAGCTTAAGAGAAATAAAAAATATGTATTTCATATAAAAGCCTTTAACTCCTCAGCATTTATGTTCGCCAGCATTGATGCTTTCAAGTTTGAGGATGATGCGAGATACTTGGATATCAAGTTGAAACCTGCCGTATAACCCAGCCACCTTGGTAAATCTCCTGTTCCGAAAAACCAGGCATTATGGTCGTAATCAGCGCGATGCCAGTTTTCAAGCATGAGTGGATAGTAGGGCTTAACAATATCGGACTTGAGGCTTTCCCAAGGCTCAAATTCACCACCCAAAAGCTCAAGAGAAAAATGCCCGGCTAGTCCTTCAGAGACTAGTGCTTCTCCCAGCGTTGAGCCGTATCCCGGTCCTGCCCACCTTGCAGCATGGTGAAGTTCATGAGCAAACA
>NZ_JBBCMO010000023.1:0-3139 GCF_037152305.1 Pantoea sp. AS142 | reverse complement strand
CCCCACACTACCATCGGCGCTACGGCGTTTCACTTCTGAGTTCGGCATGGGGTCAGGTGGGACCACCGCGCTACAGCCGCCAGGCAAATTCTGTCTCCGCGCCGCCCGACGGCCGCGCAGAATATCCGTCACAAGCTGAAAACCTGTCTCTCAAAAACGCCTCTGGCGTTGTAAGGTTAAGCCTCACGGGTCATTAGTACCGGTTAGCTCAACGCATCGCTGCGCTTACACACCCGGCCTATCAACGTCGTCGTCTTCAACGTCCCTTCAGGACCCTCAAGGGGTCAGGGAGAACTCATCTCGGGGCAAGTTTCGTGCTTAGATGCTTTCAGCACTTATCTTTTCCGCACTTAGCTACCGGGCAATGCCATTGGCATGACAACCCGAACACCAGTGGTGCGTTCACTCCGGTCCTCTCGTACTAGGAGCAACCCCCCTCAATTCTCCAGCGCCCACGGCAGATAGGGACCGAACTGTCTCACGACGTTCTAAACCCAGCTCGCGTACCACTTTAAACGGCGAACAGCCGTACCCTTGGGACCTACTTCAGCCCCAGGATGTGATGAGCCGACATCGAGGTGCCAAACACCGCCGTCGATATGAACTCTTGGGCGGTATCAGCCTGTTATCCCCGGAGTACCTTTTATCCGTTGAGCGATGGCCCTTCCATTCAGAACCACCGGATCACTATGACCTGCTTTCGCACCTGCCCGAGCCGTCACTCTCGCAGTCAAGCCAGCTTATGCCATTGCACTAACCTCACGATGTCCGACCGTGATTAGCTGACCTTCGTGCTCCTCCGTTACTCTTTAGGAGGAGACCGCCCCAGTCAAACTACCCACCAGACACTGTCCGCAGCCCGGATTACGGGCCTACGTTAGAACATCAAACATTAAAGGGTGGTATTTCAAGGTTGGCTCCACGCAGACTGGCGTCCGCGCTTCAAAGCCTCCCACCTATCCTACACATCAAGGCTCAATGTTCAGTGTCAAGCTGTAGTAAAGGTTCACGGGGTCTTTCCGTCTTGCCGCGGGTACACTGCATCTTCACAGCGAGTTCAATTTCACTGAGTCTCGGGTGGAGACAGCCTGGCCATCATTACGCCATTCGTGCAGGTCGGAACTTACCCGACAAGGAATTTCGCTACCTTAGGACCGTTATAGTTACGGCCGCCGTTTACCGGGGCTTCGATCAGGAGCTTCTCTTGCGATAACCCCATCAATTAACCTTCCGGCACCGGGCAGGCGTCACACCGTATACGTCCACTTTCGTGTTTGCACAGTGCTGTGTTTTTAATAAACAGTTGCAGCCAGCTGGTATCTTCGACTGGCTTCGGCTCGGGGAGCAGGTCCCTCCACCTACGCGCCAGCGTGCCTTCTCCCGAAGTTACGGCACCATTTTGCCTAGTTCCTTCACCCGAGTTCTCTCAAGCGCCTTGGTATTCTCTACCTGACCACCTGTGTCGGTTTGGGGTACGATTCTGTGTTACCTGATGCTTAGAGGCTTTTCCTGGAAGCCGGGCATTTATCACTTCAGCACCGTAGTGCCTCGTCGTCACGCCTCAGCGTTAATAAGGGACCGGATTTACCTGGACCCTCCGCCTGCACGCTTAAACCGGGACAACCGTCGCCCGGATGATATAGCCTTCTCCGTCCCCCCTTCGCAGTAACACCGAGTACAGGAATATTAACCTGTTTCCCATCGACTACGCCTTTCGGCCTCGCCTTAGGGGTCGACTCACCCTGCTCCGATTAACGTTGAACAGGAACCCTTGGTCTTCCGGCGAGCGGGCTTTTCACCCGCTTTATCGTTACTTATGTCAGCATTCGCACTTCTGATACCTCCAGCAGCCCTCACAGGCCACCTTCGACGGCTTACAGAACGCTCCCCTACCCAGCAACACACAGTGTCGCTGCCGCAGCTTCGGTGCATGGTTTAGCCCCGTTACATCTTCCGCGCAGGCCGACTCGACCAGTGAGCTATTACGCTTTCTTTAAATGATGGCTGCTTCTAAGCCAACATCCTGGCTGTCTGTGCCTTCCCACATCGTTTCCCACTTAACCATGACTTTGGGACCTTAGCTGGCGGTCTGGGTTGTTTCCCTCTTCACGACGGACGTTAGCACCCGCCGTGTGTCTCCCGTGATAACATTCTCCGGTATTCGCAGTTTGCATCGGGTTGGTAAGCCGGGATGGCCCCCTAGCCGAAACAGTGCTCTACCCCCGGAGATGAGTTCACGAGGCGCTACCTAAATAGCTTTCGGGGAGAACCAGCTATCTCCCGGTTTGATTGGCCTTTCACCCCCAGCCACAGGTCATCCGCTAATTTTTCAACATTAGTCGGTTCGGTCCTCCAGTTAGTGTTACCCAACCTTCAACCTGCCCATGGCTAGATCACCGGGTTTCGGGTCTATACCCTGCAACTTAACGCCCAGTTAAGACTCGGTTTCCCTGCGGCTCCCCTATACGGTTAACCTTGCTACAGAATATAAGTCGCTGACCCATTATACAAAAGGTACGCAGTCACCCCCATAAAGAAGGCTCCCACTGCTTGTACGTACACGGTTTCAGGTTCTGTTTCACTCCCCTCGCCGGGGTTCTTTTCGCCTTTCCCTCACGGTACTGGTTCACTATCGGTCAGTCAGGAGTATTTAGCCTTGGAGGATGGTCCCCCCATATTCAGACAGGATACCACGTGTCCCGCCTTACTCATCGAGCTCACAGCATATGCGCTTTTGTGTACGGGAGTATCACCCTGTACCCTGCGACTTTCCAGACGCTTCCACTAACACACATGCTGATTCAGGCTCTGGGCTGCTCCCCGTTCGCTCGCCGCTACTGGGGGAATCTCGGTTGATTTCTTTTCCTCGGGGTACTTAGATGTTTCAGTTCCCCCGGTTCGCCTTGCAGCACTATGTATTCATGCTGCAATGATGCACTGAGTGCACCGGGTTTCCCCATTCGGACATCGACGGCTGTAGCGGTTCATATCACCTTACCGTCGCTTTACGCAGATTAGCACGTCCTTCATCGCCTCTGACTGCCTGGGCATCCACCGTGTACGCTTGGTCGCTTAACCTCACAACCCACAGGCGTTTTTCAACGCTGTAAGCTGCAAGCATTTGAGAGACCCGACCGTG
>NZ_JBBCMO010000022.1:0-4650 GCF_037152305.1 Pantoea sp. AS142 | reverse complement strand
AGAACGTGTTCACTCGGTGGAATCAGCATTGCATTCTCCTCTGACAACAGCTTTGCTGTTCAAAGTTTACTCAATCAATGTTGCATTCCACGTAACTTACTAGAGCGCGTAGTTGGAACTGAACACATGAACGCGCTCGCTAAAGTCCTGATTTTTAATCTGGAACCACGGTGCACCCATTTTGATACCCAGTTTTTTTGCGCCCGCGCTACGCGCGATGACGCAGCCGTCGTTGTTCGACAGCACGACTACTGGCTTACCGCGGAGATCGGGGCGAAACAATGCCTCGCAGCTGGCGTAAAACGAGTTGACATCGGCGAGGCCAAACATGGACATGGTCACCTCCGGCGGGCCCGGGTACTGTTAAAGAACCAGGTAACAACACCGAGCAGCTGCAGTTCCTCCGGATAAATTACCGGATAGGCCGGATTCATCGGGAGCAGTGCCAGCGTGGGCTGTAGCTGCAGACGCTTGACCGTAAATTCACCGTTGACCTCCGCGATCACGATGTCGCCATGAGCCGCATTCTCTGCCCGATCAACAACCATGACGTCACCATCGCAGAGACCGAGGTCCCGCATACTGTTTCCACTGGCGCGCACGAAGAAGGTCGAGGCGCGCCGGCGGATGCAGAGCTCATTCAGATCGAGTTCTTTCTCAACGTAATCCTGAGCAGGGGAGGGGAAGCCGGCGGCGCACGGATCGGCATACAGCGGCACCCGGATGCGGGGCGTAAACAGGGGTGGCCAGAGCAATGTCAGGCCTGCTGCATAGTTACCCGGATTCATGACCAGATGCTCCGGTTATGCTGTCGTGTCACTGCAGAAACTCTGTTGATATTGCGCATAAAATTCCTCCTCTTATTTTACTGTTTATATGTACAGTATTATTGAGGTGAATTAATCTGGCAAGAGGGAGCGAAGCGGCCATGAATAAAAGCGAAGCCATGTGTCTGACAGGATGGGGAATTTTATGACGGACAGCCCGACTTTCAGTGCCAGGCTGATTTAATGAGAATGCGGAATGTATGTATCGGGCGTAAGCAGTCCATGCCGGCATCGGTGAAATGACGCTTCCTCGCCACGGCTGTTCGTTCCTCGCTGCGCTGCGGTACGCCTCAGCCGGGCCTGCGGCGAGCGTTACAATTGCACGTTCAGGGAAAGAAATATGCAGCCTTATTTCTCTTCGGGATTGCTTAATCCGGAAACGATACCCGGCGGAGAGATACCCATATAGAGTTTTGTGAACGGTAAGGGCATTAATCTTTTTCTGCGGGTAAAGCCCCGATAAGCTCACTTCCCTGGTGATGAATATTGCCTACTTTTTTACTGACAGGATGCCAGGTAAATGCTTTTTCCGGAACGGCAGCATCATGGGCAATTTCTTCTGCACGCGCTGGAGACGTTTCATGGCTGAGCCATTCACGAACGGCATCAGGCGTAATCACCAGCGGCCGCCTGTCATGTATATCGACCATGCCCTGATTGCTGGCTGATGTGACAATCACGAACCCCTCTTTGCCGTGATCCTGACCGTACGGCTGCCTGCCGATGGCGGCGAAGAAAAGCGGCTCCTTTTTTTTGTGAAATATGAAGAATGGCTGCTTCTCACCACCTTCTTTCTGCCATTCGAACCAGCCGTCAGCAGGCACGATAGCGCGGCCATGATTCCAGAGAGGCTTAAACATGCGGCCGCTCGCTGCCGTCTCACCGCGCGCGTTGATAAGTGGCTGCTTATCCCACCATTCCGGTCCGTAGCCCCAGTACACCGGATCGAGGCGCAGCGAATCTTCCTGTTCGTTTAGAAGAAGTACTCTAGTGCCTGGTGCTACGTTAAAGCGCCCGACAGGTTCCGGATCGAATGTGATTTCGTCCGGGCTCAGGCCGAGTGCATCAAAATAATCATCGCGGCTGCTGTACTGCGCAAATCTTCCACACATAGGTACCTCCTTCTGTTGATGTAAGGATAGCGACGTATACTGATATCTGGAGTATTAATTGCGCCTGCGCGACGGACACCTGGTCGTTATCAGGTTCACCTTACAAGGCTGAAAAGCTGTAAAGAATGGAGCAATTCATGGCCTTTCAGAGTCCAGCCCAGAACTACACCGAAACTCGCCTGAGTCTGGGCGATCTGGTGCATCTTTCCCCATACTCTGCCTATCTCATGCGAAGCGAAATCGACTGTCCTGATGTCGGTATTGTTAAAGGGTCCGTGCTGGCCATCGATCGGGCGCTGAAACCGGCACACGGTCAGCTTATCGTGGCCGAGCTCGACGGGGAGATGACGCTGAGGCGCCTGCTGCTCAATCCGGTTCCCGCCCTGCAGGCGCTGGACGCGGATGAAACTGTTACTTTGCTTGATATAAGCCAGCCGCTCCCCGTATGGGGTGTGGTTGCCTATGCCCTCACGGACGTAGCCGGGGTAGGATTCAGCGGACCTGCAGGAGAATGATTATGTTTGCGCTGGCCGATGCCAATAATTTTTATGCCTCCTGTGAAACCGTCTTCAGGCCGGACCTGCGCGGCAAACCCCTTGTCGTCGTATCGAATAATGACGGCTGCGTCATCGCGCGATCGGCAGAAGCAAAGCGGTTAGGGATTAAGATGGCCGCTCCCCTGTTTCAGAACGAACGCTATTTCAGAGAGAACGGCGTGCAGGTGTTCAGCTCAAATTACGAACTGTAGTAAGTTACGTGGAATGCAACATTGACTGAGTAATCTTTGAGCAGCAGTGTTGCTGTCAGAGGTGAACACAATGCCGATCCCACCGGATGAACACGTCCTGTTACTGGCAGAGCGCTGGCTGAAACTGTTATCCGATCTGGGCCGGACACAGGCCACACTCGCCGCCTACCGATGGAGCGCGCGCGCGGGCTGGTACTGGAAAGCAAAGCCTCTGTCAGACGTTACCTTGAAGAAGTTCCGCTCACACCCGATGAAAGAGCCATCGTGGAACAGGACGCAGAGAAAATCGAACAGGCTCTTAAAAGAATGCCCCTTAAACCCGAAGGTTAAAACGGGCCGCTTTGGGCCAGAAGCGGACGTTGCCAATACTCAGGTACGTTAGCGTCACCACTCGGACTTACGTTATGACAAGCCATAGCCATTGTTCGTGAGTTGCCAGCAGGGTCAAGGAAGGTCAGTACGATCCCCTCGTGTTGTGGGATGTGAAATCACAATAAATTCCACGGGAGACTCCGTGTCGTTTCTGGCTTGATGTTTTGCCCCCGGGGGAATCTCTAATCCCTGCAGGGGTTTAATATTGTGCGTTTCACCCTTAACTCCATAGATAAAACACCATTGAGCACAAAGAAAAACTGTCTTGAGACAGAGTGCCAGTGTCGCTTTTCAGCAGTACCTGACGGCATTTTTTCATGAATGACCAGCATGTCTTGTCGGTTTACCAGATACCAGCCGTCGCAATCATCGCCCCAGACATAATGCTCTGCATTTTCTTTTGAAATCATCATACCTCTCCTGTTTATGCGACTTTTCCAATAATCCAATAATCTGATGAAGTTATACTCAGGTATGATATTGATTCGCAATACATTTTTTCATGGGTTAGTGCATTAAGGAGCTGAATTGCATGTTTCAATATACTGAATAGCCATGGATTAATGGGCATAGGAGTTTATAGACAGGATAGTGAGGTCCGCTTCTCGCTCAAAGCAGACCTTCACTTTCTCTATCCCTCGAAAATGGCCTCTTTAATCCTGATCTCCGCTTGCAAGTTAAGAGGGTATATTATCCCTTACCGAAGAGATGCCGCCGGTAGGGGCGGCATCGGGTGAAAATATCAGGGCCTGTAATCTTCCCACCGGCAGTGGCTACGGTCACAGATGATGGGTGCATCTGACGAACCGCTCACCCTCCACTCATCAAGGAACCGCAGTCCGGCCACCGGAAGCCGCACGCGCCGCCTGAGCGGACTGAATGTCCCGCGTAGGGCGGGGAACGGGCGAACAGTTATGTTTGATGTCAACCTGGGCGTTTTTTTCAAAAGAAGCGCAGTGATTGCTAGTGATGAAAGTCCGCTATGAGTGAAAAGCGGCCGTACGTTGTAGTCACTATACGTGGAGATTTTACTTGCCTAGCCATTTATTCGTTAACAAGGGCAACGTTATCGCCTTTAGACAGTGGTGCCCTGAAATCTTACTCTCTGATTTTTGGCTCTAATTTTCTCTTGGCATCCATAAGACAGAGTGTATTTCCTCCCCCTGAAAAACCCGGATCTAAAGACTGAACGGGGTCATCTTCCCACTTGCAAATAAGGCAAATTTCATAGCTTCCAAGTTGAGTTATAGTATTTTCCTCACAGCAAGGACAGGGATGAAGATTATGTTTTTCATTGCTTACTCCTGTCTTCTATACCTTTTTCACATTTAAACATTGCCATAGGCACTCAATATACATCCTTTGACCTGCTCCCCTTTGATCAACATTGATTGCTGTTAGCTACTTCCGCTTTTGGCACAAAGCGGACTGACGGCAGGCCAAGGTCCGCTATGAGCGATCAGCAGACGTTCGAAATTGGGTCGCCATGGATGTTGCTAACATCGCGGTGTATTAGTCAACCGGGAACAGGTCAGCACAGTAAACTGCGCATCCGTTCACGGTTATTTGCGATGTTCAATGATGCTTTTGG
>NZ_JBBCMO010000021.1:0-10958 GCF_037152305.1 Pantoea sp. AS142 | reverse complement strand
GTTTATGTGGAATGCAATTTAAACAAAAAAATAAGTTACCATTCCTCTGAAGTTTATTTTCTGAACAGGAATTATTCAGCCTTGAACCACTTCGGTATGCTTACTGGCAGGGAGGAAAGTTGACGGGTGGTAAGACATAGCCGGAAAATCGATTTCCCCGCCGGGATTTAATCTGCCATGCTTATTCTGAAGCCCTCAATCGGGCAATGCGCTTTTATCTTTCACTTTATGCAGGAAGAAATAATGATAAAAAATTACAGAATCCCGGGACTGACCGCGGTGGCATTTCTCCTCATAAGTACCATCGCAGGTGCTGCAGAAGCGCGCTGGACGTTTGACGGCGATATCCACAACAATTCCCTTGCTGTCAGTCCCGATGAAAAAACGGCGGTGGCGTCCTACAGTGAGCGCTCAGACGTGGTGGTCTATGATCTGGCTGCCGGGAAAGTCAGAAAGGTGATGAAGGGCTACGTCACCCCCCGTAATGCACTTTTCTCTCCGGACGGTAAGGCCATATTTCTTTCTGACAGCAGTCTCGGCGTAGTCAAAAAAATCAGCACCGGGACGCTTGACGTGGCGGCCACGCTGCCGCTGGGGCCCGGGGCATTCGGCACGGCCATAAGTCGTGACGGTCAGCGACTGTATGTGAATAACGAGGCCGCCAGCACGCTCTCGGTGTATGACCTTACACATGACCGGCCCATTGCAGTTGTGACGGGTTTTGCCCAGCCCCGTCAGGGCATTAAAATCAGCCCGGACGGCAAAACCGTCTACGTCACCAACTTTAAGGGCGATAAAATTACCCTGGTTGATGCCGTGACGGGCGACATTCGCGGCGAGATAACCGGCTTCAGCAAGCTGCGCGCCATTTCTGTCAGCGCAGACGGCCGCACACTGTACGCGGCTAACAGCGGCAGCAACACAATCGCCGTGGTTGACACGCAAAAGCACGTCATTACGGCAACCATTCCCGTGGGTCAGGACCCTTACGGTGCCGCGCTGACGCCGGATAACCGCTATGTTTACAGCGGCAACCTTGGCGACAACAGCCTCTCCGTTATTGATACCGCCGCCGGTAAGGTGGTGTCCACCGTCACCGGACTGGATGCGCCCCGTCAGGCGATTGTCTTCAACAAGGACGGTACCCGCGCGTGGGTGCTGAATAAAGACCTCAGCATTGCGGTGGTTGACCTGAAAAAGAACCGTGTCATGGCCACGATTAAAAGCCCGCCGCAGACCTGACGCGAAACCTCCCTTACTCCAGCGCAGTGACGATCCTTCGCAAAGTGGGGTGGTTAATCACTTTTATAGATTTATTTTAGCTAAATAACCTGTTTTAAAGATTTACTCTGACATGCCTATAATCTTTCTGTCTACTCAGGAGATTCCGGCATGAACGATAAAATATTCACCCTGCATAACGGTGCGCGTCCGCTGAGCGCGCTGAGCAGCCCGAAAGAGGCCATACGACAGTTCACGCCTAACTGGTTCGCCGCGACCATGGGGACCGGCATCCTGTCGCTGTCTCTGGCGCAGTTCCCCTGGCAGGTTCCGGGATTGCGCCTTGTCGCCGAGGGGCTCTGGATGTTTAACATCCTCCTGTTCAGCGTCTTTGCCGTGATGTATCTGGCCCGCTGGGTGATGTACTTCGGAGAGGCAAAGCGCATTTTCGGCCATTCAACCGTGTCCATGTTCTTCGGCACCATCCCGATGGGCATGGCGACCATCATCAATGGCCTGCTGGCGTTCGGTCTTCCGCGCTGGGGCGCAGACGTTATTCAGGTGGCACACGCCCTGTGGTGGCTGGACGTGGCGATGTCGCTGCTGTGCGGCGTGTGCATTCCCTACATGATGTTTACCCGGCAGCAGCACAGTATTGACCAGATGACTGCCGTCTGGTTACTGCCGGTCGTGGCAGCCGAGGTCGCGGCGGTCAGCGGCGGCCTGCTGGCGCCGCACATTGCTGCCCCACACGCGCAGCTCGGCATCATTATTACCAGCTACGTGCTGTGGGCGTACTCCGTGCCGGTGGCGCTGAGCATCCTCGCCATTCTGCTGCTGCGTATGGCGCTGCACAAGCTACCGCACGAAAGCATGGCGGCCTCAAGCTGGCTGGCGCTGGGTCCGATTGGCACCGGCTCGCTCGGCATGCTGGTCATCGGCGGAGATGCGCCCGGGGTGTTTGCCGCGGCGGGCATGCCGGAAATCGGTCACATCGCGCAGGGCGTGGGGTTCGTTGCCGGCATTCTCTTCTGGGGCTGCGGCCTGTGGTGGATGCTGCTGGCCACGCTGATAACCGTGCGATACTTCCGTGAAGGCATCCCGTTCAACCTTGGATGGTGGGGCTTTACCTTCCCGCTGGGCGTGTACACCGTGGCCACGCTCAAGCTGTCTACCCTGATTGACCTCGCATTCTTTAAAGGCTTCGGTGCGCTTCTTGTCGTCATACTGGCGGCCATGTGGCTGCTTGTCGCGGTGAAAACAGTGCGTGGGGCATGGAGCGGTAAACTGTTTGTTTCTCCCTGTCTGGCAGGCCTGGATCGGAAGCCGTGAGTGAAACCAGCACATCGATGCAGGACTCGTTTTTACGCGAGGAATGCCTCGCGGCAGTCACCGCGCCGCATGTGGCCGCGCTGAATCGCTGGGTCAGCGGCCAGCGTCAGGCCGGTGCAGAACTGCCGTGGTTTGATCCGGCTGACGGCGGGGTTAGGGCCGGACTGCTCGTCCTGCTGCAGTCGCCGGCGCGCAGCAGCCCGTCACCGCGGTTTGTGTCGCGTGATAACCCGGGGCCGGCCCAGCAGAACCTTGGGCGGTTTCTGGCGGAAGCCGGTATTTCGCGTCAGGACAGCGTGCTGTGGAATACGGTGCCCTGGGTCAGTCACGGGCTGCAGAAACGGCCGTCAGCGGCGGACATCCGCAGAGGCTGCGCCTTGCTTGAGGACGTGCTGGCGTATCTGCCCGCGCTGCGCGTGGTGGTGCTGGCCGGTGCCGTAGCGGCTCAGGCCCGCGGGACGGTCAATCATCTGTACCCCGGCGTCCCCGTGTTGACGATGCCGCACCCCAGTCCGCTTTCGCTCTGCACGAGTCCGGCGGTGACGGAAAACATTCGCCGGGTACTCTGCGAGGCACGGGCTGCGCTGGCAGGCTGAGGGCGCCAGCAGAATAATACTGACAGGTTTTGCAACCGGCTCTATACTCATATGACAAGGTGATGGCGTTCCACCTTTCCCAACCGCTCCGTTCCGGAGCTGATGACGCCTGATGCGACTCTTGATTTTCAGGAGGTGCGTCAGGCCGTCCTTACTTTCTTCCCGGCCTGCGTACTTCCCTCTTCGGGGAGAGACCTGTGATACACGTTTTTGGCCACATCAATCCTGACAGCGACGCCATCTGCACGGCCTTCGTCACCGCGCACTGGCTGACCGGGCGCGGCATGGACGCCCGCGCATGGCGTCTTGGCGAAGCTAACCGCGAAACCCATTTTATCTTTGACACCGCCGGACTCACGCTGCCGCCACGGCTTGATATTCCGCTACAGGATGAACGGGTCTGGCTGGTCGATTTCACCGAGCCGGCGCAGGGACCTGACGACCTGCTCCGGAGCAACATCGTGGGGATCACTGACCACCACCGGCTGGGCGGACTGATAACGCAACTGCCGCCGGAGGTACACATACGCCCGCTTGGCAGCAGCGCCACGCTGCTGTGGCTGCTTATGAACGCTGAAGCGCGACGCACGCTGCCCCCGACGCTTGCCATTCTTCTGCTGGGTGCACTCCTGAGCGACACCGTGAATCTTCGCTCGCCCACCACGACCGAAGACGATATCCGTTCGGCTACCGAGCTGGGCGTACTGTCCGGCGTAAACCGCAGAGCCTTCGCCCGTGACCTCCTTACGGCAAAAACTGACGTCAGCGGCCTCAGCGCACAGCTGCTGCTGGACAGGGACCTCAAGGCCTTCGTCATTGCCGGCACTGACGTGCGCATCGCCCAGATTGAGGTCAGCTCCCCGTCACAGGTTGCCACCGTGATGGACGACCTGCTCGCTGCCCTGGCGTATCTGGCAGACCAGTCGGGTGCTGGTTTGGCGGTGCTGATGCTGACCGACATCCGGGCCGGGTTTTCAACGCTTTATTTCGCCGGGCGGGAGAGCGTTAACGCGGCCTCCTGCTCCGTACCGGGTATGCTCAGCCGCAAAAAACAGCTTCTGCCGTGGCTTGAGTCCCGCCTCAACCAGAACGGGAGTTCATTATGACCTGCTACACCCATGCATTGATACTTGTGAACGATAAAGACGACGGCACCCTCCTGCTGAAGCGGGCGGTCGCGCTGGCGCAGCCGCTCGGCATGAAAATCACCCTGGCCCACATCAGCGACGACTACCGGGAAATGAACTACGTGTCCGACAGCCTGATGGACGACGTCGTGTCGGAAGAGGTGCTGAAATCCAAAGCGTTTATGAGCGAGCTGGCGGCCTCCGTGCCTGAGACGGTAGACATGCGGGAGCTGGTGACCATGCGCCGCTTTGAGGACGTGGAGAAGTGCATCGCTGAGCTGGGCGTGGACCTCGTGCTTGCCGGGCACCGAAACCGCTTTATGGGAATGCTGACGTCCCGCTCGGCGGAATACATTAACCACCTCACGGTGGATGTGCTTATCACTCACCTGAATGACTGAACCGGGAGAAACTCTATGCGCTTTACACTGGATAACGTGACCGCCCGTGAAATTCTTGACTCTCGCGGCAACCCCACCGTTGAAGTCGAAGCCCGGACCGTGGACGGAATGATGGCGCGGGCCTCGGTGCCTTCCGGGGCCAGCACCGGCTCGCGCGAGGCCGCTGAGCGCCGCGACGGCGACGTACACCGTTTTGGCGGTAAAGGCGTACTGGATGCTGTCAGGACGGTTAATACGGAAATCTGCGAAGCCTTGCGCGGCAGGGACGTGCGCGAGCAGCGTCAGCTGGATAACATCATGCTGGCGCTGGACGGTACGCAGAGCAAGAGTCGGCTGGGTGCCAATGCCATTCTGGGCGTGTCGCTGGCGGTTGCCCGGCTGGCGGCACAGGCCTCGCACGAGCCGCTCTGGCGCTACCTGGGGGGCCTGCAGGCGAACCTGCTGCCCGTACCGTGCATGAACATTATCAACGGCGGCGTGCACGCCCGCGGTCAGGGCGCGGACTTTCAGGAGTTCATGATAGCGCCACACGGGGCACCCACGCTGCGCGAGGCCGTGCGTCAGGGCAGCGAGGTCTACCAGGCGCTGCGCCAGATCCTGCTGGACAAGAACCTGTCCGCGGCAGTCGGCGACGAAGGCGGTTTTGCGCCCGCCGTATCGTCGAACCGCGACCCGCTGGCGTTTATCGTGCAGGCCATTGAGAAGGCGGGGTACAGGCCCGGAGAAGACATCAGCATCTGCATGGACCCTGCCTCAAGTGAGTTTTTCGCAGACGGAAAATATCATCTGCGCACGGAGGGCAGTGCGCTGAGCGCGGCGGAAATGACGGCGTACTACGGCGAGCTGATGGACCAGTTTCCCGTCATTCTGCTGGAAGACGGCCTGGCAGAAGATGACTGGTCGGGCTGGAAGCATCTGCACCAGCAGCTTGCGGGCAGGGCCGAGCTGGTTGGTGACGACCTGTTTGTCACCAACGTGAAGTACATCCAGCGCGGCATTGACGAAAACCTCGCCAGCGCCGCATTGATTAAACTCAATCAGATAGGCTCGCTTAGCGAAACGCTGGACGCCGTGGCGCTCTGCCAGCGGCACGGGTGGGGCGCGTTTATGTCCCACCGCAGTGGGGAAACGACGGACACATTTCTTGCCGACCTCACGGTAGCCCTGCGCGCGGGACACCTGAAAACCGGTGCGCCGTGCCGCGGCGAACGCGTGGAAAAGTACAACCAGCTGATGCGCATTGAGCAGGCGCTGGGTGAGGACGCTCACTATGCGGGGCTTCATGCGTTTGTGCGCCGCACGTAACAGATCCACCGGACGGCCAGCGGCCGGCACAGGAGCACAGTCTTTGGCACCTTCAACGCTGATTCTCCTGCGCCATGGCGAAAGCCAGTGGAACCGGGAAAACCGTTTTACCGGATGGACAGACGTGCCGCTGACGGACCGGGGGCGGCAGGAGGCTGACCGGGCCGGTGACGTGCTGCGGGACGCGGGCCTGCTGCCCGATCGGGTCTTCACCTCGGTGATGACGCGCTGTGTTCACACGGTCTGGCGGGTGCTGGACCGTCTTGGCCGCAGCTGGACGCCCGTGGACAAACACTGGCGGCTGAACGAGCGGCACTACGGTGCGCTGCAGGGGCTGAACAAGGAAGCGGCTGCCCGGATGATGGGTGCAGAGACCGTCCGGCTCTGGCGCAAAAGCTTCAGCGGCATTCCCCCCGCGGACGCAGGGGCTCCGGCGCAGCTGCGTCGGGACCCGCGCTACAGCCGCGTTGCGCTGGCCGACCTGCCTGCGACGGAAAGCCTGGAAATGACGCTGCGTCGCGTCATGCCCTACTGGCAGCACGCCGTGATGCCGCAGATACTCTGCGGAAGTACCGTTCTGGTCGTGGCGCACGGCAACACGCTGCGCGCCCTGGCCGCCTTCCTGGACGGCATGCCACACGACAGCTTGGCACAGTTGCATATCCCGACCGGCGTGCCGGCCGTATACCAGATGGATGCGGCCGCACAGGTCGTTTCCCGTTATGTTCTGAATATAAAAAAATAAAAGGAGTGAACGTGAATCAGCTTTTTGCTGTCATCACCGGCGGTGCTTTAGGGTGTGTTATCCGCTGGCAGCTGGGCGCGCGCCTGAACGCGCTTTTTCCGGACCTGCCGCCGGGGACGCTGCTGGTCAACCTGCTGGGAGGGTTTATCATCGGAGCGGCGCTGGCGTATTTTCTGCGCCATCCCGGCCTCGATCCGGCCTGGCGGCTGCTCATTACCACCGGGCTGTGTGGCGGAATGACGACCTTCTCCACGTTCTCGGCTGAGGTTTTTGCCCTGCTGCAGTCCGGCAGCTATGCCTGGGCAGCCGCCTCGGTGCTGATACACGTGCTGGGTTCGCTGGCCATGACGGCGGCCGGATTTTATATCATGACGCTGTGTGGTTAACCCGAGGGAGACCTTAGTGCAGTGACCGCTGCACTGAGGTATATTGTTCAGAAGCGCTCTCTGCAGGCCAGACCTGACAGGGTTTACGCTTGTAATGCTTCCCGTACACCTGAGGCGCTGCTGTGAAAGAATTTCAGGCCTGCCTGTTCTGGTAAAGGTCCCAGCGATTGCCGTAGATGTCCTCAAATACGACAACCATTCCGTATTCTTCCTCCCGTGGCTCCTGAAAGAAGTGGACGCCTTTTGCCTTCATAGCATTGTAGTCGCGCCAGAAGTCGTCGGTCTGCAGGAACAGAAAAACCCGTCCGCCGCACTGATTGCCGATAAAGCCTTCCTGCCGGTCGTTCGACGCGCGGGCAAGAAGAATAGCACAGTCGCTGTCAGGGGCCGGCGTCACCACGACCCAGCGCTTACCCGGCTGCGGCGTGTCTTCAATGAGGGTAAAGCCCAGCTTATCGGTGTAGTACTCAATTGCACGATCGTAGTCATCGACCACGACCGCCACGTATCCCATACATCGCTTCTGTTTTCTCATCTGCTGCTCCATCAGTTACGGCATTACGCCCGTTATAATCAGCTTTATATCAAATACGGCGTTCAGTTATCTGTACTGATTCTGCACTGATACCCTCAGACCTGACATTGTAAGCATCTGAGCAGTCAGGATTGTGGGCCCAATCTTGTAAGAGCCTGCTCAACCTTTTCAGCATCCTGCTCCAGTATGGCTCTCTCATCGGGAGTGAGCGGGACCTCTTCGAGGTAACGCCGGATGGATGCTTTACTCTCCAGTATCAGCCCGCGCGCGCTATCCTTCAGCAGGTTAAAATCGCAGCCGATGCAGGCCATCCGGTGCGGGCAACTGCTCCAGAAGGGGTTCGTACAGTATGAGTCGCCCAGATCGTAGTAGGTCGCGGGCCCGGACAGGCTGGCGGCTTCAGGATCGTGGTCAACCAGCACGCTTATCATATGAGCGACCCTGTCGGCTTTGACGAACGAGGCAGCCAGCTGAGTCGGGCGGATGCGAAGATAGTGCATTGTAGACTGGGGCGTTGAATGGCCCGTCCACTGCATCAGTTCGTACAGCGACATGCCCTGCGGTACGCTCGCCAGCGCGGTCACGGCTGAGGCCCGCCCCCGGTGGCTGGTTATCATTCCGCCACTGTCTTCACAAGGCACGCCCGCTCTTGCGCATAGCATCGGTATCACGGTGCGGTTGAGGATAGCGCTGCCGGCAGGCTTACCCCGGTACTGAAACAGAAGCCGGACTTTCTCACCGGTTCGCTCGTCAGCGAGCAAAGCCTGTTCTGCCGGACGCTCATCCAGCCATATGTCGACGTATTTTTTCACCACGGCCGCCACCGGTTTAACAAAGGCTTTTGAGGTTTTTCCGGCAGGGATATGCAGGTAACACAGGGTTCCTGCCGGGATGATACTTCCGTCGTCCTTCACGATATCGTCCGCCTGCGGCGCGATGCACCCGGTTGTCAGGCGGAGCAGTTCGTTCTTTCTTACCCCCGCATGGGTCCAGATGACGGCCATTGCCTGCAGCATGGCCAGTGGATAATGTATTTCAGTGAGCAGATCTTCCTGACGCAGATTGAGGCTGGCCCAGATGAGCTTCAGCCAGACCGGATCGTCAATAACACGGGGATTGACGCCGCGACGGAACAGCGGCGTATCCGGTGTGGAAAGATGGCGGGCAGGGCTGAAGTGCAGGCGCCCCCAGCCCCAGTTTTCGTAATCAATCATAAAACGGCGCAGAGAATAGATAAAATGCGCCCTGGAATGCGGCATCATGGGCTCGCCGGAGCGCACCGATTTGCGGGTGCCCCTTTCCGTGCCCAGCTGAAGCTCATCCACGTTCATCCGGCCTACCGCCGCAATGAAGCTGGCGCAGGTTTCCATTGTCCAGTCTGCCGGTTCCCGAACCTCCGGATGCTCCTTTTTCAGCCAGAGGCCGCAGCGCAGAATAAAGCTGTACTGGCTTTCACGGGTGCGCGGCCTGAGCACCGACGTTTCCCGCCAGCGCCGGCACCAGTGCACCCAGGCCGGATCGACGCCTTCGACCGGCTTTTCGTACCATTTTTTATAGTTTCGCATCCTCACCGGGGCGCTGATAATCCCCAGTGCGGCAAGTGCATGTGAAACGCGGCCGACGTAACGGGATATTCCCTTGTCTGTCCCGCTCTGGGCGCGCCAGAGGAGTTCAGGCGTAAACGTTTCAAGCCGGGGATCCCTGTTCATGATCATCAGTGTTGCCAGTATACCCGAGACATGATTTTTCTGGCTGGTCGGGGCATAACCCAGCGACGTCAGCGTATCAGTCAGCCGGTCCAGCTCCTGGTGATAAAAAGCCTGGCCGAAGATGGCAGAAGCATAGAGCGCGGGTTTACGTATATCAGGCAGGCTGAGCGGGTCATGCAAATCAGCCAGATGCCAGGCAAAAGCGGCCATTAACGGACGGCCCTCCCTGACTTCCCGGCACAGCGTCAGCCAGCGTTCCTGCGGCCAGCACCAGCAGGGCATGCCGTCTGCATGCATTTCGCGCAGCAATCCGGCTATCACCAGCCCCGTGATTTTGCTGCCGCATCCGCTTCCGGCGGCAATGTCCATCAGCGGCCTGATGAGGTCCGGCACCGGCTTCGTTCGCAGCATACGGGACCGGCTGTGAGCGCTGCTCAGTGCCGTCCGTTCAGCGAGGGTCAGTGACGCCTCAAGCCGGTATTCAGTCATGTCGAACGGATGCCGGCTGTTTTCAATCGGTGTGTGTGGGCTCATGTTATTTCTCTGTTCTGAAAATGAGGTTCGCCATCCTGATATCTGCCGTTTCAATCGCGCCAGCCATCCGGGCAGCCAGGTCCCTGCCAGAAAGATGAATATAAATCTGTGTTGTGGTCAGGTCGCGGTGTCCTGCATAGGTGGCAAGTTCGTGCAACTTCCAGCCCGCGCGGGCAAGGTGTGTGAGTCGCAGGTGCCGGAAGGTATGGGTTGAGATGTCCGGCATCCCAGACTCAAGCGCCCATTTCCGTACCGTTTTGCTCCAGGTCCAGAATGAAAGCGGCCCGCCCTGATTACGATCGGACTCAGAACGGAACAGGGCACCTCTTACGATTCCGGTCCGCTTCATCTGCATAAGGTGCGCGGCCAGCACTGGCACTACTGCCGGGCTGTAACAGACAATTCGTTCACGCCGGCTCTTGGTGGTTTCTGCCCGGATGCGGATGAGCCGGTGAGCAAAGTCGAAGTCGTCAATACTTAGCGAGGTAATTTCAGACCGACGCAGCGCGCCGTAATAGGTTAATGCCAGCATCAGGCGGTCACGCAGTGGGGAAGCGGCGGCATGATAAAGAAAACACTGCCACTGCGCATCGTCAGGAATGCGCGGCAGCTTTACAACGCGGGGAACCAGTCCCCGGCCGGAACTCAGCATGCCGGGCGTGCCGGATCGGGGCAGCGGATTGACCGTGCAAAGATCCAGGTACATGAGAAAGTCATACCAGAGGCGGATCGCCGACAGGCGAAGCTGGAGCGTGGCGCTGGCCGCGGAAAAAGGCATCCCGGGTAACTGAGGACTAATATAGGCAGCCAGGTCTTCAAACCGCGCCTTTTCAGGTTTAATTCCGTTCTGGCTGCAGAACGCAAAGTAATGACGGAGGGCATTGCGGTAGGCTGTTAGCGTGGCCTGCGCCCGCCCCAGATCGGATAACAGTTGCAGCCAGCGCTCTGCCAGCAACAGAACGTGTTCACTCGGTGGAATCAGCATTGCATTCTCCTCTGACAACAGCTTTGCTGTTCAAAGTTTACTCAATCAATGTTGCATTCCACGTAACTTACTAGAGCGCGTA
>NZ_JBBCMO010000020.1:0-22587 GCF_037152305.1 Pantoea sp. AS142 | reverse complement strand
CTGGAGCAAAGCATCACGGGCCAGGGATGGCCCGTGCTGAGCCGGCAGGGATGCCGTCTTTTGCGTCTTTGCGGAAGGCATATGCCCCCTGAGCCTGCGCTCATCCTGCCATCAAGCGGAATTCAACTCGCTTTAAGCGCTTGCGCCTCTGGTTAGCATCACACTCAGAACGCGACATCCCCACGGCCCCAGCGTCAGCGATTCCCCCACACCCGTGCCATCAATCAAATCACTTAACCCGGCAGGCAACGACAACGACTGCGCCTGACCCGTAAAGTTCTGCACAAACAGAAACGCCTGTTCACCATCGGTACGCCGCTGAACGACCACGCCAGGCGGCAGATCAATCGCCAGCGCACGCGGCAACGCCAGTTGCTTAATCAGCGCACCATAGAAATCCCGATGGAAAGGCAGATCATTACGCGATGCGATATACCAGGCTTTGCCCTGACCCACGTGATTCACCGTGACCGCCGGCGTACCGGCGTAAAAATCACTCTCGTAACTGGCCAGCGCCATTGCACCTTCCAGATGAATATGCTCACAAAGCTCCCGCGCCTGATACGGCCCGCTCAGACCCAGCTCATTGCCGCTCACCCCACGCACGCCGTTAAACTCCTCATCAGTCAGACTATCTATCTCTTCTGACCAGATGCCGAGCAGCGGTCGCAGCGGACCCGGAAATCCACCCAGATAGCACAGATCGCTCTCATTCACGATGCCGCTCCAGTAACTGGCCACGAAATGCCCGCCCCGCTCAACATGCTGCTCGACTCGCGTCGCAAAACCGTCGCGCACCATATAAAGCATCGGCGCAATCACCAGATCGTAACCACTGAGATCGCTGTCGCCGTTAATGACATCCACCGCAACGCCCTGCTCCCAGAAAGCACGATAGTGCTCGTTCACCGTGCGCTCATAATGCAGACCGAGATTGCGCGGCCCCTGCGCGTTATCCATCGCCCAGCGACTCTCCCAGTCGAAAATAATCGCTACCCGCGTCTCAACCCGACAGCCCATCACTGGAGTCATCGCAGCCAGCATCCGGCCCAGCTCACTCACCTCACGACCGGTGCGCGTATCAAGATGACCGACATGATCCACCACCGCGCCATGGAACTTCTCGACCGAGCCACGGCTCTTGCGCCACTGGAAATATTGCACAGCGTCCGCGCCATGCGCTACCGCCTGCAGTGATGAGAGAATATGCATACCCGGCTTCTTCAGCTTGCTGGTCGGCTGCCAGTTGGTGGCACTTGGCGTCGACTCCATCAGTACAAACGGCTTGCCCTGCTTCAGGGTGCGCATCAAATCGTGATACATCGCGGTATAACAGGCGAGTGTTGTCTCATCGTTCTCGTTGTGCCACATCGGGTAGCTATCCCAGGAGATAAAATCGAGCGCCGGGGCCAGTTTCCAGTAATCGTAATCGTAGAAATATTCCATAAAATTGGTGGTTGCAGGCAGATTGGGATTGGCCAGCTTCAGCGGCTTAATCTCCTCACAGCAGAAATCAGTCACCTGATCGGTCATAAACCGCCGCCAGTCCAGATTCAGGCCATGAATCGACATCTCACCCTGTGGCGCTGGCGACACAATCTGTGACCAGTCGCTGTAGGTGTGACTCCAGAAATCACTCCACCAGGCGAGGTTAATATTTTCCAGCGTCTCATAGCGGCGCTGCAACCAGCCGCGAAACGCCTGCTGACAGCGATCGCAATGACATTCTCCGCCATACTCATTGGAGATATGCCAGCCGAGCACCGCCGGATGGTGCGCATAGCGCGCCGCGAGCCGGCTGTTCATCTCTTGCACTTTCTGGCGATACACTGGCGAGGTCATGCAGTGGTTATGACGGCCGCCATGCAGGGCCGGCACGCGATCGCGCCCCACGCGCAGCACCTCAGGATAAACCTGCGACATCCAGGCCGGCCTGGCCCCGCTGGGTGTGGCGAGAAACACAGATATCCCCTGTAGCCAAAGCGTATCGATCACTTCATCCAGCCAACCGAATTCATAGCGCCCTTCTTCTGGCTCCAGCTTCGCCCAGCTGAAAATACCCACCGACATGACGTTACAGTTCGCCTGCTTCATCATCGCTACATCGTCATCAATCATACCGGGCTGGTGCGCCCACTGTTCCGGATTGTAATCAGCACCATGCAGCAGCCGGTTAACCCGGGCGCTGAGCGGGGGAAATTTATTCATACCTGATCCTCAGAGGTAGACATCAGCGTGAGCGCTAATGGTTAATGAAAAACCTGTAACGAAGGCAGCGCCTTGCCGTGACAGTCAAACAGCGCCTGATTTTCGCGGGCGTTACCCTGTTTCCATTCGTCGTGGATATATTCCATGCCAGCCGGTGTCGCCCAGGTATTACCGGGTGCGGGGATCCACGCCGGTTCCCAGTAGACGACGCCCTTGCCGCGATGGTTGGGCACCGCCAGCACCGCTTTAATCAGGTCATGCAGATAAGCCGCCTGGCCCGCTACGGTGCCGGGATAGCCGCCCGCCTGCGCCTCTTTAGCCTGGAAGCTGTTCTCCGCGCTATCGCAGTTTTCCAGCGTGTAACCGTAGGCCGCTTCCACCACCATCACATCTTTGTCATAGCGCCGGGAGATATCATCCATGTTAGTTTTCAGGGCACGGATAGGACCGTTCCAGTAGGTGTACATCGACAGGCCAATCACATCGAATGGCACATCACGCTTAACGATTTCGTCGAACCACCAGCGGAACACCTCGTTTTTTGTGCCCTCCGCCAGATGCAGCATGATCTTCACCTGATGCGGATCGCTGAGGTTCTCGCGCACGCCGCTGATGCCGGATTTCAGCAGACCGGCCAGCCGATCAAACTCGCCGCCGTTCTGACCCCAGCTTTTGCCTTCCGGCCAGAGCATCCCCCCATTGAGTTCGTTGCCAATCTGCACGATGTCCGGTAGCACACCTTCTGCTTTGAAGCGGGCGAGGGTGTCACGGGTGTAGTCATGCACCTGGGTTTCCAGCTGTGGAAAGGGCAGCGACAGCCAGGCTTTGGGCTTGAACTGTTTGCCGGGATCGGTCCAGAAATCGCTGTAATGAATATCGAGCAGCAGCGTCAATCCCGCCGCTTTAACACGTTTCGCTAGCGCCAGTGTGGTCGCCAGATCGTTGCCGCCCCCACCATAGGAGTGCCCGTTGCCGTCAGTGGGATCCACCCACAGCCTCAGCCGGATGGTATTGATACCGCTGGCTTTCAGGATGGCGATAACATCCTGCGGCTGGTTGGCTGCGTTATAAAATTTCGCGCCCTGCTTCTCCAGTTCAGCCAGCGAAGAGATATCTGCCCCCCTGACAAAATCGGCTGGCCATGGCCCGGCGGAGGCAAAAGGCTGATCGACGGCGTGCAGCGGTGTCGCCCAGGCGAGCGCCAGGGCGAGAAATAATTTCTTTGGCATCAAGATTTATCCTTTAGTACTGCCTGCAGCCAGGCCAGAAACAAAGTATTTCTGCAGGGCCAGATAGAACACCGCCACCGGCACGGCGATCAGCACAGCACCGGCCGCATAGGTGGTGTAGCTGGCGCCCATTTTTTGTGACACCAGGTTGTAGAGGCCAATGGGCAACGTGAACTGTTCCGGCGTGCGCAGAATGGTGCTGGAGAGGATGAAATCGCCCAGCGGCCCGGTGAATGAGAACAGCGCGACGACCGCCAGAATCGGCTTCGACAGCGGCATGATGATCTCAACAAAGATGCGGAAGTTGCCTGCGCCATCCATGCGCGCCGACTCATCCAGATCTTTGGGAATCGAGTCGAGATAGCCCTTCATCAGATAAGTGTTCATGGGGATCATCCCCCCCACGTAGATCAGTACCAGCGCCAGATGGCTGTTTATCAGCCCCAGGAGCTGCGACAGCACGAAAATCGCGATCAGCGCCGAAAACTGCGGGATCATCTGCAGCAGCAGGAACAGCATCAGTCCGTTCTGACGCCCTTTGAAACGAAAACGGGAAAAAGCATAGGCGGTACAACTGACGCTGATTAGCGTCAGCACCATGGTCAGAAAACTGATTTTCATCGAGTTCCAGTACCACGTCAGGTAGGGCACCGTGCCATTGAACAAGTCACGATAGTGCTGCAGCGACGCATTCTCCGGAATGATCGCGCTACTGAGCAAGCTGTTACCTGCATTCAGTGATGCCCCTACCGTCCAGACCAGCGGATAAATAATGATGGTCGAGACCGCTAAGACCACTAGCCAGGTTAGCGACAGGCGGATCCACCTTTCGCGTTTAATACTGCCGGACTTCGCCATAACTGCTCCCTTATGCCATCTCATCTTGTTTAAACGACCGGGTCGCACGGAACTGCCACAGCGCCAGACCGACCACGAAAATCGACAGCAGAATGGTGATAGTGGCGGCGATAGCATATTGCGACGACGACATGGTGAGCTTGTAGATCCACGACACCAGGATATCGGTTCCTCCGGCATTCGATCCCGCCACCGCCGGACCGCCGTTGTTAAACAGATAGATGATGTTGAAATTATTAAAGTTGAACGTGTATTGCGTGATGATGATCGGCGCAATGGCGTAGAGTACCAGCGGCAGTGTGATAGTTTTCAGCCGCGTCCAGGCGCTGGCACCGTCCATAATCGCCGCCTCATAGAGATCATCAGGGATCGCCTGCAGGACACCGGTGGTCATCGCAAAGACAAACGGGAAGCCGAGCCAGGTCTGCATCATGATCAGCGCCGTTTTAGTCCAGAAGGGATCGGTCATCCAGGCTTTGGGGGCGATGCCAAAGAAGTCGAGAATGGCGTTGTTGATCACCCCGAAGCTGTCGTTAAACATCCCGGCAAACACCAAAATGGTGACAAAACCCGGCACCGCCCACGGCAGGATAAAGAGGGTGCGGATCAGCGGCTTAAAGCGCAGGTCTTTCTGATTAACAAGAATCGCCAGCATCACGCCCACGGTACACTGCAGCGTGGTGGCCAGCAGCGTCCAGACTACCGTCCATTGCAGCACATCAAAGAAAGTGGAGCGCCAGATCGACAGCGTAAAAATGTTAATAAAGTTTTTAAACCCTACCCAGTCCACCAGTTTCGCCGGGGGCGTGTGATAGAGGTTGTAGTTGGTAAAGGCAATGGCAAAACCAAACAGAATCGGAAACACCACCACGAACACCAGCAGAATAAAGCCCGGCGAAATCATCAGGTAGGGGAAGCCGTCGCGCAGCAGCAACTGATACTGCTGGCGTACGCTGTTTAGCTGCTGACCCTTGTCGCGTTTAATGCCGTTGGCCCAGGCGTCATGTACCGACACGCCCCAGACCGCCACGCCGAAAGCGGCAATCAGCACGCTGATAATCCCCTCCGCCAGCAGGAAAATGGAGTTATCACGCGGCACGGATTCACCCAGCGTATAAAGCCCCCAGAATCCCTCACGGAGAAAATCGTGGAAAACGCCGGTAAAGCTGCTGAGCAGAATCAGAAAACAGAGTCCTTTAGCCCACTGACGGTGGTAAAACTGGCCGAAGCCAGGCAGCAGTGCCAGTAGCGCACCGGTGGTCGCATGACGACACGGACGCTTAGCTGTCACCAGATGTTCATCGGAAGATATAGCCACACCCTGATCCTTATCCTGTACGGTTATTCCGTGATCCGGAATTACTGATTGCTGGCCTGCATCGCTTCAATCTGCATGGTGATTTGCTTCACGGCATTATCCAGTGCCGCTTTTGGCTCCTGTTTGCCGGAAACACTCAGCTCCAGCGCCGCATTAGCCGGACCCCATACTTCCTGCATCTCTGGCACGCCGGGCATCGCTGACGCTCGCGCCGCTTGCACCGCGACCGCATTGGCCTTCTCATCATTTTTGATAATCGGATCGTTCATCAGCGCAGTAACTGGCGGGATCTCCTGGGTCTTCTGGTAGCGCTCTTTCACGTATTGCGGCTGGTTGATAAAGGCGAGGAACTTCTGCGCCAGCGCCTGATCTTTGCTCCAGGTGGAAACCACATAGCCTTTCACGCCCAGGAAAGAGCTCATCGGCTTGCCATTAGGCAGCAATGGCAGTGGAGCCACGCCGTAGTGGATGCCGGCAGCCTGATAGGGCTGGAACGCCCATGGCCCGTTGATCACCGCCGCTGCTTTCTTCTCGGTAAACAGTGAGTCAATGGCATTGAGGCCGTTGTCACCCATGATGCCGCCTGGCAGCAATCCTTCGCTGAAGAAACGCTTGAGATAAGTCACCGCTTCCACGCTGCCCGCGTTGTTTAGCCCGATATCCTGGGTGTTAATTGCGCCTTTGGCGTTTTTACCAAAGATGTAAGTCCCCATCGGCGCCATGACACCCCAGCTGTAGTAAATCTGGTCAAACTTTGCGAGCAAGCCATACTGCTTCGCCTCGCGCTGCTTCTGTGAGAAAGCGCGGTATTCGTCCAGGGTATTCAGCGGCGACGGCAGCAGATCCTTGTTGTAGATCAGCACCAGTGTTTCCACCGCTTTGGGGACGCCGTAAACCACGTTGTTCTGTGTAAAAGCCGCCATGGCCGAAGGGGTGTAAGCGCTTTGTTCTGCCTTGTCAATTGTCAGTGGTGCCAGCAAGCCCTGCACGACTGCGCTGCCAAGCTGGTCGTTGGGGATCACCAGCACATCCGGGCCAATTCCTGCCGGACCATCCAGGCGTAGCTTTTCGATCTGCTGTGCAAACGGCATCTCCTGTACTTTCACTTCAACGCCGAACTGTTTCTGAAAATCGGCGATAGCCGTTTTGATGCCGTCTGATTTCTTAATATCTTCCCAGACGGTGAGTTGCTGAGCGGCCCAGACGGATTGATGAAGCATCAATGCTGACAGGAGTAGCGAAACGCGGGTTTTTATTTTCATTCGTGACCTCGTGTGAAGGTATGACATTTTAAACTGTCATTTGCTGTTGTTCTTTTTTCAGATACCTGTCAGACAGGGATTCAATGAGTCCGATAAGAGTGAATAACGTATCGCATTTTTGCCATACGCTACGCGGAATAGCTGCTGCGCTCCAGCCCGTTTGCACCAATGTGTGATCGGTATTACAGAAATCAAAAACAGCGATAGGGCGCGCTCTGGTGGAACGTTATAGTCAACGCAGGCACCATCAGGGCTGACGTGAAAACCGATCAACTGTTATACGTAGTACATTTTAGCCACCAAGACCCCTGCCGTGAGGATTAGCATGTCCAGTATCAGATTGAGAAACGTCACCAAACGCTTTGGTAAAACAGAAACGCTGAAAAATATTGCGCTCGATATTGAGGCTGGTGAATTTGCGGTCTTTGTTGGCCCTTCTGGCTGTGGAAAATCCACACTGCTGCGGCTGATTGCCGGGCTGGAAGAGATCAGTGCTGGTGAGATTTTGATTGGTGATAAGGTGATGAATGATGTCGCGCCATCGCATCGCGGGGTGGCAATGGTGTTTCAGTCTTATGCACTCTATCCCCATATGACGGTGGCAGAGAATATCGGCTACGGCCTGAAGGTAAACGGTTTGCCGAAAGCGCAGATTCAGCATCAGGTGGAGATGGTGGCGAAGACGCTGCAGCTTGCACACTTGCTGGATCGTAAACCTAAACAGCTTTCCGGTGGTCAGCGGCAGCGTGTCGCCATTGGTCGCGCGATTGTGCGTAATCCTCGGGTGTTTATGTTTGATGAACCGTTATCTAACCTGGATGCAGAGTTGCGCGTCGATATGCGGCTGCACATTGCTAAGTTGCACCAGGAGCTAAAAACCACCATGGTTTATGTGACACACGATCAGACGGAAGCGATGACGCTGGCCGATAAGATAGTGGTGATGAACTACGGCAAGGTTGAACAGGTCGGTTCACCGATGGAACTCTACTACAACCCGATTAACCGCTTTGTCGCCGGCTTCATCGGCTCCCCGAAAATGAACTTCCTGCCCGCGCGCGCAGAACAGTGCGGTCCGTCCGGGCTGGTTGCCCTGATCAATAACGGCGAACATCGGCTGAAACTCCCCTCGCCTATCCACCCATTGCAGCCAGGTGACGAGATCACCCTGGGTATACGGCCGGAGCAGTTGCAGATTAATGGCGATGCACCGCTGAATATCGACTTCCACTGCGAGGTCGTTGAGCGACTCGGCAACAACACTTGTCTGTTTGGACAGAGCCACGGCTATGACGGCTTCAAGATGCTGCTGCCCGGCGATGTGCATTTCCGTCCTTATCAGACGCTGCGTCCCACCTTTCATCCACACCATTGCATGGTGTTTGATGCCGATGGCGCACGTATCAGCGCGGATATCGAGATGCCGCAAGTGTGTGCGGCCTGACATAAGTGTGTGGGGGCGTTTACGAAGGGCCGGAGACGGCCTTTTGTGCTTTCAGGCCTGCATAACGCCTGGATATTGAGAATTGAGTGATCTTAGAGGAGATTCTGTGGATTTCAGGCGGGTGAAACGCTGCCGCGCCAGCCAGAACGTATACCTGAGAGATGCTAAAAGAAGAAATTACCAGTGTGTTCTGAGCAAGCTCATAACCCACCGGCAATCCTTTCTCCCGATGACCAGCCAACCAGACTAATCCGGCTCATTTACCAGGAATAGGGTTAACCGCTTTCAGGTGACCAGCCTTATCTGTGTGGTTTGAACCACCTGAATGACGGTGCATTTTTTATCAGCGACTGCCAGCAGAGTGGCCTGCTGCACATCGTTGCCACCCATATTGTCAGTGACTTCAATGTGATAAACCGGCGTTCAAAGGCAATCGAGACGGTCGAACGAGAGGAGATCTATCATGTACTGTTTGAAGTCCTGAACCCGCTGGAGCAGAAGCTGGGCGAGCAAGGCACCTTCCTTGTGGAGTGGATATGCCGCGGCTGTACCAAGTTTCGACCAGTTACGCGAATTCTGAACTATCACGATGATTCAGACTTGTTCCACCCTATCAGTAAACCGGTCTCGGCTCAGATCACCCTAAGCGGCATGGGATTGAGTCAATCGTTGAGAAAGGATGGCGGACGAGTCTGCAAACCTCACTATCTTTGGGCCAGTCAGCCAGCTATTTTGATCCGATGATGACGGATAAAGTAAGCTGTGCGTAGGGTTTATTCGGAAACATAACGCCCCCCATCACGCGAAACGTTTCTTTTTAGCCCGGGAGAAGAGGTATACCGTGTTGCCACTGGTTAGTGGGCTTATCTGATCATGAATTACACCCAAATTAAACCGAACCCTCTTTCTCAATGACCAACACGCGCGCGATTCCCTGTGGATGCGCAATATGTTCTGTGCCCTCACTGGCATAGAAAATATCTCCTGCATTTAATTCTCTGCTTTTAATTTCACCCTGTACTTTATATTGCATTTCAACACAACCATCCATGACAGCAAAAACTTCCTGTCCGTCATTGATATGCCACTTGTAAGGCTGATCGGTCCAGTGAAGTTTCACGCTGACATTATCGAAACTGGCAATATGTTGAGCGTCCCATGCCTTTGAGCCGGTGAATTCCTTACTGCGATAAAAATTCATTTTTTCTCCATCCCCAGAATTTCTTTCACGACATTACTATCAGAGAGCGTTAATTGATGCTATACGCTTGCTCTCACTTGTCCTGATCTGTCCCTTACTCGTCCGTTTCATGCCAGAGCAGGAAGGTGACAATCAGAGACCAGGGACTGAAGCGACGATCACTCATCACCTGATCATCGCCCTCAGTGTGAAGCCAGACGTCACGGTTGTAGTCTCACATGCGTGTGCCGGTCCGGTTATGGCGTTTTACTGCCGCTTTACTCCGTGCAGCAACCTCCTGGGGCCGTGCTGGGTTTACGCTGCAAAAGTTGGATAGGCAGGAATCTGGCGGTGCCGACGGCCTCGCGCTTTCAACAAGGGTGTGAACTTTCCAATGTCTGTGAAACTGGAAATGATTGGCACCGCACCCGGTGTTTTGTCACCTAAAGAGGAATTGCCGGCAGGATGGAACAGGTGGAGTTTCACTGAATACCTGAGCGGATACGACAGCAAATTCAGGACGATGCACATGTCCGCTTTGTGCCAGAAATGGACATCATCGCTATAGCTGATAAGTTAATGGAACAAGCTGTGCAGAGAAAAAACAATGAGCATCATTCCGCCGACGATGTTTACGTATTTTTTAAGCATTAATGGGTTAGTTTTTTTTACTGAAAACATCAGTGTCTGGCTGATTGAGAAAAGCCAGATGCTCATAACCGCGACATGTACCGAAGCCAGCGTCAGGTAGTTGCCAACGCCTCCCCTTACCCCTGCAAATTGTGAAACGACTGTCAGATAAAAAAGGATGGCTTTAGGATTCAAAACATTCGCTAGCCAGGCCTCTTTTAACGTTACAAAATGCTTTGTATTAGTAAACCCGCCTCTATTCACCGTTATCCCACTGCGGATAAATGTCGCCCCTAACCAAAGCAGATAAGCTGTTCCAACAACGTTAAGCACCGCAAAAATTGCTGGCGATGAGATGAGCACAGCAGTTATACCAAGCCCTATAAAAACCGCATGGGTGTATATACCCAAAGCCGTTCCGGCAAGCGTTCTGAATAGGCCTTTGTTCCCCCCTGCCAAAGCGCTGTTCATAACGAGAGTGAAACTTGCTCCGGGGGACAGTGCAACAGGGAGTAATGCTGGCATAAAGTCAAAAATGTTCGCATCCATAGATTTTAAATAGTAATTGACGCTCCCATAGTTTGCCAGTCAGAACGCTTCGTAAGGATATGTTGTTCCGCGCAACGACAACACGTCATCGTCATAAATAAAAGGTTCGCTCTTCGCTCAAGGCGGACATTTAACAGACGGAGGTCTATTCATCGCCATAGGCTGACAGAAAGATGACACGGTCATATTATTTGGTCTGAGGGTGATGGGTAACACCCATTGCGGGTTCGCATATCGGAATGTGAACCCGCAATGGGGGATTTTCATCTGGTAGCGACTGCGAACCGGACTGATGCTCTGATTACATTAAATTTAAAGACAGGCTTTGCTCTCTCCTTGCCGGGACAGCCCGGCGTTTACCTGTGATAAGTGCTCATGGATGCGTGATGCTCAATGTCCATGAGGTTTTTCAGTGCTGGTAGCAGAATTACTTATTCGCATCTGAAGACGGGAAATTTGTCCGGTGATATCTGCGGTTCTTTCCGCTAGTCCCCGGATAGCACTGGCGATAACAGAAAACCCCCGTCCATGCATACCCGCTCTCGCAGCTTCGATACTGGCGTTCAGTGAGATAAGTTTGATCTGCGCCGCAATATTCCCGTTTTCAAAGACGAGTTCGGCAATTTCTTTTGCGGTTTCGGCGGTCTGAATGTTTCGCCGTATTTCGCTTTCCTCATGTAGCGCCCGGTCTTTACGACCCTGAATATCAATAAGCGCGCCAACAGCCCGCAAGGGAGTGCCATCAGGTGCACGTTTAGTCTGACCCCGGGCCTGAAACCACCGGTATTCACCGCTGCGCAACTTAAGACGATATTCGATATCAAAACCGGTTTTGCCACTGAAATCCATAAGGTGACTGACGAAAGCATCAAGCGCAGCCTGTTTGTCATCCGGGTGGAGGCGTAACGCCCAACTGTCCATGACGTCAGGAAAGTCTTCAATAGTTTCAAAGCCAAGCAGCTTTCTGAACTGCGGTGACCACCAGAATACGTTGTCAGGATTGAGCGGATTCCCGCCAATGATATCCAGATCCCAGAGTCCGTCATTAAGCATTTCGCGTGAAAGGTCAAAGCGGGTGGAAACAATATCGAAAAGGCGGGACTGCGCAGTTTCTTCTTCAGCGTTCTCCATTACGGCCACCAGACGCGGCGGCGTAAATTCACGACTGTATGTTGCACGGATGCAAAACCACTGAAAAGTATTTGCGTCAGTTTTGATTAGGCAGCGTAATGGCTTTTCATCACCGCTATGGCTGAGAGTATGATTCATTAACCCCCTGAACGCTTCCCGGAAATCCGCATGAACCATTTGTATCAGGGAAGACAATCCTACCTCCTTATGGAGAGGCAATCCCATAAGCCGGCGTGCTTCAGGTGAAACAAAGGCAGGCACGTCACTTTTAAGGTCAGTCGCCTCGACATACCAGAAGCCTTTCTGGCTGAGGTTCATGACACAATCCAGCAGCATGGCTTCACCAGGATCCACATACAGCGTTTCATCGGCACATTCCTCAGCGATATCCATTTTTATCAGCTCTGTGGCCGACTGTTTCCTGAATAAATTCAGCATTATTTCTCCTGGTCAACGTATGATGGCATAAAAATAGGGCTGCAACGGTTATCGGCAAAACTGTCTGAATATTCAATTAATATTCAACTGGTTTAAATAATTAATGTAACAGAATGGTGTAGATGAATGGCCTGGTGCGGCCACTGTCACTGCATAGATGACTGAGCATGATCGAAGGGTGTTCATTTTTTATAAAAGGCAATGTGTAGCACGTGCTTATCTTGAGTCTATGATATCGCCAAAATATCGGTTTTTATGACTTCGTTACTCTGACTGCGCATGAAAATGCCCTCTTAAATGTTATGGTTATCTTTTACAAACTCACTATGGATATATAAGCGGCGACCAGGGTGCTTTCTAAAAAGCGTGCCCTGAATTGTTAGAAATTACGTCAGCGCATAGCCGGGTCCGCGCACCGGTCAAAGTCAGCATATTCATTACTGGCGTCCTTTAGTCGCCCTCATCAACCTATAAGAAAAGCATACTGTTAATCAGATCGAATGTATTAATATGCTTTAATCTTTAACTTAAGCGATATTTTTATGAAATCCATTTCAAGTTGTGTCTATTTGGTTGGTCAGGGTGTTATCACTTTCAGGCGTATTTACGAGCCGAGTAAACATGGCATATTATGCGCATGATTTTTTTCTGCTTACTAACATCATAGCTATGTGCTTCGCACTCATTAACCATAGATAAATCAATACATTCTGGCATTTTATCTCTGGAGTGGATGAGATTTTTTGACTGCGTATAAAGCAGGCTTCAAAAAACTTCTACTATTCCACCTGGACATTAGTCATCATTGGATTACGGAAATACGTTGCAGGATATTTAAATGAATGAAAATTTGAAAAGTGCTGATTCTCGTGCAACTTACCAGCAGCTGATTAACTCGGGTGCGTTTAAACCTTTTTTCCAGCCGATAGTATCACTGGAGGATCAGCGCGTAGTGGGTTTTGAATTACTGGCACGCCGTATTTTACCCGAAGGGCTTATCGTGTCTCCGGCTGAATTTATTCCGGTTATGGAACAATATGGATTACTTAATGAGCTAATGACAAGCCTGGCTTCTCAGGGATTCATGACAGCACGTACCTGGCCAGAACACCAATTTTTGTCAATAAACGTTTCACCTTCACAACTGAACGGTAAGCATCTCCCCGATATTATAAGAAAACTGGGAGAACGTTATCAGTTCAGCCTTTCACGGCTCCGGATAGAAATAACCGAGACAGCATTGATAGATGATGTGGAGACGGCCCGTGCAGAGATCGAAGCATTGTCTGAAATGGGTTGTATGATAGCTATGGATGACTTTGGCACGGGCTGCTCAAGTCTTGCCTGGCTTATTCAGCTTCCCGCCAGTACGCTTAAAATCGACGGCAGTTTTATTCGTTCAATGCTTCACAAAAAGGATAGTCGGAAAATTATTTCCAGTGTAGTGGGGTTGGGCCGTAGCCTGGATATGGACGTCATTGCGGAGGGAGTTGAAACCGAGGAAGAAGCCGAAATGTTACGGGGTATCGGGTGCCCTTATGCACAGGGCTATTTATTCGGAAGGCCAATCCCGGCGGAAGAAACCCGCAATTTGCTCACCGCGGGCTCAGGCAGTCACATTCATCGTCGCGTGGCACGTATGTCTCTGGAACAGCGCGCGCATCAGATTTCATCAATGTATGCAGCGCCTGATACCTCTATCTGTTTCCTCAGCCCTGAACTGATCGTTGTTGACGCGAGTGATACGTTTGCAGCACGGGTCGGCTGGCCAATGCAGGACATCACTCATCGTCATATTTTTGAAGTGATACCCTCTCAAGCTGAGAAGCTGCTTTGGCTACAGGATTTCAGGATAAAAGGTCTTCCCTACCCGCCATTTGAGGTGAAACTGCCAGGCGGCACCATCGATTTGATTATGATTACGCAGGTGGAAGATGAGGCAAAAGAATTACTGGGATTTTGCATCTTTGGCTTTAATCTTGACTGCAAGACCCGCAGTGTTCAACCGTAGAGCCTGTTTCAACATCATTTGATACTTCCAGGTCGCTGAAAGAAGCTGACCGGAGCTGGCTTCGGCTTCAGGCTGTGAGTGGAATATGATAGAGAATGTCCGTTATGTGCTGTGAGTTCAACCGATGGACGCAACACACTTATTGAACCGCTCTGCGGGTGATTCATAGTCTGACGTTTTTCTCGGCCTTTCGTTGAGTGATCTCCCGGCTAATCGTTGAGGGACCTCTTGATAATTTGGCTGCGATGTCCCTGATGTTGCGTTTTGCTACAAGCCCTCTGGATATCTCTTCTCTTTCACCTGGCGAAAGCGCTAACCGGTGTCGCTTTCGGGCAGGGGGGCGGTATCCACCAGTCTGGTGGATAGTGGGCATGACAGAAGAGTGATATCTGTCGAACATTCTGGCGATATCATGCAGGGAATCACCTTGCTTATATCTGTCCCGGATAATCGCTTTCTGTTCTGGCGTGTAGTAAACGCGCGTTCTTCGTTTCATGGCAACGTCCCCCTTGATTAAGGATAGCGTTGCATCGACCCGTTGAACTCACAGCCAAAAGCGGACATTACCACCGGCCCGGCTCGTCAATATATTAAGTTACATATTGGTTAAGCATAGATGTAATACGTGAAAACAGTCGAAATAGTGGGGTTAATATTTAGTATTACCCCGCAAGCCAAGAGCGATATGGTAGAGCGATGATAATAAAAAGGATACGCCCAAGGGCTTATCCTCTCAGCTGGCATAATAAATTACTGCATTACGGGATAATCAGTATATCCTTCGACACCACCGCCATAGTAGGTCGCCGGTTCGGCACTGTTCAGTGGAGCCCCTATTTTAACACGGCTGGTGAAGACCGGATTAGCCAGAATCATCTGGCCGTAAGATTCCAGTTCGGCACGTCCGGACTGGATATCTTCACCGATGTTTTCTCTGTTTTTCCCAGGGCGATTCAGTATCAGGGGCTGCGTCCATAATGCCCGCAATTCATCCAGCAGTGCCTCATTACCTACCTGCATAATGTGCAGATAGCTCAGTCCGAGCTTATTCAGTTCAGCAACCAGGTAACGATAAAGCGCCGGACCTTCTTCACCTTCATCAATCCCCCAAATCTGGCTGCCTGGAGAAAGACGTATCGCGGTTTTGTCTGTACCAATTTCATCTGCAATGGCCGCGGCCACCTCAAGCGCAAAACGGGCACGGTTCTCAATAGAGCCGCCATATTCATCGGTGCGTTGGTTGGCGCTCGCAGCTAAAAACTGGTGTATTAAATAGGCATTAGCACCGTGGATTTCCACGCCGTCCGCTCCGGCCTCAACAGTACGCCGTGCCGCATAACGGAAATCAGCAACCGTCTGGTGGATTTCTTCCGTTGTCAGTTCGCGAGGCACCGGAATATCCTGCATGCCGTTTGCGGTAAATATCTGTACGCCTGGCGCAATAGCGGAAGGTGCTACGCCCTGACGGTGGTGCGGCGTATTGTCTGGATGATTCATGCGACCGGTATGCATAAGCTGGATGAACAGATGGCCGCCCTTATTGTGAACGGCTGAAGTGATTTTTTTCCAGCCGGCCACGTGCGCGTCAGTATAAATACCGGGTGTCATTAAGTAACCCTGTCCGTCATCACTGGGCTGCGTCCCTTCTGCAACGATAAGACCCACCCCGGCGCGCTGTGCGTAGTATTTAACCGCAAGGTCAGCTGGCGTGCCGTCATATTCAGCACGGCTACGGGTCATGGGAGCCATCACCAGACGATTGTTCAGCATTAAATGCCCGAGTTTGAACGGGATAAATATTTTATCCATTTTTCTTTTCCTGTAACCTGATAAGAAGATAGGTCGCTAAAACGGGGCTGCATTAATAAAGAACAAAAAATGAATGCAGCTATTTAGCTGTGCTGCCTGAATACATAATTAAACTCAGTAACATCTGATATTTAATAACTCATTGAAAAAATAATCTGGATGCAGGGCGATAAAAATTATTCAGAGTCGGCTAGTACAAAACTCAAAATGCTGTGCTTTGCCAGTAAACCGAAAAATTGAATGAGCTGCGTGTGAAATTTTATAAATACCATCACAGGCGCGGGCGCATATTTCCACTGAACATACCGCCACGGAAATATTTTGCCGCCGGGTCAGTGGTGAAAAGCACCAGATCAGTGGTTTCAAGCGCGGTGATAGTGTAAACATCGTCGTCTTCGATAATAATGCTTTCACCCTTATTAAGGGCAGTTTCACCAATCCGGGCTTCGCCCTCAAAGACATATAACAGGCGCACTACGTTACTGACCGGAACAGCAGGCAGCGTCAACTCGCCACCCTCAGCAAGTCGCGCGTCCTGTACCCAGGTCTGAGAACGAAACGTTAATGGCGCGCTTTCAGGGCCGGCAATCAGCCGCCAATTATTGTCACTGTAAGGCGTGCCAAAGTCATGGAACTGGACCTGTGGTGCCAGGTCGGTTTCTGAGGGGCGGATGAAAATCTGCAGACACTGCATTGATTCGCCTTTTTCACCCAGAATGCGTTCCTCATGCTGGAAGGTATGCCCGGCGTTCATGAGCATCAGCCGGGCATCAGAAATTTCCTCCTCATTCCCGACCGTGTCCAGATGCAGCATTTTACCTTTACGCATGTAAGTGAGAATTTCATCATCCTTATGAGGATGCATGGAAATTACCGTTCCTGCTTTTACGTTTGCATGGTCAATACGGCCAATTGCACCAATACCGCTGTCGTCTGAATTCTGCATCATGCCAGGCCAAAGGATATCGATACCGAAACCGCCAGAGCCATGCTGATGTTTACTTTTGTTTTCTATTTTAAGCATTGTCATCACCCTTCTGCCCAGGAAAGCAAACCCGAACATTAGGCGTAAAACGCTGCCGAACGGGCCTGCCAGTTTATTCTTTACTGAAAGGATTCCATTAATACCTTGACCAGTTTCTCCCCCTGAGGTGTTGCCCAACTTCCTGCCAGCTCAGCAATCAGCTGGTTGGTTGTGGTCAGGGTAATGCCATTTTTGTCCATGCGGCGCAGCGCAATGTCATCAGCCATTTTGGTTGGTGAGGCACCCGCATCTGCAACGACCTGTACGTCAAAGCCTGCTGTAACCAGTGTCAGTGCTGGATATACCGTACAGACATCATTGGTTACTCCCGCAATAATCAATTTCTTTCTGCCGGTGGCTTTAACCGCGGCGGCAAAGTTCTCATCGTCCATGGCGTTAACGATGCCTAAGCGCTTGATTCGTGCTTCAAACTCTTTTGGCAGAATGGTTTTCAGTTCTTCAACCAGCGGGCCCTGGGCATACTCTTCCATGCTTGAGGTCAGCACCACCGGTATATTCAGAATTGCCGCAGATTTTGCAATCATCAGTGCATTACGTTTTAACTCTTCGAAAGGCATGGATTTGGCCCAGCCCATAGTGCCGACCTGATGGTCAATTAACAGCAAGGCAGCATTGTCAGCGGTAAATTTTTCAAAGTTCATGATATCTCTCCTCCAGATTTAGATTAGATTACTGATAATTAGCATCTTTCATCATTATTTAAGCAGGCGTTTTCTCTCATTTCCTGCGAATGATTAAAGTATATCCTGTTAAATTTTGGGATAAATAGTTAATATCAGAATTGAATATTCCACTAATGGCACAATTACATGGAACTGCTCAACCACATGTCTTACTTTGTTGAGGTCGTCAAAGCCCACAGTTTTCGTGGCGCAGCTGAGGCGCTCGGCATGCCTAATTCCACACTGTCACGTAAAATAAACGAGCTTGAAAAGTTTATCGGTCTCAGGCTGTTACACAGGACGACGCGTAAGATTGAGCTGACCGAGGCCGGCCAGATTTATTACGAACGAAGTCGGCGTATCATTGATGAAGCGCGTCTGGCGCATGAACAATTGGGTTCTCTTCTAGCTCAGCCGCAAGGCATGCTGCGGGTCTCTTTACCGGCCGATTTTGCGGTGATTATTCTTGCGCCCTTCATTAAAGAATTCTCAGACCGCTATCCTGGTATCAGCTTCGATTTCGACTTAACGCCGAGAAATGTTGATTTAGTATCGGAGCCTTATGATCTGGCTGTTCGCATGGGGAGTCTGCCCGATTCCGGACTCATTGCGCGCAATCTGGGATCGCTTTCGCGCAGTTTTTACGCGTCCCCCGACTATTTAGCCCAGAATGGTACTCCCGGTAATCCTGATGAGCTGACGGATCATGAATGTATTGGTATGCGCCAGGATAAGCCCGGCCACTGGCACTTACATCGCGAAGAAACCCAAATTAGCCTTAGAATTGCCGGGCGTTTTCAGATGAACAGCATTGGTATGATGCGCCGTTTTGCTTCATTGGGTGCAGGCATTGCGATTTTGCCTGACAAAATTGTTGGGGAAGACGTTGCAGATAATAAACTGACCCGCGTATTGCCTGACTGGAAGGCTGAAGCGGTCACAATCTATGCTCTGACTGAAACGCGACTACTACCCGCGAAAACCCAGATATTTATTGAATTCATGCGTAAGAAGCTGAGCGATGAGGTAGGCTGACACGCGTTGTGTGACTCCCGGTCATACTCATGACAGTGACCGGGGACTGGGTTGTTTACCGCTTATTGAACCCATCCAACGGCTTCAGCATTCAGCTTGACCTGGAAGCGGACCAGAACCGATCGTGTCAGAGTATTTGTCTTCTATAAACCTGATGACATTCACAGTGTGGACTCCTCTTCATTTCGTGCCCCTTACTGAAGGGAGGAAAAATTCCAGGGAAATTAAAAAACCGCCGCGAACTGCCGATAACATCAGGTATCGATATTCCGTACGCAGGAGACAATATTCATGTCATTACCCGATACCCACAGTAAGCAGCAGGAAATTACCGAGATCACAGCGCGTGCTGGCTCTATCCTGCGGACCCTTCGCGACAGTCTGCAACAACTGGGGCTTGATAAAACCATTGCCGATGTTGCTGGAAGCATTCCAAACGCTCGTGAAAGGCTGGGCTATGTGGTAACACTGACCCGTGAAGCAGCGAATGACGTCATTAACAGCGTGGAAGTAACACAGCCCTTGCAAACTGAGCTGGCAGATAAAGCCGGAACATTAACGCAACGCTGGAATGCCACTTCCGTGAAGCTGTTAGACGAAGGACAAGCGCATGCGTTAGCGACAGATACCGTTGCCTGGCTGGATGAAGTCCCTCATATCACGAGTCTGACGCAACAGCAATTGCACGCCATTATGATGGCGCAGGGGTTCCAGGATCTCACAGGACAGATAGTGCAGGCTATGATGGCGGTTCTGAATCAGGCTGAGCAGCAATTGATTCAGGTACTCCGTGATAGCACAGTCTCATCAGGCATAGGTGAGCGCACTGTGACGTCTCAACCTTCCTCATCGGAAAAACCTGCCAGCCAGGATGATGTGGATGACCTGCTGGCCAGTTTGGGAATATAAGCGAACATGAAGAACACGCGATGAGAACGGACGATTAAGAATAGGGTCTGCTCCCGGCCAACCACGTTGTCTTACTGTCTGCAAACACATTGTTGAGGCTCAATGTCCGCTTTGTGGCAGGAGCGGACATTTCGTACGTATGAAAAAGGGGTAATGCCTATGGCAATCCCCTTCGTATTGAGAAGAATAAATCAGCTTTGACAGAATCGGAGCCGGTTTCCAAATGGGTCGTAGACTTCCAGAATATCTCCCCAGTCCTGCTTCACTATTTCCGGGCGACCATAGCCATATTGTTTTGCGTGTAGTTGGTCTCTAAACAACCCGATATTCTGCACAGGTATAAATATCGTTGCCCCCGGGCTGGCGTCACCGTGATGTTCAGAGAGGTGCAACTGCAAACCATCTCGAGTAATGCCCAGATACAAAGGTAAGTTGGGCTCGAACCGGTGTTCAAATTCAACGCTGAATGACAGAAACTCGAGATAGAACTCTCGCGCTTTTCGCTCATCGAACATTCGTAAGATGGGTATAGTCTTGATGAAATGAATTTGAGGCTGAGGAACAACTGGTGGGAGCAACGCAGCCGATGCTGTGTTCCAGTCCTTGTAGCCCAGCTGTTGTGAAACAGTTTCGAGTGCGGCGGAATAAGAAATTTTATGACCGCGCATTTCGAGAGAGCTTTTTAACTTCGCAGCCATTTGCTTGGCTTGCTCGATTGATAACATAATTTCTCCTGTCGTCAGGAAACAATGGTGCCCGCATTACCAATCCCGACCGCCAAGAGTTGTTAAATCAATGAGGTTGAGGACGAACATGCTTTCACCTTTTCCATCCAGGAAGCGGGCGGCAGGCAGCACGGGCCTAAAATGAGAATATACAGGCCCGGCAAATCGCACAAGTATTCAGGTTAGAATGGGTAAACGTCCAGTGAATTCGATTTTGCGACTACCAGAAGTCAAACACAATTAGCTCAGCTTCTGCTTCTCGCTCATAGCGGACATTTCCTGATGCAGATGTCCGCTTTGTGCCAGAAGCGGACATGCGCCAGGTTCGATTGTGCTGATTTTTATAAGCCAATATATTGTGGTTTAGTGAACAGCAGAAGCGACCCATACCTCTCATTTTGGGAGAACCAGTTTTTATCATCAATAAGAGAGTCAGGAACATGGAACATCAATATACATCACGCATATTCTGGACCGGTAATCTGGGCACGGGCACATCGGGCTATAAAGCATATGCGAGGACATGGGACATCGCTATAACCGGCAAAAAAATCATCCACTGCTCCAATGATCCGTTACTGGGTGGCGACGCCAGTAAAATGAATCCTGAAGACCTCCTGATATCATCTCTTTCTGCCTGCCACATGCTCTGGTATCTGCATCTGGCCTCAGATGCCGGGATCACTGTTCTGGAATATGAAGATTCACCGATAGCTACAGGTGAAATTTTAAAAGGCGGCGCGGGTCGCTTTGTTTCGGCTGTACTGAGACCTAAAATTACTGTAGCGGATGGTGCTGATCTTGACTCAGCAATGGCTATTCATCATGAAATTCATAAAGTCTGTTTTATTGCAAGATCGGTGAATTTCCCTGTCTTTTATGAGCCTGAATTTGTAATCAGCCATCTGTAAGAAATCAGTTGGCTTCTTTGCACCACAGCATTCAGAGGGGCCGTCAGCAGCAATGTCCGCTTCTCGCTCAAAGCAGACCTTACGCCCAAACCCGTCCGCTTTGTGCCAACAGCGGACCTAGATAATCGCCAGGGGTAATTGCTGATAATCCTCATCAGTCCAGATAGTAGCCTTAAGGTTGTGCCATCATGTTTATGAACGTTAAAGTTGCTCAAAATGATTATAGGCAAGACTAGGAAGTAACTTATGGCACGTCGAAGTGAATTAAAAGGTATAGCGATTGCTATTAATGGGAGTTTTGTCAGCAGAAACAACGACTTTAATGGATACTGGTCAATAGGCCAGATTAAATCATTCGCTCTTGATAACGGCCTTACCTCAGTGACTTTTCCTCTCACCCTTCCTATGACCAACTCCGCATCAAATCTGCAAAACCATACGGTTAACCGCTATGCCAAAATGCTCAAGAGCCTATTAAATAAACAGAAATTACCTAGCCTCTGGGTAAGCACCGCGGTCATTACAATCGACTTTGATGCTAATACGGGACATGCAAAATTGTACGAAGACACCACCTCTGGCGACCTTTTCCAATGCACCTGTAAGATAACTGATGATATTGACCGAGATTACTCATCGATAATGTATGGGCGTTGCTTGCCGCATTCTGTTGTTCGAGAGTTAAAATCGACTCGAAATTCACCATCAGTTTAACTTCCACTTCTCGCTCATTACAGCCCTTCAACCTTATTTGAACGATATGAGCTTCCCCAGACATTAACTTTTTCGCCAGTAAGTCTCTCAACAATCTCAATCGCATCTGGATCGCCATGGAAAGCCATGCAACATAAGCAATCGCCGCCACAGTCAAAACTCATAGTTTCTGGTGTTTTACTCATCGGTTCGCCGCAGGTCTGGCAATTTTTTACATTCACTGGCATGACATCCTGACTGGGTTTTCACAACGATGTTGATTAATTTAACACGGTAATATCGACCTGCTTCCTGTTAATTCTCACTGAACCCCATTTAGCAATGTCCGCTGATCGCTCATAGTGGACTGTGCCTCGCAAGCATGTCTGCTTAGTGCCAGAAGCGGACATTAGTGATCATTGGTCGGCAACTTGCTGAGCAGCAACATAACATGCTCTATATGTCTGTTAGTATCCGCACATTACTAATGTTTCTGGGTAAGACTGACATGTCTCAAATAACCATCCATATTCTGAATGC
>NZ_JBBCMO010000019.1:0-28264 GCF_037152305.1 Pantoea sp. AS142 | reverse complement strand
GCGAGCGGCCTCATGAATCCCTGAATAACCTGACGCCGGAAGAATATCGGCTGATGGCTGAGAAACCGGAAATCTCAAAAAGTGTGTGGAACTAAAACGGGTCTGTTTACATTAAAGGCGTAGCCATAGAACAGACACTATGAACAAGGCAAAGTCCTCTATGAGCGAAAAGCGGACGGTGAGCCATAATCGTCTGGGCTCAAAAGTTTCAGGATCAGAGTACTTACTCTCCTGAAAATAAACTCAGCAAAAGGAGCAAGGATGGGCGTCTTTCATAATAACGATATTCCTTTGCCAAAATTCACTGAAATCCAGTTTGCATTCTCGCGTGTACTCGAATGTGTCGTGATGAAGCTGACCCTTTGCTTTCCTGACCTAATACACAGTCTTTACGTCTACATGAACCTGTCACGCATGGAAGGCGTCATTAAGTCGGTAAATATGCTTAAGCGCACGGCGACCTTCGAAAAGTCAGATTACGTACTGCCTGCAATATGATGCTCTCACCCTGGCCTCAGTGGCCAGGGTTTCTGTAAAGCAGTTCACCCGTGTCAGCTCGATGTCCGGATACCTTCCAGCCAGCGATTTTTATACTGTGTTGGGGGAATACCTACCACATTTTTGAAGACGCGGTGGAAGTTATTGACACTCTCATAGCCCACCTTACCCGCAACAGAAGTGACATCCATATCGGTGTTCAGCAATAGTGATTGTGCTTCGCCAACGCGACAGCGGATAATGTACTGCTTTGGCGAATATCCAGAAAACCGTTTAAATACGTGTATCAGGTAGAACCGTGTTATGCCAAGTTCCTGTGTCATGGAGTCCAGCTTTATGGGCTCTTTGTAGTGGGCATCGATAAATTCTTTAATCGACAGGCCCAGTGAAGATTCGGTTTTGGTAAGCTCATCCTGACGCGCCAGCGAAATGTTGTGACACAGGATAATAATAACGTTCACCAGATGATGAGTTACGACGCCGTGATGAGCCGCTTTACTGAATATCTGTGCACACAAGGCATCAAACAGACCCTGCAGTGTGGATTGGTGTTCACCGCTGGCCATCACAGCGCTTCTGTCACGGCCAGTCAGATGATTCTCATCCAAACCCTCAATATGCAGGCCACTGATCCCGCAGCTGTATATCAAAGAATCTGCGCTCAGGTGTGGGCGTTCATCGTGAATAACTCCCTGGTTAAATACCAGAATATCCCCCTCCTGAGCATGATACTGACGTCCCCCAATCAAATATTGCCCCGTACCGCGTGCAATAAACATCACCTCAAGACGGTCATCGTGCTTGTGCATGACGCGCGGTATAGCAGACTCCTCTCCTTCGGTGCGGCAGACAAACAGCAACTTTGGACAGGCATTTTTCACGTACCCTGGATAGATGGTCACATCGTCCTGGCATTGATGGAGCATAAAAACCTCAGAGGGATAAATTTAACACTAATGTAAAGCAATAGCCCGCCGCGGGGCGGGCTGAAGATCTTATTTTTTCTGTTCGGCACTCACAAAATCCTGCACGTTATCAGGAGTGATGGTTTTGTAAGGCACCCAGGTATAAGCATCAACTTTTTGTTTATTGAGCAAGGCGCGCGCTACCTTCACGGAGCCGGTTGCCTGTCCACGCGCATCCTGAAAAATGGTCAGCGCCATGCCGCCATTTTGCACAAACTTCACCCCGTCAGGCGTGCCGTCAATGCCCGCCACCATAATCTTTTTGTTTTTGGACTGATTGAGCGCCATCACTGCACCGATGGCCATTTCATCATTATTTGCCGCGATGCCGTCTATAGGAGTGCCATTCAGCAACCAGCTGGAAACAATGTCCACCGCCTCATTGCGTTGCCACTTCGCCGATTGCTTCTCGACCACCTTCATATTTTTATATTTCGCAATGACCTGTTCGGTTGCACGGGTCCGCTCACGCGCCTCTTCATTGGAAAGCGCGCCCATCAGAATGGCGATATTGCCTTTATAGTTCATTCGTTTGGCCAGGGCTTCCATCTCCAGCGTGCCTCCGAGCGCCGAGTCTGAACCGACATAAGCGACATTCTCTGGCAGTTTGACTTCCGGTTTGCGGTTGACAAAAATCAGCGGGATCCCGGCATTTTTTGCCGCAGTCATCATTGGTAACACTCCTTGCGTATCCACCGGATTGAGAATAATGGCGTCCACGCCCTGATTGATAAAATCATCCACCTGCTGGACCTGAAGGGCAACGTCGCCTTTGGCATCCACAAACTGGCCTTTCAACTGCTCGTTCCGGAGTTCTGTTTCCATCTGACCTTTTAAAATAGAGATAAAATTCAGGTCAAAATTGGCCAGTGCCACGCCGACTTTCATCTCTCTGGCTTGTGCTGAAAATATTGCTGCTGCTGTTAATACTGCAATGACGGGTTTGCTAATCTTCATATTGTCACCTGTAGGTTGAGGCATCTTTTTTATATTAAAACAGCATGTGCAGGATGAAATTTCACTCACATGCGTCACGTGCTGCACCTTCATTTTTGCAAATAACCTAAAAGTAACAAGGATCTAAATTGCTTATAACTACAACTTAACAAACTGAAAATTAAATAATCGTTAAATCTGTAATTGAGCTAAGCTATCAAAAATTGCTATTAAGTGATTGCAGTCACAAAAATAAGCAGACTTATTTATCACAAAACTATTTGGCCTTCTGACAATGTGCGGCAATCGGTTGTATCCACTGTGAGTGCACGCTGTTTTTTTACCGAAGGGTCTCTCATGACGATGATTTCAGTATTTTGTACGGGGACTCCCGCTCCGTAATTCGTTTGCTTTACCCAGCCAGCATTCGTCAGCATGCTGTTTACCGTCAGGCTGACGCTTGGTCTCACGAGAAACAGACTCATTCTGATCGGGCACAGAACGGATAGGAGGCCGTAGGGCAGGTAATGGCACGAAGCGGACAAGCTAACTGAGCTGAAGTCCGCTATGAGCGAACAGCGGACATTTATAACTGCCTTTTGTGTGAATTATCAGGGAGCAGGTCAAGGATCCCCTACTGGTCATCCATTTTGGTTTTCCTGCATCACTGCGCTACAGCATGACGGCCCATCAACTCCTTTAGCTCTGAAAGGAATTTTCCGAATTGCCATTTAAGGTGCGTAAAGAAGAGTAGATCCTAACGACCAAATGTTATAAATTATTTTTTAGTGATAAAAAATGTGAACTATTGAGTAACCGTTTGAGATTAAAGGTATTAATTTCTCATCTGCCGCTGAGTAAGCACATTGCTGATATGCAAAATTTCTTAAATCTCGCTGCCATGAGGCCGCAGAATCTGGTTTAACCCTGAGGCCCGTTCTGTGTCAGAACTTCCAATCAAGAGGTTATGTGCGATCGCACGCATCACCGGGGAATGAAACATTAACAAAAAGTTGAACTATTTTTCGGAAGGAGTTTCCTGCTATGAGAAGAAATCAATTTTTATCAAAACTCGCGCTGGTATTTGTTATTACTCAATTATCTGGGTGCACTCACATCGGTTTGGAGCTTTACGGCCGTTTAAAAGGTCCCCCCTCCACAGATGAAGTCCGAAAAAGCTTCGCTCAGTCGATGAACGTTGCCCCGGAAAAGGTAACCATAAGCAACATTAAAGAACGCAAAGGTAACGGAAACCTTCTGGCCGGTTCCGGCTCAAAAGACTATACGTTTGATGCAGCTATAAGCGGAAAAACTAAAAATTGCTCGTTAACGAAATTAAGCAACGATGAAATTTATTTCACCGGTTGCACAGTTAAGGACGCAGCACTGAATAACTGGTGATCAGAATAAGCTTTAGTCTTTTTATAAAGTACGGATATCAGAGGATGTTCATAACGCAGAAGCAATGTTATACAGACGTTGTTTCTGCTAAGCTTCCCCGCAGTTGTGCGTCAGCGAGCCCCTGTTCAGTATAAAGCACAATTTCTTCTGCTTTGCTGGTCATACCTTTTTTACCTGTTTGTTATAGCTCAGCGTGGGACACTCATTATCTGCCAGAGGCTAACCTGACGCATCTTTCTATCGGTCGACTCCGCGGAAATTAACCAGGAAGGTACGATTTTTCATGTTTCATCATCATATTAAGTCAGTGCGCTTTTTCCTGCATAAAGTTCAAACTGAATCACCTTTGTAGTAGTTTTCTGGCTGCTACCAGGAGGCGGCCCCTTCCGCTTCTGGTACTTTTCGGATCTTTCATGAAAAAGAGAGCAATGGGCATATGTTAAGCATCTGCATATACTCCACATCCGCATATCCTAAGCCTATGCATACATCCACTTTTTGCATATACTAAATCTATCCAGACCTATTATGGCTGCACAAAAAGGCCGGTAACGGCAGGGTGTCGTAAACACGATCGGAAGGAGTAACTATGCGAACTGTATCTGTATTCAAAAACGGCAATAACCGCGCCATCCGTCTGCCCCGGGATATGGACTTTGAAGGCGTCAGCGAGCTGGAGATTATCCGGGAAGGGGACAGCATCATCCTGCGTCCCGCCCGGCCGACCTGGGGCTCGTTCGCCGGCCTGGAAAAGGCCGACCCGGAATTTTTAGCGGAGCGCGAGGACGTTGTCAGCGACGAAGGACGGTTTGACCTGTGAACAAAATGTATATGCTCGACACGAACATCTGCTCGTTCATCATGCGCGAGCAACCGGACGCAGTGCTAGAGCGCCTGGCGCAGGCGGTGCTGCGAAATCAGCGTATTGTGGTCTCGGCCATCACCTACTCAGAGATGCGCTTCGGCGCCACCGGCCCGAAGGCCTCGCCGCGCCACATTGAGCTGGTTGACGCGTTCTGCGCCCGCCTCGATACCATCCTCCCCTGGGATCGCTCAGCGGTCGATGCCACGACGAACGTTAAGGTTGCGCTGCGCCTGGCCGGGACGCCGATCGGCCCGAACGACACGGCCATTGCCGGCCACGCCATCGCCGCCGGCGCTGTGCTGGTGACAAACAATACGCGGGAATTTGAGCGGGTGCCGGGGTTAATACTGGAAGACTGGGTATAATAATTCTAGGCATTAATAGCAGGATATTAAAAGAATGAATGAACTGAAAATTGATAATCCGGCTCAGCGGCTGCTGGAGATTCTGGAAGAGGGTAAATCATATTCACCTAATGAGAACTGTCGCAAGGTGTGGGTCTTGCTTCTGCAGGCCCAGAAAAATAATGAGCAGCATCTTCTTTCCCGTCTGGCCCGAGTTATGGAGTTGCCAGGACGAATAGTGCAGGTCAGAGAAGATCATTTCTTAACGCTCAGGGGAAAATCCATGCACTGGAAGGGTTGCGTTGATACAGCATTTGTTTCACAGAGCCTTAACAGTAGCTGGCAGTCATTTTGGACACATATTGATGATCGCACCCTCTCTGAACTCAGTATGCTATCAGATCTGTTTGAAACCCGCGGTGCACATGCGGTTATAAAGGCAGAAGAAATAAACGTGTTGCTGGAGCGGATCACACAATTGCGTAATGAGATCCGGGAGGCTGATCTGCCTGCCCCGATGAAAACCCTGCTGCTGAAACAGCTTTCGCAAATCCAGGAGGCATTGGAAACATACGGTATTTCCGGTGTTGAGCCGGTTATGGATGCAGTGCAGTCAACCCTTGGCCTGGCTGTTTTAAATCAGGAGTACCGTAGCGAAATCAGTAAGGGGACAGGCAGCAAATTCGGTGAGAAAATTTCCGATCTTCTGAGTGATGTGGCTAATGTTGTTACAGTCGCTGGCGCGCTGCCTGCATTAACGGTTGCTCTAAACACCGCACTAACCTATATCGGGCTGTAATACTCAGGCACCTTTCCACAGGTGCCTTATTTTCAAACGTCAATCATTAACGACTCACTAAGTTTTCCCACTTTGCCTTTTTCCGGATCCTGCTCAGGGATGTTGTTGTGGTGTCTGTTTCATGGGTGCTGCCTCCGATGCTGCTTTGTATGCTGCAGGATGGCATCGCAACCGCTTTGTGTTACAGCGAATTTTCCGGCATGCCGTTAACCGGTTGACGATAGATACAATATGTATTACCGTTCATTAAATACAAATTGTATTCATGCTCATGGCGAGATTCAATTCATGCCAGATCTGAAAGAAATTTTAAAGAATAGTCTTTTTAATCAAGTCGATGATAGCGCTTCTGCGCCTATATCCATCCGCATTCCAACCATTTTAAACAACGAACTGGACGAACTATCTTTAAGTCTTGATCGCTCTAAGAGCTCACTAATCAGCGAATTTATTAAGGCTGGAGTAGTTACTGCGAATGAGCTACTAAAGGAGCACTCTCTGATTAGTGATGAAATGAAAGAGCAGCTAGTTAATCAGCGTGAAGACAGTGCAGTCGGCTTCCTTGATAGTAAAGCTTTCATGTTGAATACGAACTACAACAACAATGTAGAAACGCATTTCGATATGGTTAAAAACCAAGAGGCTGCGGCTTTTTGCGAAGGTTGGAAGGAGTACATCTGCCAGCTTTCTAAAGGTGATAAGGTCTATCTGTATCAGAGTGGCGTAGGCATCATTGCTTCTGGTGTTGTGGATGGTGATCTTTTGAAAAGCGAGCATTACGGCGTAGCTGATGATAAATACGCTAAGCCACTCAATGATTTTAAAACCGGCTTCAAGGCTATCTCCGCGCGTCGCTTTAAAGAGTTAACCGGGGGCGGGGCTAACTTCCGTAGAACGATGATTGAACTCACTTCTATGCAGGCTCATGCTATTGCTCAAGAGATAGAGAAATTAACAGCTAAGCAGTGATAATTCTGAGATAAGAAAGGACCCGGAAGGGCCCTTTTGAATAAGAATGGATAAATCGTCTAGTTCTTCATCATAGTTTTCTTCTTCCTCCTCGTCATCGTATTCGACGTATACGTTGACGTTTTGAATAAAATCATCAGGAGGAGTGAAGTAGGTATCTATCGGACTATCATCAGGGTGTTCGTAGTCATCACGTTCGTCTAATGGTCCTGGTGTTACATGGGTTTCACCCCAATTATCAACATAGATACCGTTATTCACAGTTCCATTGCCAGGTACTTCATGAACTAAATTAAAACCAATAGGAGTGTTGTCATCTGGATCTCCGCCTTCCGCAAATACAGGCTCTAAGTCAGAAGGAGATAAGGGTAATACTTCACCGTCGACAATCATTGAAGAAGGTATTTCAACGACTAAGTCCCCAACTTTTTTCCTAATCCTATCATCACTCATAAAGCCCCCACGCTATGTCTTGCCAGAAGAAAGGGGATTAGCCCCCAGTGAAACAACTTATAAGTAGTGGGGGTGAAAAAGATGAAAAAAAGAGGGGCTGAAAATTTTAACAAAGAGGCATAAAACCCCTTTTTTTGCATGCCAACACGCCCCTGTCGCAGAACCCAGCCGCGTGGTTATCCCCTAATTCAGCACAGCCAGTCTGGAATAATCAGCCTTCAGGCGCCTGTGGTGCTCCGCCGTTCAGTAGACACCTTCCTAGGAATATCTGCGCCAGCAGATTCCAGCAATGCCCTTCCGGTGAGCGCTTGTCACGCGATGTCATGCTACACCGGGCTCATCTATGTATCACGGGGAATGAGCCTTTCCAGCACAGGCCAGGACGGCTTTCGCAATTCATTTTTTAAGCAAAACTAATTCTGCGCACGACTCTGTATAACAGGGTAATAACCCGGTTTTTATACTCATTCTGTATCATGTGTAAACAACAACCCTTAAAAGCAACTGCAGCCGCTAACTGGCAATATCTTCTGAACACATATCAGCATCATTATTAAACCATTATTAAACAAGACTGATAATAAATGCATCCTAACAACTTTACAAAAAAAACTGTTAACAATGAAATGCACTTAAAAAATAGATCCATCCATGAGCAATAAAATTATTTTTATCAAAAAGTGTTTTTTACATCTAAAGAATTGATCAGGATCAAATTAAATGTGTATATCCACGCTCAGGAAGGTTAAAGAGCTCAAGTGGCAAGGCGCCGCCGATCAGTAAATTGTAATTAATTGTCATAGGCTATCAAAACCTCTGCAATCGATCTGTTAAAACGATTTGTCCGGAATAGTGTTTCAATCTAAATTTTGCCGCAACCACAGCATTAAAATGCACATATAAAACAATCAAGATATATTTATTGGGGTGAGTCATGCCCAGTCAGTTGAAAATAGATTCTTTAACTTACTGTTACAAATATGAACCTGCTAATAAAAAAAACATGATGTTGTTTGCAGGTATTGAAGGCCTGTTGAGCGGAATCCAGCAGGAAAGTCCGGACCGCTCTTTAACCTTCCTTTTTTTCTTCAAAGAAAACATTCGGGAGTTACTTCCGATGCTGGAGGTCAGGCAGGTCTATAAAAGACATATCATTATTTCTGATAGCGTAATGCTTCCGCTTGCATATTTTTTTGCATCAAGGAACAGAGCACTTTGCATTATTGAGCCTACAGACACCGTTCAAGCAGCACAGGAGAAGTTAACGCACTGTTTTACCACAGGAAACGAATATGATGTCTATCTGTCGTCTCTCAAATCAACACATTTAAAAATTTTCCATAATTTCTTTTCAGGCATAGATGCAAACAGCATTTCTTTAAAGGCCGGAGTCAGCCTGAAAAGAACCTATGGGATTAGAAAGGAGGTTGAAAACCAGTTGGGAATAACTGTTCGTAAACTCCAGTCATGCTCTTTATAGAGATTTTATAATCTAACCTAGGAACAGATATGAAAAGAAAATTTATTACACTTATTGCAGCAACTATCGTATCTTCAGGTGCAAATGCTGCCTCTGATAATACCATTAACTTCCAGGGTCAGGTAACAGACGAAACATGCTCAGTTTCGGTTAACGGAAACAGCGCAAGTCCAGTTGTGCTTATGCCAACCGTAAGCCGCAGCGATTTGGATGCGAGCGGAAAGACTGCCGGTCAGGTAACATTTGACATTGGTTTAACAGGGTGCGCAGGCAGTACAACTGAAACCAAAATTTCAACTGTCTTTGTCGGAAATCAGGTCACTTCTAACGGAAATCTGGGAAATACAGGCACAGCCTCAAATGTCGAGGTCCAGCTTCTTGATACAACAGGCAGGGTTATTAACCTGACCGATGGCTTTACCGGGGATGGCGATCTGACGTTAGCCGCTAATCAGACGGAAGCCTCCTCTACTTACACAGCTCAGTATTACGCTACAGCACCAGCTGCTGCAGGTACCGTTGAATCCACTCTTCAGTATGCTGTCAGCTATCAGTAATCAAATTACGCACGGATAAATTCGCGCATTACATTTGGGGTAGATACATGTTTCTTTTCAATAGCCGTAGAATAATAAAAACTATTTTATTCTTTGCGGGCATGATTGCGTTTAGTTGCTCAGCCAGTGTAACAATCATGGGAAGCCGTATTATCTACCCCAGCGATGCTGCAACAGTTGATGTTCGCTTAAAAAACAATGATCCTTTCCCCTATATTATTCAGGCATGGTTTGATGATGGAAATATTGACTCAGGACCGGATATTAAAGGAATCGTTCCTTTCATTGTGACGCCACCTTTGTTCCGAATTCAGCCTGATAGCGGGCAGATAGTGAGGGTGGTTTTCGATGGCAGCATGCAATTGCCACAAGACAGGGAGTCTGTTTTCTGGTTTAACACATTGCAAATCCCTCCCAAAAATATTGAAGGTGATAATCAGAAAAATAAAATGCTTATTACGCTACGCAGCAGAATAAAGATTTTTTACAGGCCGGTGTCCTTAGGTGTACCTGGGAAAAACCTTGAAAACGTAAAAATATCAGGGACAAAGGGTGGTGTATTAATTGAAAATCCGACCGCATGGTTCATTTCCTATTCTTCGGCGAAAATCCAGATAAACGGGGAGCAATACGATTTAAATCATGACATGATCCCACCATTTAGTAAGCTTGAGTTCAGGTTTAAAGACAGGAAAGTAACGCCGGGGGGGAAGACGTTACTGATGCTGACATATATAAATGACCAGGGAGCAAGGATTAGTCGTGAACATGAAGTTATTTATTAAAAAAAAGCACCTCCCAAAAATTTTTATTTTATTTTTTCCAGCTTATGCGGCGGCTGAAAAATACTGGTTTGATCCTGCTCTGTTTCAGGGATCGTCATATGGGCAGAACCTTGAACAGTTCAATTCAAATGAAGATACCATACCGGCTGGTAATTATCTGGTTGACATATGGGTCAATGGCAGCCCGATAATGACGGGAGAGAAAGTTGCTTTTATGAAAGCAGATACTCATGATGCTAAAACAGAACCCTGCCTTGCATATAAAATAATCAGCGCAGCCCGGATTAAAACATCGCATTCAGCTGAGAAAGGGTGCAGAACATTACATCAATGGCTTCCTGAAGCAAGCTGGAGTTTTGATCGGGCTGATTTACGCCTTAATTTAACTGTACCAAACAAGTTTGTTGAGCATATTCCTCAGGGAACGATACCTATGTCGGAATGGGAGAGCGGCACCAGTGCTCTTTTTTTACGCCACAATACCAGCTTTACTTTTACACAGAACACACAAAATAAATATAATTATAGCTATTTATGGAGCGGGATCCATAGCGGCTTTAACGCAGGTTTATGGCAGGTAAGACATCAGGGTAATTTACGATACATGGAGAATAACGTAAACGGAGGTTCTTACCGTTACAATCGCGTAAGAAGCTGGGTGCAAAGGCCACTGCCCGGAGTCGAAAGCACACTTATGTTTGGCGAGGGGTATACCGATAGCGGCCTTTTTGGCAGTCTGGCTTTTAAAGGGCTTAAGTTAAGCACTGATGAAAGAATGCGGCCAGAGAGCAGACGAGGATATGCACCTGTAGTTCGTGGCATTGCCGGCGGGGCCGCCCGTATTATGATCCGGCAGCAGGACAAAGTTATCTACGAGGTCAATGTTTCCCCGGGTCCTTTCCTCATTAACGATCTGAATAATACGCAGAATCAGGGTGACCTTGAGGTAGAAATCATTGAGGTTAATGGTAAAACTTCCCGTTTCACCGTCCCCTATTCAGCCGTTCCTGACTCGGTTCGACCCGGGAACTGGAGCTATTCATTAGCGATGGGCCGCGTCCGCCAATATGACAGTGTCGAGAACAGTTTTTTTGAAGGCGGATTGCAGAGAGGCATCAGTAATAACCTTACTGCGAACTTTGGCTCAAGAATAGCAGATGATTATATGGCATGGCTGACAGGGGGTGTCCTGGCGACCCGTGCCGGAGCCATAGGTCTGAATACGACATGGTCACAATCCCGTATCGCAGAGGGCCATACTGAGCAGGGATGGCGTACGGAGTTAAGTTACAGTAAAACGTTCATCTCCCGTACTAACCTTGTGCTGGCCGCTTACCGATATTCCACAAATGGTTTCCGTGATCTTCAGGATGTGCTGGGAGCACGCCGCCAGTTGCGCGATAGCGTTGCTTATTATTCCGATACACTTCACCAGCGTAACAGGCTCTCCGCTACCGTAAGCCAGCCTCTGGATGAGCTTGGTACGCTTAATCTGGCTGCCAGTACAGCTGATTACCATAATAATCAGTCCCGTATAACGCAGCTGCAGTTAGGATACAGTAATGCGTGGCAGAAGCTGAGCTACAGCGTAAATATTGCCCGTCAGCGGACAACATGGGAAAGAAGCAGATTTGACTTTGACGCGTATGACGAAAGTAGCCGCGAGAAATATACTGAAAACACTGTTTCGCTGAACTTCTCTCTGCCGCTGGATTGGGGCGAAAGCCGCTCCTCTGTTGCTTTTAATGCAACCCAGTCACGTGAAATGCGTTCTGCAACGACCAGCCTTACAGGGTCTGCCGGTAAAGATAACAATCTTTCCTGGTCGCTCTACGGGGGATATGACGACTTCAGGAGTCAGAGCGGAAACGCCTCTACCTGGGGGATGAGTGCGCAAAAACATACCCGACTGGGTGCATTGCGCGGTTCCTGGGATCAGGGGGAGAATTACCGTCAGCTTGGCATGGGAACATCAGGCACCTTTGTGGCCCACAGAGGGGGCATCACTGCAGGGCCTTACGCAAGTGAAACTTTCGCGCTTGTTAAGGCCGAAGGTGCTGAAGGCGCTGCGGTAAGTAACGGAATGGGAGCTGTAATCAGCCGTTCCGGATATGCCATTATTCCATCCCTTACACCCTACAGAAATAATACCATAAGCCTTGACAGCCGGAACATGAACCCGGATGCGGAGCTAAAAGGGGGCAGCCGGCGCATCGTTCCCTATGCGGGTGCCATTGCTGAGATCCATTTCGACACTCTTAAAGGGAAAGCAACACTTATTAACCTGAAAACGGACGGTGACAGTATGCCCCCGATGGGTGCAAACGTTTCTGATGCTTCAGGGACTCAGATTGGCATGGTAGGGCAGGGAGGACAGCTCTATGCACGTCTTCTGAACCAGTCAGGTACATTGCGGGTGAGCTGGGGAGATAAGCAAACACAGAATTGCTTTGTCCGGTATCAGCTACCGGTAAAAAGCGATACGCCCGTCATTCAGTTAACTCAGCGGTGTGAAAAGGAATAAACACATGAAACAACATATTCCGCTAATATGCCTGATAACATCCTGCTGTTCCTTATCTGTGCATGCTGCCTGCGTGAAAGTCACCTCAGTTTCTCAGCTAAGCGCTACTGCAATTGCGTCCGGCTATACCGCGGCTAGCTGGACGGGCTCCTGTGATACCTGTAACGGCAGCCCGGGATTACCATCAGTAATCAGTATCAACTCAGGAAGTACTATCCAGCCAGCAGGTACACTGCTCGCAAGCGGTACGGGAATTTTCACAAACGGTGCCAGCCGTTCAGGATATGGCACAAACCAGATTCTTTTCAGGTGTGATCTATCTGACGCAGATTCACTGTATGAAATGTATGCCACAAACGGAGATAATAACTATGCAGGCAAGCAATCATCAGCTGAAGTAGAGGGCGCTTATCATGACTATATAAGAAATGTAGCGACCCGTATTACAAACCTTTCAACCGGCGAATACTATTCCCGATACTGGAAACAAAGACAGCTGACCAGCAATGACTGGTTTCAGGACAGCCAGTATATATATGTGCCAGCCAGTGCGTTCAGTAACGTTCTCTATGAGTTATTCAAAATTTCAAGCACAAGTTATTCAGTAAATAATTCAGCTTATTACGCTGACAGCTATTCTCAGCCGCGGGGCTATATCGCTTTTAAAGGACCCGGTCTGTCTGCAAACAATATCCAGGCCGGAGCTGACAGCAATTCGGTTTATTCCGGTTTTTACTCCCAGTGGCCAGGCGCATGGGGCACGTACCAGCAGGTTACATGGATACGAAACGCTTTCTGTCAGGTCAGTGACTATCCGTCACGGGTTACGCTGCCACCTGTATCAGCGGCGAGCCTGCAGTCAGGGGGAAGCAGCAGCGCAACATTCACCATCAGCGTTGAATGTGAGTCGGGAGCCGTCTCAGGCACGGGAGCTTCATCGGCAGGAACGGCTAATGTGGCGATGGGGTTTTTCGTGAATCAGCCAGTAGCAAGGTCAGCCGCACAGTCAATGGGGCTGACAATAGGCACCGGTGCACTGAGCAGGCTACTGGACAACAACTATGGTGCGCAGGGAGTAGCATCCGGGGTAGGCATCAGAATATATCGTTATGGTTTGGCTATACCTTTACTTGCTGATAGAAATACAACTGGAACCGGTCTGAACTCAGGCTGGATTGGTTTTAAAGATTTACTCACTTTAGCTTCTGAAGGCTATACTCATATTTACAGCGGAGAGTTTACCGCCTCGCTGGAAGCTCTCCCGGCCAGAACCGTTACGGCAGGTACAGTTAATGCTCAGTTACAGGTTGTCATCAGTTTTCAGTAAATTCTGCGTGCTGATATCATTTGTCACTGTGATGCCAGTCATTGCAGCTGTGAATGTCTCTCAGACGCGCGTAATTTTCAACGAAGGAGAAATGGCCCAGTCTCTGGCGCTTTCGAATGATGCTAATACGCCAGTGGTTGTGCAGGCATGGCTGGATGTGGGTGATATTGCCTCTGCTCCGGATAAGCTTGTCACACCGGTCATAGCCACGCCCCCTGTTTTCAGAATGAATCCAGGAGAAGTCAGATCATTGCGTCTTATTCTGACCTCACGGCAATCGCTGAAACAAGGGCAGGAAAATCTCTTCTGGCTTAACATTTATCAGATAACACCAGAACGGTCTGTGAAGGAAAAAAATCTAAATCAAGTAGTTCTGCCGTTGCGTCTGCGGCTAAAAATTCTGATTCGTCCAGCCGGGGTGGGAAAATTGACAGAGAAAGAGGGTGGAAAAATAGTATTCAGGACCATAGGAGAACGCCTGGAAATTCATAACCCTACACAATGGTACTCCAGTATCAGTAACTTACACGGTAGAATTAAGTCATACGATAACCTGATTATTCCTCCCGGGAAGAGCTTACTTATCGAAGGAGATGAACGATTTGAAAAAGGAGGAAAGGTTGAGTATGAGATTGTTAATGACACTGGCTACAGCTGGCATTATCAGAGCGTAATAAAATAAAAATGTTTTTAACATGGCGTAAAAATTGCGAACCTTTAGATGCTGACCTAAGAGCTGCAAACCATATGTAATAGTTAAACGGCAACGTTACTATTTATAGCAATGAACTCATGATAGAGGAAAAAGATAACTGGAAGACATTGCCACGTGATAAATTATTTCATCCATCAATACAGCGAAAAACCATTAGTGCCGTTACTTAAAAAACTTTAATAAAGTCAGGTGACAGACAATAAATCAACAGATTACGCTATCAAATACTTACTTCAATGTACGCAGATTTAAATTATTTTGGATAATATTAGGATAAACCAACTGAGGCTGAGAGGAGAGGAAAAAAATGAACTCAAACAAATTATTAGCTTATAACCTGGAAAGTGCCGCAACAAGAGTGTCTAACGGATACGCTTATCTAAATCAATCCCGCAGAGATGTAGCTTCTGATGCTAGCCCAGAAAAGGATAATTTTCAAAGTAACTCCTTGGACGGTATTGGGGCTATAGTAAGCATGATTTCTGATTCTCTGAGCATTTATGACTCAGCTAGCGCGCTAGCCGCTACCGATCCCAATAAGATTAAATTCAGTATAGAATTAAAAAATGATAGTCCGAACTTTCTGACTCTAAATAACATAACAAAACCTTCCGGGTTCTCTCTGACTAAAAGCTGTGTTTATCTTCAACCCGGCACTGTAGATACCATAAATTTCGAAGCTGATAATTACAATGGGGATCAGTTTTTCACTATATCATTTTGTTGTATTTCAGCAGACCTAGAAATAATAAAATCAGAGTCTCAATTTAATCAAATTAAAGTGCAGGACACGCCTCTTGTTTACCTTAAATTTCAGCTAAACAATAACATGTCGAGACTTAGTGAGGTGGGTGTTGGTGCTTATACTAGAGCTTCCTCAACAACTAATTCAGCACAAAATAGGAGGCTTACTTCCTTTGAATACACAGGATCTTCAGATTCGCTTGAACCTTCCTTTATTATTTCATGCCTTGATTCCAGCGCAAAAAATGTAAAAGGGGAGTCCATAAGTAATTCAGTCCTGATAAGTCCTTCCGGCATTCGATCAAGTCTAGCTCCTGGGAATATAATTCCAGGCGAGAATTTACAGTTTTCTGGCTGGAATGTCCAGCATCAAATCTTAAAAGATATTTTTACGAATAACATTGATTTTCAGGAACGGAGGGCCGGTAGGATAGCAATTTCTACTATTTTGACTATAGTATCACTCGCAGTTGGCTTAGCATCTACAGGCCTTAACATTGCTAATTCCATTAAATCTAGGACCAAAAAATCCGACAACATTACATTAAGTTGCAATATTTTAAATGCGACTGATTTCGATATCTTTATATATGAATCCGAAAATAACCTTACACAGAACGCAACTTTAATAGACATTCAAAGCGGAAAATCCGGGGTTTTACCCCTAATCTTCTCCAGTAGTAATACTAGTAACATTAATACCCGCATACTCATGACATTAAGAAGTAAGAGTTCTAATACAACGGTAAGATGTATACTATGGTTAGAAATAGATACCACCGGTATCATTTTTATCAGCGGCGTTCGATTTGGAAGTTCAACTCTTTCAAATGATGAAAAGTTGAGCAATAATCTGATAAAAAACTATTACTACCGTAGTTCCAGACAGTCAAATTTGAACAGGAAATTCATAACTGTCGGTACATCATCGGTCCGAAATACTGATGGAGGGGACCTTAGTATCGTGTTTCTTTCTGACTAACTTTAATACCAGTTAATGAATGTAAGCGGCAATGCTTCCAATTGTTCAGCACGAACCAATGTTAGCAACGTCCGCTGATGGTACCCAGCGCGGCCTGAGCACGGAAGTTTCCCGCCAGCGGTGGCACCAGTGCATCTAGGCCGGTTCGATTCCTTCCACCGGCTTCTCGTACCATTTCGTATAGTTTCGCATCCTCATGGTGTGCTGATAATATCCAGCGCAGCGAGACCGTGTGAAACCCGTCCGACATAACGGAAAGTTCCTGCCTCCATGCCGGACTGGACCTGCCACAGCAGTTCCGGCGTGAATGTCTCAAGCCGCGGAGCTCTGTTTACGATCATCAGCGTAGCCAGTATGCCTGATATGTGATTTTTCTGGCTGGTCGCGGCATAACCCAGCGACGTCAGCGTATCCGTCAGCCGGAGCAATTCCTGATGATAAGTAAGTTGACCAAAGATAGCGGAAGCATAAAGAGCGGATTTTCGGATGCCGGGCAGGCCAAGCGGGTCATGCAGACCTCCCAGATGTCAGGCACAAGCGGCGATCAAAAGCATGCCCTCTCTGACTTCCCGGCAGAGCGTCTGCCAGCGCCAGCAGGGCATGCCGGCTGCATGCATCTCGCGCAGCAATCCGGCTATCACCAGCCCGGCGATTTTGCTGCTGCATCCGCTTCCGGCGGCACTATCCTTTAGTGACCTGAAGAGGTGCGGCGCAGGCTTCGTCCGTAACATACCGGACCGGCTGTGAGAGCCAGCCAGTGCCGCGCGTTCGGCAGGAGTCAAAGCTGTCTCAAGCCGGTATTCAGTCATGTTGAAGGGACGCCAGCTGCTTTCAGTAGGTTTGTGCGGGCTCATGCTATTTCTCCGGGCTGGAGAAAGGGTAATTCTGAGAGTGAAGGATCCGACATTACTAACTGAGTTTTGTATTTGATCCTGGGGGCAGGTCATAGTCACTATAAATTTAACGTATCTGAGTCGGGGTTTAGACTCATACGAACAGGCCTAACCTGGCACAGAGGGAACTCAGGCCCTTTTTCCTTAGAGGAGATCCGTTATGCCAATCCTATCGATACTGATAGGTTATTCCTAACGAATAACACGAGATTGACTATTGGAAATGAGACTTTTCAACCTGATAGTAGCCAGCGACCTGATAAGATGGCTTTTTTTAGCCGCATGGAAACTGATATCTCCAATCAATTTGAAAATTCCAACACTGTGTTGGTTAATATTTCAGCCACCATAAATAATGGTGGTACACCGCAAGGCTCAAGGGCAAGTGGATTACTTCCTGTTAATAAAGTTGACTTATCACCCAATAGCATATTTCAGTTAAAATGGACTGAAAACGGCGCGCAATATATGCAGGCAGGAGTGCACCGTATACGCCTTAATACTCTACTGGGTCCCCAGTTGGTCAGCCGGGCTACCATCGGTATTGACGCCATATTGTCCATGAATACCCAAAACCTTCCAGAGCCTCAGTTGGGGAAAGGTTTTTATGTCATGTTTAAATTACCTGCTTATGATGCTAACTCCGGTAAGTTTCGTCGGCTGAGATCAGCTAAAGTCGAAAGGTCAAAAAACAGCCTTAACGTACAATAATTTTCGATATCCAAACTGACCCCTACTACTCGAGCGTACACATGCTGGTATTGCTCGTGCTAAGGCATCCGGAAAGCGTTTCGGTCGTCCGCCTGCTCTGGATGATGAACAAAAGAAGGCGGTGTTCCTACGTCTAAATGAAGGGAAGAGTATCAGCGCGATCGCCCGCGAATTCGAAACCTCACGGCAGACCATTCTCAGAGTAAAAGCGGCAATGGAAGACGCTGATGTTCGCTCGTGAGCTGCTCTTTCAGTGCATGTCCGCTTTGTGCCAAAAGCGGACGTTGCTAACATCGGCATGTACTAATTCAACGGAGAGCAGGTCATCACCAGCTGTATTATTTCTATCCAGAGAGGGTAGTTATCGGTTAACAGCCAGAGAAACTACGTCAACCGATTCCAGTCAGTGTCAACTGTTGAGCTGAATAAATAAATCAGAGAAATATATATTTAAGCTCGAGGCTTCCTGGTTTCAGCCATTCGACCAAAGATTAGATCCCTGAGGACGAATCGATGAAAGAGCGCTGCCAGGATATGTACGCCGATCAGACAAAAAAGCAGCCATGCCATAAGATCATGCGTCATATCTGCCGGTGCAACCATCCAGCTCACTTCCGTACCAGTTTCAGGTATTAACGCAATCCCCCAGGGACTCCATCCCTTACCACTTCCATACACACGTAACAGAGCGAAAGCAGGAATCGCGAACATGAGGAGATAAAGTATCACATGTGCTGCAAAGCTGGTTCGCCCTGCCCATCCTGGGGAATGCGGAGGCCGGTGTCGGCGATTGGCGAATGCCCATGCGGCTCGCAGAACAATAAGCACGAAAGTCAGCAGACCAACTGTTCCGTGATCAGGCCCAAATTGAGAGACAAGTATAATCTTTTCTGAGGGACCAAATGCACGCCAGCCCAATACCATAATGAACTGCCACAGCATAAGGTATGCCATACCCCAGTGCAGTAAACGACTTACGGAACCATAGTAATCCGGCGTGTCTGTCCACAAACTACCGCTTCCAGGAATCCTGACGTTTTTCTTCATGCAACCTCCGATGGATTGAAACGACGCTTCTGGCGTGTCGGTGGGCTAACCCAGCAACCGGGCCGAATTGTTAGTGGCTGCAATGGTGCTAATTCCTACCTCAGTTGTGGCGTTTTGTTAGCTAAAAGGAGTAAACATGGAAGTAAGGGTAGAACTGTGTCCGCCAGATGAATGGGAATCCATGGTGAAAATTTTTACCGAGATGGAAGAGCACTATTATGGTAAGGGCATCATTCAGGAACCACTGTTGAATAATTACCTCCGCAATCGATTGTTCAGTCAGCTCTCCGGTACTCTGGTGCTCAGGGCTCGCTGCGACGCTCATATCGTTGGGCTGGCGTGTTGCAGTATCCTCTACCCTTCTCCCCGTTACTGTGGCCAGCTGCACATCAAAGAGCTTTATGTCTCCCAGAGTGAGAGAGATAAAGGCACAGGGGAATCCATAATGCGCTTTATAGCGAAATTCGCTCTTGAACATGAGTGTCGCAGCCTTAGCTGGAATGCCGAGAAATCAAACGCCGGAGCAAACCGTTTTTATCAGTCTTTAGGTGGCAGAATAAATGACAGTATTGTGAATTATTATCTTCATGGTGAGCTCCTGCGTAAACTGGCTTCGGACAGTTCGGCAGAGCCTGGCGGCTTTACTGGTTAAGCTGTCGCGCTGATTTGGCTCGCCTGGAAGGCAGAGGGAATCTGCAGAATCTTTATGCCGTGTCCACTTTGTGCCAGAAGCGGACGTTGTCGTTTCACTATAAGTATTTATCTGTGCGCTACTAGCAACGTTCCAACAGAAAACGCTGCAATTCAGCCGTGACTTCTTTTGGATTTTCCTCAGCCATATGGTGACCGCTGGCTATCGCCTTGCCCCGAATATTACGTGCCCAGGTTTTCCAGATACCTAGTACATCACCATATATATCTTCCAGATCATCATATTTTGACCATAAACAAAGATTTGGGCACATAATCAGATTTCCTTTTTGGCGATCTTGTAGCTCATGTTCTTTATCAATGCTGAGGCCGGCACGATAGTCTTCGAGCATCCCATGTACAGTTTCCGGGTCATGAATAGCTTTTCTGAACTCAAGGTACTCTTCATTTCCCATTGCTTCAGGTTGGCCTCCATACCACTTGCCAGGATCAGCTAGTATTGCCCGCTCCGGTTTTTCTGGCTGAGCAAAAAAGAACCAGCGATACCACTGGCGGGCGAACTTCTCATTACACCGGTTGAGGGCTTCAAGTATTGGAATACAATCAAGTACGGAAAGCCGTGTGATTCGCTCCGGATAGTCAAGAGCGGCTCTGTAAGCTGTGTAACTTCCTCTGTCATGCCCGACAATCGCAAATTGCTCAAAGCCAAGCTGACTCATCAATTCAATACAATCTTTTGCTTTAGCTCTTTTAGAAGAACCAGAATGATCGCGCTGATCAGCCGGCTTTGACGATTGGCCGAACCCCCGCAAATCAGGACATACGACCGTAAATGATTTGGCGAGCTCGGGAGCCACTTTTGACCAGGTTACATGAGTACGAGGGTGTCCATGTAATAAAAGAACAGGTGGTCCATTACCCCCATAGCGCACATTGAGCTCTGCTTCTGAAAGGATGACTCGTGTATGTGTAAATCCTTCAAACATATGCTGCCTCCCACGCCAGTAGTGTGGGTTAATTATAGGCTGCTGTTTAATCGGATACTTTGCTACATAGGGGGGGCGAGCAGAATTGACCTCTCATGACAAGACTGGTAACGCAACGCAAGATGGCTTTGTGGATAAAATTTTAAAATGAATGTCCGCTTTTCGCTCATAGCAGCCCGCCAGGTCTTTATAGTGGTCAGCTTAGTGCCTGACGCGGATGTGGTAAGCAGATGGTGTGTCAACAATCAGGTTTATCCTTCCGCGATGAAAGCCATCAGGTTTTCCGTGCTGATTTTCTTTCCAGATAATACTCACCAGCCAGGTAACCCGTGACTGCAACAAGGGTTATTGCCCCACCCAGCAATGTATTATGGGCCGGCACTTCACTGAAGAACACCCAGACCCACAAGGGCCCCAATACGATGTCAGCCTGTGCAATCAGACTGGCCTGCGCAGGCTCAACATACCGGCTTCCTGCCATGAACAACAGATAGCTCATGCTCTGCGTGGCCAGCGCAAAAGCAATCAACCATAAGGTGTCATGTAAACCAGGAACAGGGAGACCCTGCGGCATCATGGCAAAACAGAATACACCACAGAGGGCGCAGGCCAGGGCCGTCACTGCAGGCAGGTTCATTTCCGGCCACTTTCCGGACATTACTATGCTGGCACCAAACCCGGCAGTCATTATCAGAGCCAGCGCGTTACCTGCCGTATCGCCCGAACCCGATGCTGAAGCTGCCATAACACTAACCCCTGCGAGGCTTACTGCGGCTGAGATAAGTGCACGCTTTGTTATTACCTTCTTCTGTATCAGCCAGCCCAGCCCCATGGCAAAAAAAGGTATTGTGGCATAAATGGTCATCACGCCTGCGACGCTGGTGAGTTTCAGTGCCGCTACGTAGCAGAACATGGAAACGGCCATAACAGCAGCCGTTATCACGCCTTTTAAACCTACATCTTTTTGGAATGAAAAGCGGCGCAGATACCCGCCCCACGCCAGCAGAAGAATCAGAGACAGAAAAGCAAACAGTGAGCGCCATGCGACCATAGCCCATGTGTTCATATCGAGGATTCTCACGAAGAATCCCGCTGAGCTCCAGAGGATGGCCGAAAGGCACACCATCATCAGCCCCAGAACGTGTCTGCTAACGGTCCTAAAATGTGGCATCTTTTATCCCTGTTTATTATAGTTTTTAAAAATAAGTAGAACGGTCTAATTATTATGGCTAAAAGTGATACGCGCAAACGCCTTTTGAATGCTGGTATACGAGTTTTTATGAGGGAGGGTTATGAAGGTGGGGGTATCACAACGATCCTGAGCGAGGCAGGAATGCCCAAAGGATCTTTTTACAATCTCTTTCCGAGTAAAGAAGAATTTGCCTGTGCCATGCTTGACGCTTATATCGGGATTTTTGATCAACTCAGGACAGATACGTTGCTGGACAAAAGCCTTGTTCCTCGCCTGCGTCTGATTAACTGGCTTAACGGGCACAGGGAATATATTGAGCGTGAGTCTGAAGCAGCAGGCTGCCTGGCAGGGATTATTGGACAGACGGGAGCAGTAAGCATTGAAAAAATCCGGCAAAAACTGCTGGCAATTTTTACCTCCTGGGAGCGTGATCTGATTAACCTGTTTAATGAGGCTGAGCATGCTCAGACCCTATCGCCGGTGATGTCACCGGAAAGCGCAGCAAAGTTGCTCATTCACAGCTATGAAGGCGTCATGATACGTATACGCATAGAGGGGAACACGCATCCCTATGACTTTCTGACGCAGACGTTACCAGACATTCTTTTTACAAAAACCGCCCAGGGTTCTGAACTTACACCATGCTAAGCAGATAATTTAATACAAAGCACCAATGTCCGCTTTTCGCTCATAGCGGACGTTTAGCACTATTTACAGTTGATCGCGCTACGCTAATTCTGTTGGAAATCCGTCATGAGCTTACCTCAAAGCGTAAAAATTGGCAGGGTATACCCTAGCGACACCACCGTTTTTCATGTCTCATCTCGCATATGGAACCACTTATATGACACCCTCATTTGAAATACCACCTAAATGATTCTTTTGGAGTTCAGATGTACGTTTTCGGTTATCTCCGCGCATCTACCTCAGAATAGGATGTTACACGAGCAAAGAAAGCACTCAGGGATTTTGCCCTGATGCACAACAAGCGTGTTGCCGGCTGGTATGTTGACAATATCTCGGGCACAACGATGAATCGGCCTGAGCTGCTCCGTCTGCTCGATGACGCAGAGCCAGGTGACGTTATTCTGATTGAACAGGTTGACCGGCTTTCCAGGCTCGATGATGAAGGGTGGAACATACTGCGTAAGCAGATTACTGACAAACAGCTGTCAGTCGTCAGCCTCGATCTCCCTACCAGCTACCTTGCCCTGAACAACTCAGTGACCGACAGCTTCACACATAGCATGCTTAAAGCCATCAATGCCATGATGCTGGATATGCTGGCCGCTATATCCCGTAAAGACTATGAGGACCGGCGGCGACGTCAGGCAGAAGGAATCGTTAAAGCCCGCGAGCAGGGCAGATTCCGGGGGAGGGTGGCGGACCTGGCGAGACATGAGCTGATACGCAACCTCAGAATCACTCAGGAGAAATCGATTAACGAAACGGCCCGGCTCGCTGGCGTTTCCAGAGCCACTGTAATTCGCGTGTGCAGACAGGCAGATCAAGCTAATTGATCTCTATAAGTTCAGACCGCATGATTTCTAGAAAAATCTTCTACATAAAAGGATGTTAAGCATGGATAAGAAATTTATTACTACCTGGTTTTATGCTTCTAAAGAGAGCGAAAAGCGCAATGTGGGCGTATTCCGATACAAAGAAAAAACCTTTTATGGGGAAAGAGCTCCTGATTTAAACGAATTCAGTCAGCAGATTGAGGATATCTATAATGACTTCGACTCACGTGATTATGAGGTAGTTAACGTTATCCCTATAGCAATGGGGACTAGTGAAAATTGTAAGCAATCGAACGGCAACTATGTCGGAGACGTCGGGTTTTCCATCACACGGGGCGCGGTAGTCGTAGGAAAAAAAACGTCAATAACTATCCGACAGACCAAAGAGAATGTATGCGTCTATCCGGGCACGTCTTAGGTGCCCGTCAGGTCAATAGAGTCACAACTTACTCTATTAAATTTCGCGTCGGCGCATATCGTTCTTTTGCAGCCACTCAACAAAAGGCTGAGCTGCATAATACATTCACTTTATCGTTGGTATATCTTTAAGCCGGGTCGTATATCTGGGTGACAGCATTTCGCGCTTCATCTGCCAGCTGCTGTCCTGAGCCCCCTGGCCCGCAAACCACACCTTTCCCAGGCCCGAGCGGTTAATGCCATCCAGCGCCGCCATCAGCGCGTCAGCGTTGGCGCGCGGCAGCTGCTCGCTGAACATGTCGAACTGCGCCACGCCTGACTGATAAAAATCACCCAGCATGACGCCAGCCTTCGCGTACCGGTAGCCGTCACGCCAGATAGTCCCCAGCCCCCGCAGGGCTGAATCAATAATGTCCCGCGTATCATTCGTCGGATAGTCGCAGATGCACGATGCCGTATTCGAATATTGCGGCCCGTCGCTGTGCCGGCCCGTGGCGATTGAGACGCTGATGTGCCGGCAGCGCGAGTCCTGTTCCCTGAGCTTTTCCGCCGCGCGCGTGGCGTAAAGCACCACCGCCTGCTGCATGTCCTCCGGATGCGTGACGCGCTGCCCGAAGGAGCGCGAGTTCACTATCTGCTGCTTCGGCGGCGGTGCGTCTTCAAGCGCCAGGCAGGACTCTCCGTTCAGCTCGCGCGCGGTGCGCTCGGTGATGACGTCAAAGTTCTTTCGTATCATGCTGACGTTGCTGTCGGCCAGCTGCAGGGCCGTGGTTATGCCCAGCTGGTTCATGCGCACGCTGATGCGCCGCCCGATGCCCCAGACGTCGCTGACATCCGTCAGATGCAGCAGCTTCCGCTGCCGGCTCCGGTCGGACAAATCCACCACGCCGTTAGTCTTCGTCCACTTCTTGGCCGCGTGGTTGGCGAGCTTGGCCAGCGTCTTGGTCGGACCGAAGCCTACGCCGATAATCAGCCCCGTTTCCTGCCGGATGCGCGCACGCATCTGCTGGCCGAACGACTCCAGCGGGATCAGGCTGCCAATCCCGGTCACGTCCAGAAAGCTCTCATCGATGGAATAGACTTCCTGCCCGGCCGCCATCTCTCCCAGTATGGCCATCATGCGCGCCGACATGTCACCGTTTATGTGGAATGGAAAATCTACAGAAATTGATTACGCATTTAAGGGCAGCTATGAGCGCTGGCTGTGTGAAAACTCAGTTCAAGAGTTGGAGTGTGTGAAGTTATGCGAAATCTGAAACAAACGGTTGGATAGCAGAGTAAAATTTTACTTAGGGATACGGTTCAGGCTTTACTTTTTGCCAATTAGGCGTATCTACGCTGGTTCATCCTTGATGATGGGTGTCGCGGCAGCGGACTCGGCAGAAAACTCATTACAGAAGCGATGAGTTTTTGTGATGAGCAGAAGTTCGCTTTGGTACAGTTATGGACGTTTAATAAACCTATCGCGGCAAGACGATTGTACGAGTCATTCGGATTTGAATTGTCGAAAGAATGGGAAGGCGATCAGTGGGGTTGTACTATTACCGAGCAGCAATTTACCCGAAAAATCATATAAATATAGCTAACTGCTCATCTCTTTGGAGATGATGTTTTATGCGGACTTGTTTCGACTGGTCTCTCCCTTAATTAGTCATGTCCGCATGGCATAGCCAGTTATGAGCAAAAAGCAGATGTTATCGTTTATCGCCCTTTATCTGGTTATTTGGAGTTATTAGTATTTTCTATAGATATTCAACTGGCCTCCATAGAGTCGCCTTTTGCAACACACTGATTCTGATGCAGTAAGTGTTAAAATTACACAGATACTGCAACAGTGAGACTCAGTCCACCTTCTCTAACTGGAAGGGGTTGCCAGAAATTCTGGTCTCCGTTCGGCCAGCAATGTAAACCCGGTTGCTTCCGGATACAGCGTGCTGCTGATGGTATCCGGCAGCATCAATTCTGTAAAACTCCAGGCCACCGCGATGGTGATACCGGCCACTGACAGCATATCAGGATGACTTTCCTGCAGCCCGTTCTCCAGCGTCTGCCAGGCACCATGCAGTTGTTGAGTTACGCGATCCACCCAGGGCTGATGCTGTTTTTCTTCCGGCCTGAGACGCTGTTCGTACACAATCTGCACCGCTTTTTCGCAGGCTGCCAGGGCGAAGCCCGTAAGATGCAGATCCCGGCGTTCTTCCGCTCCGGACGCTGATGTAGGTGCAGGCGAATGACCGCAATATTTCTCAAGGTAATGAATGATTAGTGTGGAATCGATCAGCACCTGATTATCATCTGTGATTAGCGTTGGAACTTTAACGGCCGGGTTTATTTTCGTTAAGGCATCAAAATCGCCAAATACCGAAAGCGGGCGATGCTCGAATTGAATACCCAATACTTTCATGTAAATAGCAACCCGTCTGACATAGGGTGAATCCAGCATTCCGATCAGGATCATGGCTCTACCTCATATTATGTTGATTAACAAAATCAATCACTTGTGCGGCGACAGGCAAGGGGGCATCTTCCATTAAAAAGTGTCCGGCCTGTTCAAAGATATGCAGCGTGGAAGAGACGATATCGCGCTGCAGACGCCTTGCATACTCAACGGGTTGCCATTCATCTTCGGCGCCCCATAAAATCTGTACTGGCAGCCGGAGTTGCGGCAATTTTTCTGCAAAGTCACGGGTATAACATTCATTATAGTGCGCAACCTGATGCTGATAAAATGAAGGCTGCCCTACCACACCACAAAGCGGTGCAAGATAATTTTCCAGCCGCTGCTCTTTCATACGATCCTTATTAAAAACAGCCATCTTTAACTGGCGAGACATCGCGCGGTAATGCTCAGTGGCGGGGATCAGCGCATAATCCGCATAGTTATCCCGCATATCTCTCCATGTGGGCGAAGGCCAGGAGTCGTAGCTTGGAATATCGGCAATCGTAAGCGTCTTCAGAAGGGATGGGGTGTCGAACGCCAGTCTGAGTGAAATGGCCCCACCGATATCGTGACCAAAAAGATCTGTTTTTTCGAGCTGCCAGTGTTCAAGCAGCCTTATCAGATAACCCACTTGTGCGGCAATGGAGGTATCAGCCGTCAGAGGGCGCTCTGACGCGCCAAACCCAGGCAGGTCATACAGATGAACGTGAAAACCCGCATCGACAAATACCGGCACCATTGACTGCCAGATTATGGAGTGTGCGGGCGTGCCATGAACCAGCACCAGAGGTCTTCCTGAACCATGGACTCCGGTCGCAATGCGACAACCATTTATCAGAACGTCGTCATTCAGTAATGGGTTATTAGCGGGCATCTGCTTTCTCCGTTGTGTTTGTTTCAGTCAGGCTATCCGTTGACTGAATATGACACCAGTGACATTCTTTCCCGCTGTAATCCTACTTTTGTCATACAAAAATGAATAAACGACTCTCCGTTGACTCACTCAGAGTGTTCCGGACCGTGCTGCAAACGGGCAATATGAGTAAGGCCGCATTACTCCTCAACCTGAGCCAGTCCGCTGTAAGCTGGAAGCTCAGACGGCTTGAGGATCAACTTCAATGCCAGCTACTAACGCGCATCGCCGGGAAAGCCGTTCCGACAGAGAAGGGCAGCATTTTGCTTCAACATGCGGAAAAAATACTCACTGAACACGATCATGCCGTGGCCTATTTTTCGCCTTCGGCGCTGCGTGGCAAGCTGAGAATTGGGGTCACTGAACACATTTCAATGACCGAAATATGCGGGGTGATTTCAACCTTCACTCATCACCATCCAGAGGTGGATATACAACTGGTGGTTGAGCAAAGTCATCTCCTGCGTCAGCATTTTTCTGAAGGAAGTCTGGAGATCATTTTACATCAGGATTTCACGGGCACGGCATCGACGGAAGATAAGGTATTGTGGAGCGAAAAATTATACTGGTACGCAACGCCTGCCTGGCAGCATGAATTGGGTAAGAGCCTGAAGCTTATTACCTGGGGGCCAGAATGCTATTACCGTAACCTGGCTGAGGAGAAACTTCGGCAGTCAAAAATTCCATTTGCTGTGATGCTGGAGTGTCCTTCAGTAGCTGGTATGCTTGCGGCGATAACTACGGGGCTGGGGGTGGGAATACTCAATCAATACAGCGTTGATAAAGCGATTTGTAACGCGTATGAACTTGATAAACTGATGCCTCTGCCGTCGGTTGATTGCATGCTACGCCTGAATAAACACCGCTTTAATCCCGCAGGCGAGGCCTTCTTTGAGATGCTGACCAGGCTGATGCATAAACAGCGATAGTGAACTGGCTGCAATTTATTGATGAAAACTACGTGTTGTTAATAATGTCCGCATCTGGCTCAAAGCTGCCCCTGATACTACTACGGCAGCTACAACCTAAGACAGGACGTTCTGTAAACAGACCCGTTTTAGTTCCACACACTTTTTGAGATTTCCGGTTTCTCAGCCATCAGCCGATATTCTTCCGGCGTCAGGTTATTCAGGGATTCATGAGGCCGCTC
>NZ_JBBCMO010000018.1:0-31505 GCF_037152305.1 Pantoea sp. AS142 | reverse complement strand
CGCCGTAGCGCCGATGGTAGTGTGGGGTCTCCCCATGCGAGAGTAGGGAACTGCCAGGCATTAAATAAGTGAAGAAGCCCCGCACTGCCGTGCGGGGCTTTTTTACGTCTGCAAACCATGAAAAAACCTGATTACAACCGCCGAAAACAGCCTGAGAACCCCTCTCTGATACGGTAAACTACGGCCAGATAACTCAGTAAAGGCCGCCAAATGTCCAGCCAGTATCCCTCCTTAAAAGCCGACAATACGCTTGGGCTTGAAGTACACACACAAAAACGCATCGTCGCAGAGACGCCAGTCGCCATTCTGGCCGCATGGCAGGCGAGCCAGCGTGATCACACGCCTTTCATTGTGCTCGGTGAAGGAAGCAATGTTCTATTCCTGGAAGATTTTGCCGGAACAGTGGTGTTGAACCGCATCAAAGGCATCAACATTCAGGATGAATATGAGTGCTGGAAATTGCACGTCGGGGCAGGTGAGAACTGGCATCAGCTTGTTAAAAGTACGCTGGAAAAAGGGATCACTGGTCTGGAAAATCTGGCGTTGATCCCCGGCATGACAGGCTCGGCACCGATTCAGAACATAGGCGCTTATGGTGTGGAATTAAAAGACGTCTGCGAATACGTGGATGTACTTAATCTGCACAGTGGTAAGACAGAACGTCTCGATCGTGAAACCTGTGAGTTTGGCTATCGTGACAGCATCTTTAAACATCACTATCAGTCAGGCTATGTCATCGTCGCGGTTGGGATAACATTGCCTAAGCAATGGCTGCCGGTATTAACCTATGGCGATCTAAAAACACTCGATCCGATGACGGCCAGCGCCTGGGATGTCTATCACGCGGTATGCCAGATGCGGCAGAGCAAATTACCCGATCCGAAAGTCACCGGTAATGTAGGCAGCTTTTTTAAAAATCCGGTCGTCACCGAGGCACAGTGCAGCTCACTGCTGACTCATTTTCCTGCCATGCCACACTATCTGATGCCGAATGGTGAGACCAAGCTTGCAGCAGGATGGCTTATCGATCAGTGTCAGCTAAAAGGTTATCGCATAGGGGGGGCTGCAGTTCACCAGCAACAGGCACTGGTGCTGATCAACGCTGACAATGCTACACCTGACGATATCGTTGCGCTGGCAAAAACCGTGCGCGCCCGGGTTGGTGAAAAATTTGATGTCTGGCTTGAGCCCGAAGTGCGCTTTATCCAGGCGAAGGGCGAATGCAATGCTGTTGGGGTAATCGCATGAAAGATCACAATGTCCCATTAAAACTGGTCGATATTTTATCTGATGGTGAGTTTCATTCTGGCGAGCAACTGGGCGAAACACTCGGCATGAGTCGGGCAGCCATAAACAAGCACATCCAGACGTTAAAAATCTGGGGACTTGACGTCTATACCGTGACAGGGAAGGGCTACAGTCTGTCTGCCCCAATGCAGCTGCTGGATGAGCAAATGATTCTTTCACAGGTTAAGCAGGGTAATGTCTCAGTTATCCCTGTCATTGATTCCACAAATCAGTATCTGCTGGATCGGATGCATGGCATGCAGTCTGGTGCCGCCTGTGTCGCTGAGTATCAGCAGGCGGGTCGTGGTCGTCGTGGCCGTCAGTGGTTTTCTCCCTTTGGCGCTAACCTTTACATGTCGATGTACTGGCGTCTTGAGCAGGGTCCGGCAGCAGCTATGGGCCTTAGTCTGGTCATTGGCATTATCATGGCTGAGACATTGCGTTCATTAGGGGCCGATGATGTCCGTGTAAAATGGCCTAATGATATTTACCTTAACGATCGTAAACTGGCAGGTATTTTGGTCGAACTGACAGGGAAAACCGGTGATGCTGCACAGATTGTTATTGGTGCCGGGATTAACCTGGCCATGCGGACAGCAGATGCATCTCAGATTAATCAGGGCTGGATTAACCTGCAAGAGGCCGGGGTAACAGTTAACCGTAATGAGTTGGCGGCCCGTCTGATTAACAGTCTGCGCGAGGCTCTGCCGCTCTTCGAGCAGGAGGGGTTAACCCCCTTTATCACGCGCTGGGCTGCGCTGGATAATTTTATTAACCGGCCGGTTAAATTGCTCATCGGGGAACGTGAAGTACATGGTATTGCGCGGGGCGTTGACAGCCAGGGTGGGCTGTTACTAGAACAGGATGGAGAAATTAAAGCCTGGGTGGGCGGTGAAATATCACTGCGTCCTCTCTGATTGAAAAAGCCTGCATTGGTGCAGGCTTTTTTGTCACAACTGTTATTTACGCAAGCGAACCTTATCGACCGCATGATCGCCACTTTTGGTCATAATCAGGCTGGCCCTTTCACGCGTCGGCAGGATATTTTCCTGCAGATTAAGCCAGTTAATCTCTTTCCATAAATTACCTGCTATTTCAATCGCTTCTGCCTCTGAAAGCTTGGCATAATGATGAAAGTAGGAGTCCGGATTGGTAAATGCACCCTGGCGGAATTTCAGGAATCGATTGATATACCAGCTTTGCAGCAGATCTTCCTCTGCATCAACATAGATAGAAAAATCAACGAAGTCTGAAACAAAGACATGGTGTGGGTCGTGGGGATAGTCCATCCCACTCTGTAAAACATTCAGACCTTCCAGGATAACAATATCAGGCTGCTGTATCACTTTGTCGCCATCAGGGATGACATCATAAATAAGATGGGAATAGATCGGTGCTGTCACCTGACTGGCGCCAGACTTTAAATCGGAGACAAAATTGACCAGCCTGTGCATATCATAGGATTGCGGGAATCCTTTTTTCTTCATTAAACCACGCTCTTTTAGCACAGCATTAGGATGAAGGAAGCCATCCGTGGTGATCAATTCTACTTTACGATGTTCAGGCCAGCGGCTGAGCAAAGCCTGCAAGACACGGGCGGTCGTGCTTTTACCGACGGCTACGCTACCTGCAATACTGATGATATAGGGAATTTTCTGGCCATTGGTGCCCAGAAATTGCTCCAGTACAGCCTGCCGACGAACGTTAGAGCTTATATAGAAATTAAGCAGACGCGAAAGTGGCAGATAAATTTCTGCTACTTCATCCAGCGAGAGATCCTCGTTGATGCCCTCCAGCTGCGCGATCTCCTCCTCTGACAGCGTCATAGGAACGGAATCACGTAATGCAGCCCACTGCTCACGAGTGAACTCTAAATAAGGTGTTGTCAGGGGGGTTGTTTTATCCATAAGCATGTATCTGACCGCAAATTCATGACTATCAACCGGGTGTTATCCGATAAGCAGGACAGCACAGATGAATTGAATCACGAATCGCTGGTTTATCAGTGAGAATAATGGGCTGGAGGGTATCACCAGTATGGCTTTTAACAGAAGTAAAAAGATAAACGTCACCTCGCTTTCGTAGGCATACCCACAAAACGTCGCAATCCCTTCAACTTTTGCTACTTTATCGGTCTTTATGATATTGCGGGTCATCACACCTGATATGTGATTTTTAATCTCATACAGCCTTTGAATGACATGACGCCACTTATACGAGCTTATAGATAGGCTCCTGGGGTAAAGGTTCAATGTGTCATGCGATTACTGCTGAAAAGGAACTAACTGCATAGAGACATTTGGAACCGTTCTATGCCTGGTAATGGTCGTAGCGACATGAGGGATACGCATGAAAAAAACGGATCCGCTTTTTATCAAAGAGCGCCTGCGCATGATAAAAAAGGCACAGGCAGAGTCAAAAAGCGTCATTTTATACAGAGTTGCGAAAAAATGTGGTTTGCGGCGCATTTACCCGCGGAAAAGAGATGCATAGAGAGGCAAGAGGCAATATCGCGGTCAGGTTGATGCTATGAAAACAGGGCCAGATTGCACAAATAATCTGCATAAAAACGCTAAAATGCGATTATTTGCACAAATAGTAAGCAATAGAAAAAAATAAGCGATTTTTTAGTTGCATCCAAAGCCCGACCTTCCTAGAATGCGCTCCACTTGATGCCGGCTTAGCTCAGTTGGTAGAGCAACTGACTTGTAATCAGTAGGTCACCAGTTCGATTCCGGTAGCCGGCACCATCAAGTAGGTGGGATTCCCGAGCGGCCAAAGGGAGCAGACTGTAAATCTGCCGTCACAGACTTCGAAGGTTCGAATCCTTCTCCCACCACCATCTCAACCTTGCGGTTGAGCACAGATAAACAGCCTGTTTATCTGTCAGGTGAGTCACTTATCACCCTGAATTCAGACTGAGCGTTAGCGAAGTCAACGTCTGTCAGCTCCGCCGACAGGCAGTAGATAAGAGAGAAACATTCTCTGTTATCTGCAAGCTACAGAAAGAACAGGTAGCCGAGTTCCAGGATGCGGGCATCGTATAATGGCTATTACCTCAGCCTTCCAAGCTGATGATGCGGGTTCGATTCCCGCTGCCCGCTCCAGATGTGCTGATATGGCTCAGTTGGTAGAGCGCACCCTTGGTAAGGGTGAGGTCCCCAGTTCGACTCTGGGTATCAGCACCACTTCCTTTAATCTCCCTCCTGATTTTCTCTGTAACTTCCTTGCAGTCAGGCATTGCCTGGTTAATGTGATGATATCATTGATATATCCGTGTCTTAGAGGGACTAACGATGGCTAAAGAGCAATTTCAACGTAACAAACTGCACGTAAACGTGGGCACCATCGGTCACGTTGACCACGGTAAAACCACCCTGACTGCAGCTATCACTACCGTACTGGCTAAAACCAACGGCGGCCAGGCTCGTGCATTCGATCAGATCGACAGTACCCCTGAAGAAAAAGCCCGCGGTATCACCATCAACACCGCACACGTTGAGTATGAGACGGCTGCACGTCACTATGCTCACGTTGACTGCCCAGGCCACGCCGACTATGTGAAAAACATGATCACCGGTGCTGCGCAGATGGATGGCGCGATCCTGGTTGTTGCAGCGACTGATGGCCCGATGCCACAGACCCGTGAGCACATCCTGCTGGGTCGTCAGGTTGGCGTTCCTTACATCATCGTGTTCCTGAACAAGTGTGACATGGTTGATGATGAAGAACTGCTGGAGCTGGTAGAGATGGAAGTGCGTGACCTGCTGTCACAGTACGACTTCCCAGGTGACGATACCCCAATCGTTCGTGGTTCTGCCCTGAAAGCGCTGGAAGGCGCTCCTGAGTGGGAAGCGAAAATCATCGAACTGGCTGAACACCTGGACAACTACATTCCGGATCCAGTCCGTGCGATCGACATGCCGTTCCTGCTGCCAATCGAAGACGTATTCTCAATCTCTGGCCGTGGTACTGTTGTTACCGGTCGTGTTGAGCGCGGCATCGTTAAAGTCGGCGACGAAGTTGAAATCGTGGGTATCAAAGATACTGCGAAATCAACCTGTACCGGTGTTGAGATGTTCCGTAAGCTGCTGGACCAGGGTCAGGCAGGCGAAAACTGTGGTGTTCTGCTGCGCGGTATCAAGCGTGAAGACATCCAGCGTGGCCAGGTTCTGGCTAAGCCAGGCTCAATCAAGCCACACACCCAGTTTGAGTCAGAAGTTTACGTTCTGTCTAAAGACGAAGGTGGTCGCCATACTCCGTTCTTCAAAGGCTATCGTCCACAGTTCTATTTCCGTACAACTGACGTAACCGGCTCAGTCGAGCTGCCAGAAGGCGTTGAAATGGTCATGCCAGGCGACAACATCAAAATGGTTGTTACCCTGATTCACCCAATCGCAATGGACGAAGGTCTGCGTTTCGCAATCCGCGAAGGTGGCCGTACCGTTGGCGCGGGTGTTGTTGCTAAAGTTATCGCATAATTACCGATAACGTTTGACGCAATGCACACGGAAAGGGCATCATTTGATGCCCTTTTTGCACGCTGTTTCATAGAACCTGGCTCATCAGTGATTTTTTGAATCATAATCATTGCTGAGACAGGCTCTGTTATGCGGCGTTGGATACCGAGTTACGCCCCAAAAGCTCATTCGGTTTGGACGCCTCGCACTGCGGGGCAGAATAGTTTCTGAATTATTGTGGCAGGTTGGTTTATGAGTGCGAATACCGAAGCTCAAGGGAGCGGGCGTGGCCTGGAAGCGGTAAAGTGGGTAGTAGTCGTATTACTGCTGCTTGCAGCGATTGTAGGTAACTACCTCTATCGTGATGTGTCACTGCCACTGCGTGCTTTAGCCGTAGTTGTACTGATTGCAGCGGCTGGCGGCATTGCGCTTTTAACGACCAAAGGCAAAGCGACCGTGGCTTTTGCTCGTGAAGCAAGAACAGAAATGCGTAAGGTTATCTGGCCAACCCGCCAGGAAACGCTGCACACCACGTTAATCGTTGCCGCGGTTACTGCCGTGATGTCACTGATTTTGTGGGGGCTGGATGGTATTCTGGTCCGTCTGGTATCGTTTATCACTGGCCTGAGGTTCTGAGATGTCTGAAGCTCCAAAGAAACGCTGGTACGTCGTACAGGCGTTTTCCGGTTTTGAAGGCCGCGTAGCACAATCGCTGCGCGAGCATATCAAATTGCACAACATGGAAGAGCTGTTTGGCGACGTCATGGTTCCGACTGAAGAAGTCGTTGAAATTCGTGGTGGTCAGCGTCGTAAAAGCGAGCGCAAGTTTTTCCCGGGATATGTACTGGTTCAGATGGTGATGAATGACGCCAGCTGGCATCTGGTACGCAGCGTCCCACGCGTGATGGGTTTCATCGGTGGTACATCTGACCGTCCGGCACCTATCAGCGATAAAGAAGTTGATGCGATCATGAACCGTCTGCAGCAGGTGGGCGACAAGCCTCGGCCGAAAACGCTGTTTGAACCAGGTGAAATGGTTCGCGTCAATGACGGTCCTTTTGCTGACTTTAACGGTGTGGTTGAAGATGTGGATTACGAGAAGAGCCGCCTGACGGTATCCGTTTCCATCTTTGGACGTGCAACACCGGTTGAACTCGACTTCGGTCAGGTGGAGAAAGGTTAACCTCTTTCCGCTCACAAATTAGCTGTTGCAGCAGGCGCGAAACTTAACTATAATTTCGCGCCTTTTGTTTTTATATGCTGGCAACAGCGTATAAATTGTTATCACGGGGAGCCTTTACAGGCGCTATAACCCAATAGAGGAAATATCATGGCTAAGAAAGTCCAAGCCTATGTCAAGCTGCAGGTTGCAGCTGGTATGGCGAACCCAAGTCCACCGGTTGGCCCAGCACTGGGTCAGCAGGGCGTTAACATCATGGAATTCTGTAAAGCGTTCAACGCTAAGACCGAATCTCTTGAAAAAGGTCTGCCGACTCCTGTTGTTATCACCGTATACAGCGACCGTTCTTTTACCTTTATTACCAAAACGCCTCCGGCTGCCGTACTGCTGAAAAAAGCAGCGGGCATCAAGTCTGGTTCTGGTAAGCCGAACAAAGATAAAGTCGGTAAAGTGACTCGTGCTCAGGTACGTGAAATCGCAGAAACCAAAGCTGCGGACATGACTGGTTCTGACGTTGAAGCGATGACTCGCTCAATCGAAGGTACTGCTCGTTCCATGGGCCTGGTAGTAGAGGACTAAGAAATGGCTAAGCTGACCAAGCGCATGACCGTAATTCGCGACAAAGTAGACGCGACTAAGCAGTATGACATTGCTGAAGCTGTTGCTCTGCTGAAAGAACTGGCTACTGCCAAGTTCGTCGAAAGCGTTGACGTTGCTGTTAACCTCGGCATTGATGCACGTAAATCTGATCAGAACGTTCGCGGCGCGACCGTTCTGCCACACGGTACTGGTCGTTCAGTACGTGTTGCTGTCTTCGCCCAAGGCGCCAACGCTGAAGCTGCTAAAGCAGCAGGCGCTGAGCTGGTAGGCATGGAAGATCTGGCTGATCAGATCAAGAAAGGCGAAATGAATTTTGACGTTGTTATTGCTTCTCCGGATGCAATGCGCGTTGTTGGCCAGCTGGGCCAGATTCTGGGCCCACGTGGTCTGATGCCAAACCCAAAAGTGGGTACTGTAACCCCTAACGTTGCTGAAGCGGTTAAGAACGCTAAAGCGGGTCAGGTTCGTTACCGTAACGACAAAAACGGCATTATCCACACTACTATTGGTAAAGTGGATTTTGACGCTGACAAACTGAAAGAAAACCTGGAATCTCTGCTGGTTGCGCTGAAAAAAGCAAAACCCTCTCAGGCGAAAGGCGTGTACATCAAGAAAGTCAGCCTTTCAACCACCATGGGCGCCGGCGTTGCCGTTGACCAGGCTGGTCTGAACGCAACAGCAAACTAATTGCTGCTTGAAACGGGCGAAAAATTCACCTAGAATCTTACGCCCGTTGTTCTGTTATTTACAGAACAGGACGTCAAAGAGCCGGAACCGACTGATGCGTTTATCGCCTTTCTCTCTGACTCTGCTGCGTCGCACAGAATTTAGGTTGGAGCCAGGCCTTATCCTGGCCTCCGTCCAAGACCGCAGGCGCTGATTATCTCCGGATATTCCGCTTAATACCCTGCGTAGACGGTGACAGAACCAAAAGAATTTTTTCTTAGCTGGATTCTGCTCACCGTGTTCGAGCACTTATTTTGCCTTGGGCAAGTAAGTGAAGTGAGTTCCGGGGAAATCCTTTCCCGGTCAAATCCAGGAGCAAAAGCTAATGGCATTAAATCTTCAAGACAAACAAGCGATTGTTGCTGAAGTCAGCGAAGTAGCCAAAGGTGCGCTTTCAGCGGTTGTTGCGGATTCCCGTGGCGTTACCGTTGATAAAATGACCGAACTGCGTAAAGCAGGCCGTGAAGCTGGCGTTTACATGCGTGTTGTTCGTAACACCCTGCTGCGCCGCGTCGTTGAAGGTACTCAGTTTGAGTGCCTGAAAGACACGTTTGTTGGTCCGACCCTGATTGCATATTCTATGGAACACCCGGGCGCTGCTGCTCGTTTGTTCAAAGATTTCGCGAAAGCGAATGCAAAATTTGAGGTCAAAGCTGCAGCCTTTGAAGGTGAGCTGATCACGGCGGCTAATATTGACCGTCTGGCAACGCTGCCGACCTACGAAGAAGCACTGGCACGTCTGATGTCGACCATGAAAGAAGCCGCTGCTGGCAAACTGGTTCGCACTCTGGCTGCTGTACGCGATGCAAAAGAAGCGGCTTAAGGCCACATTCTTTTTCTTCGTACTTGCTAACGTATAAACTTTCTGATTCTTAGGAACAATTGTCATGTCTATTACTAAAGACCAAATTCTGGAAGCTGTTGCAGCTATGTCCGTAATGGAAGTAGTTGAGCTGGTTTCTGCTATGGAAGAAAAATTCGGCGTTTCTGCTGCTGCTGCTGTAGCTGTTGCTGCGGGCCCGGCTGAAGCTGTTGAAGAAAAAACTGAATTCGACGTTATCCTGAAAGCTGTTGGCGCGAACAAAGTAGCAGTAATCAAAGCCGTACGTACTGCGACTGGTCTGGGCCTGAAAGAAGCCAAAGATCTGGTTGAAGCAACTGGCGTAATCAAAGAAGGCATCAGCAAAGATGACGCAGCTGCACTTGAAGCTGCTCTGAAAGAAGCTGGCGCTGAAGTTGAAGTTAAGTAAGACAGCCTTTGGGTTGCAGTCTGAGTAGTTTCAGACTGATGGCTGGTGACTTTTTGGTCACCAGCCTTTTTGCGCTACAGGGTCTCAATGGGGTTTCACACTGTTTGTCCATTGTTACTCTTCAATATCTTTCTCTATCGACGACTTAATATACCGCTTTCCTGTGCGGGTTCCCTGCCTTCTCAAAAGCGATGAAATGATTTAAGCGTGATAGAAAGAGGTATTGCACTGCTGCCGCGCAGCCAGTGAATCAAACAAAATCGTGTTGCATGAACTGTCCTGTCAGGACGGACAGCGTGGGTCGACTTGTCAGCTAGCTGAGGAACCCTATGGTTTACTCCTATACCGAGAAAAAACGTATTCGTAAGGATTTTGGTAAACGTCCGCAAGTACTGGACATACCTTATCTCCTTTCCATCCAGCTCGACTCGTTCCAGAAGTTTATCGAGCAAGATCCAGAAGGTCAGTACGGACTGGAAGCTGCCTTCCGCTCTGTATTCCCTATTGCGAGCTACAGCGGCAACTCTGAGTTGCAGTATGTCAGCTATCGCCTGGGTGAGCCTGTCTTTGACGTGAAAGAGTGTCAGATCCGTGGCGTGACCTATTCGGCTCCGCTGCGCGTGAAACTGCGTCTGGTGATCTATGAGCGTGAAGCGCCAGAAGGCACCGTAAAAGACATTAAAGAACAAGAAGTCTACATGGGCGAGATTCCGCTCATGACCGACAACGGAACCTTTGTTATCAATGGTACCGAGCGCGTTATCGTTTCTCAGCTGCACCGTAGTCCTGGCGTGTTCTTTGATAGCGATAAGGGTAAAACCCACTCATCGGGTAAAGTGCTCTACAACGCCCGTATCATCCCTTACCGCGGTTCATGGCTCGACTTTGAGTTTGACCCGAAAGATAACCTGTTTGTCCGTATTGACCGTCGTCGTAAGCTGCCGGCCACTATCATCCTGCGCGCGTTACAGTTCACGACACCTCAGATCCTCGATATCTTCTTCGAGAAAGTGGTGTTTGAAATTCGTGACAACAAGCTGCAGATGGAGCTGGTGCCTGAGCGCCTGCGCGGTGAAACTGCGACCTTCGATATCGAAGCGAATGGCACCGTCTACGTCGAAAAAGCACGCCGTATTACTGCGCGCCATATCCGTCAGCTGGAAAAAGATGGCATTCAGCACATCGAAGTCCCGGTTGAATACATCGCGGGCAAAGTGGTCGCTAAAGACTACATCGATGAGAGCACGGGTGAGCTGATTATTGCAGCTAACATGGAATTGTCACTGGATCTACTGGCTAAACTGAGTCAGTCCGGTCACAAACGCATCGAAACGCTGTTCACCAACGATCTGGACCATGGTCCATATATGTCCGAGACCCTGCGTGTCGACCCCACCAGCGATCGCCTGAGCGCACTGGTTGAGATCTACCGCATGATGCGTCCTGGTGAGCCGCCAACACGTGAAGCAGCAGAGAATCTGTTTGAGAACCTATTCTTCTCTGAAGATCGTTACGATCTTTCTGCTGTCGGCCGTATGAAGTTCAACCGCTCATTGCTGCGTGATGAAATCGAAGGTTCAGGCATCCTGAGCAAAGATGACATCATCGAAGTGATGAAGAAGCTGATCGATATCCGTAACGGTAAAGGCGAAGTGGACGATATCGACCACCTTGGTAACCGTCGTATTCGTTCAGTCGGCGAAATGGCTGAGAACCAGTTCCGTGTTGGTCTGGTCCGTGTTGAGCGTGCGGTTAAAGAGCGTCTGTCATTGGGCGACCTTGATACCCTGATGCCACAGGACATGATCAACGCGAAGCCGATTTCGGCCGCGGTGAAAGAGTTCTTTGGCTCAAGCCAACTTTCTCAGTTTATGGATCAGAACAACCCGCTGTCAGAGATTACACACAAACGTCGTATCTCTGCTCTTGGCCCGGGTGGTTTGACGCGTGAGCGTGCCGGCTTTGAAGTGCGTGACGTACATCCAACGCACTATGGTCGTGTCTGCCCAATCGAAACCCCTGAAGGTCCGAACATCGGTCTGATCAACTCCTTGTCTGTTTATGCACAGACTAACGAGTACGGTTTCCTTGAGACGCCTTATCGCCGCGTTATCGACGGTCTGGTTTCTGACGAGATTCACTACCTCTCTGCTATCGAAGAGGGTAACTACGTTATCGCTCAGGCGAACGCCCCTCTGGATGACAACGGTGCGTTTGTTGATGACCTGGTCACCTGCCGTAGCAAAGGCGAATCAAGTCTGTTCAGCCGCGATCAGGTTGACTACATGGACGTTTCCACCCAACAGGTGGTTTCTGTCGGTGCATCCCTGATCCCGTTCCTAGAACACGATGACGCCAACCGCGCCCTGATGGGTGCGAACATGCAACGTCAGGCCGTTCCGACTCTGCGCGCTGATAAGCCGCTGGTGGGTACCGGTATGGAACGTGCTGTTGCCGTTGACTCCGGTGTAACAGCCGTGGCGAAACGTGGCGGTACCGTACAGTACGTCGACGCATCACGTATCGTTATCAAAGTTAACGAAGACGAAATGCATGCTGGCGAAGCCGGTATCGACATTTATAACCTGACCAAATATACCCGTTCTAACCAGAACACCTGCATCAACCAGATGCCATGTGTTTCTCTGGGTGAGCCGGTTGAGCGCGGCGACGTGCTGGCAGATGGCCCGTCCACCGATCTGGGTGAACTGGCACTGGGCCAGAACATGCGTGTGGCGTTCATGCCGTGGAACGGTTACAACTTCGAAGACTCCATCCTGGTCTCGGAGCGTGTGGTTCAGGAAGACCGCTTTACGACTATCCACATTCAGGAACTGGCATGCGTGTCGCGTGACACCAAACTGGGGCCAGAAGAGATTACCGCTGATATCCCGAACGTGGGTGAAGCTGCACTCTCTAAACTGGATGAGTCAGGCATCGTCTATATCGGTGCTGAAGTGACCGGTGGCGACATTCTGGTTGGTAAGGTGACGCCGAAAGGTGAAACCCAGCTGACGCCAGAAGAAAAACTGCTGCGCGCTATCTTCGGCGAAAAAGCCTCTGACGTGAAAGATTCGTCACTGCGCGTACCGAATGGCGTGTCAGGCACCGTGATCGACGTTCAGGTCTTTACCCGCGATGGCGTTGAAAAAGACAAACGTGCGCTTGAAATCGAAGAGATGCAGCTGAAGCAGGCCAAGAAAGACCTGTCTGAAGAGTTGCAGATTCTGGAAGCGGGCCTGTTCGGCCGTATCCAGAACGTATTGATTTCTGGTGGCGTTGAAGCAGACAAACTCGACAAGCTGCCGCGCGAGCGTTGGCTGGAACTGGGTCTGACTGACGAAGCTAAGCAAAACCAGCTGGAGCAGCTGGCAGAGCAGTACGACGAACTGAAGCACGAGTTTGAGAAAAAACTTGAAGGCAAGCGTCGTAAGATCACCCAGGGCGACGATCTGGCACCGGGCGTGCTGAAAATCGTTAAGGTTTATCTGGCTGTTAAGCGTCAGATTCAACCGGGTGACAAAATGGCAGGCCGTCACGGTAACAAAGGTGTTATCTCCAAGATCAACCCGATCGAAGATATGCCTTACGATGAAAACGGCACGCCGGTTGACATCGTTCTGAATCCGCTGGGCGTACCATCGCGTATGAACATCGGTCAGATTCTGGAAACCCACCTGGGTATGGCAGCGAAAGGCATCGGCGAGAAGATCAACGCCATGCTCAAGAAGCAGGAAGAAGTCGCGAAACTGCGCGAATTTATCCAGCGCGCCTATGACCTGGGTAGCGATCTACGTCAGAAAGTTGACCTGAACACTTTCTCCGACGACGAAGTACTGCGTCTGGCTGAGAACCTGAAGAAAGGTATGCCAATCGCCACTCCGGTGTTTGATGGCGCGAAAGAGAGCGAAATCAAAGAGCTGTTGCAGCTCGGCGGCTTGCCTTCTTCCGGTCAGATTACCCTGTTTGACGGCCGTACTGGTGAGCAGTTCGAACGTCAGGTAACCGTTGGCTACATGTACATGCTGAAACTCAACCACCTGGTTGATGACAAGATGCATGCACGTTCTACCGGTTCCTACAGCCTGGTGACTCAGCAGCCGCTGGGTGGTAAGGCGCAGTTCGGTGGTCAGCGCTTTGGTGAGATGGAAGTATGGGCACTGGAAGCTTACGGTGCCGCGTATACCCTGCAGGAAATGCTTACCGTTAAGTCTGATGACGTCAACGGCCGTACCAAGATGTATAAAAACATCGTTGACGGTAACCATCAGATGGAACCGGGCATGCCGGAATCCTTCAACGTACTGTTGAAAGAGATTCGCTCGCTGGGTATCAACATCGAGCTGGAAGACGAGTAACCCCATTTCAGGCTGCGGTTCGCCGCTGCCTGAAAGCGCTGGGTTTAAAGCGCTCGCAATTGTACTGGTTACGGGGCGTTCAATTTCGGTTGGACGCCCCCTGAGTCTCACTCCGACGGGAGCTAATCCGTGAAAGACTTACTTAAGTTTCTGAAAGCGCAAACTAAGACCGAAGAGTTTGATGCGATCAAAATTGCGCTGGCTTCGCCAGATATGATCCGGTCCTGGTCTTTTGGTGAAGTGAAAAAGCCAGAAACCATTAACTACCGTACTTTTAAGCCAGAGCGCGATGGTCTGTTCTGTGCCCGTATCTTCGGGCCGGTAAAAGACTATGAGTGCCTGTGCGGGAAGTACAAGCGCCTGAAACACCGTGGTGTGATTTGTGAGAAATGCGGCGTTGAAGTGACCCAGACTAAAGTACGCCGTGAGCGTATGGGTCACATCGAACTGGCGTCGCCGACTGCGCACATCTGGTTCCTGAAGTCACTGCCATCGCGTATTGGCTTACTGCTGGATATGCCACTGCGTGATATCGAGCGCGTGCTCTACTTTGAATCTTACGTGGTAATCGAAGGTGGCATGACCAACCTCGAGAAGCGTCAGATCCTGACTGAAGAGCAGTACCTTGACGCTCTGGAAGAGTTCGGTGACGAGTTCGACGCCAAAATGGGCGCGGAAGCGATCCAGGCCCTGTTGAAAAACATGGATCTGGAGCAGGAGTGCGAACAGCTGCGTGAAGAGCTGAACGAAACCAACTCCGAGACCAAACGTAAAAAACTGACCAAGCGTATCAAGCTGCTGGAAGCGTTCGTACAATCTGGTAACAAGCCAGAGTGGATGATCCTGACCGTGCTGCCTGTTCTGCCACCGGATCTGCGTCCTCTGGTACCGCTGGATGGTGGACGTTTCGCAACGTCGGATCTGAACGATCTCTATCGTCGCGTCATCAACCGTAACAACCGTCTGAAGCGTCTGCTGGATCTGGCTGCGCCAGATATCATCGTGCGCAATGAAAAACGTATGTTGCAGGAAGCGGTCGATGCACTGCTGGACAACGGTCGTCGCGGTCGTGCGATCACCGGTTCCAACAAGCGTCCGCTGAAATCGCTGGCTGACATGATCAAAGGTAAGCAGGGTCGTTTCCGTCAGAACCTGCTGGGTAAACGTGTCGACTATTCAGGTCGTTCGGTTATCACCGTTGGTCCATACCTGCGCCTGCATCAGTGCGGTCTGCCGAAGAAAATGGCACTCGAACTGTTCAAACCGTTCATTTACGGCAAGCTGGAACTGCGTGGCCTGGCCACCACCATCAAAGCCGCGAAGAAAATGGTTGAGCGCGAAGAAGCGGTTGTCTGGGATATCCTTGACGAAGTGATCCGTGAGCACCCGGTTCTGCTGAACCGTGCGCCTACACTGCACCGTCTGGGTATTCAGGCCTTTGAACCGGTTCTGATTGAAGGTAAAGCGATCCAGCTACACCCGTTGGTTTGTGCGGCCTATAACGCCGACTTCGATGGTGACCAGATGGCTGTTCACGTACCGCTGACGCTGGAAGCCCAGCTGGAAGCACGTGCGTTGATGATGTCGACCAACAACATCCTGTCACCGGCGAACGGCGAGCCAATCATCGTTCCTTCTCAGGACGTTGTACTGGGTCTGTATTACATGACCCGTGACTGTGTTAACGCCAAAGGCGAAGGCATGGTGCTGACCGGCCCGAAAGAAGCTGAGCGTATTTATCGCGCTGGCCTTGCCTCTCTGCATGCTCGCGTTAAGGTGCGTATTACCGAACACGAGAAAAACGAGCAGGATGAGTGGGTTGCTAAAACCAGCATCATCGACACAACGATTGGCCGTGCCATCCTATGGATGATCGTGCCGAAAGGTCTGCCTTTCTCTATCGTTAACCAGGCGCTGGGCAAAAAAGCTATCTCCAAAATGCTGAACACCTGTTACCGCATTCTGGGCCTGAAGCCGACCGTTATCTTTGCTGACCAGACGATGTACACCGGTTTCGCTTACGCCGCCCGTTCAGGCGCGTCAGTCGGTATCGACGATATGGTTATTCCAGAGAAGAAAGTGGAAATCATCACCGAAGCGGAAGCTGAAGTGGCTGAGATTCAGGAGCAGTTCCAGTCTGGTCTGGTAACCGCAGGCGAACGTTACAACAAAGTCATCGATATCTGGGCAGCGGCTAACGAACGTGTTGCGAAGGCGATGATGGAAAACCTCTCTACCGAAACTGTGATTAACCGTGACGGCGTAGAAGAGCGGCAGGTTTCCTTTAACAGCATCTTTATGATGGCTGACTCCGGTGCGCGTGGTTCTGCAGCACAGATTCGTCAGCTGGCCGGTATGCGTGGTTTGATGGCGAAGCCAGATGGCTCCATTATCGAAACACCCATCACGGCGAACTTCCGTGAAGGGTTGAACGTACTCCAGTACTTCATCTCAACCCACGGTGCTCGTAAAGGTCTGGCGGATACCGCACTGAAAACAGCGAACTCCGGTTATCTGACACGTCGTCTGGTTGACGTTGCACAGGATCTGGTTGTTACCGAAGATGACTGTGGTACACACGAAGGCATCATGATGACACCTGTCATCGAAGGTGGCGACGTTAAAGAGCCACTGCGTGAACGTGTACTGGGTCGTGTTACCGCTGAAGATGTTCTGAAGCCTGGCACTGCTGATATTCTGGTTCCACGCAACACGCTGCTCGATGAGCACTGGTGTGACGTGCTGGAACTGAACTCAGTCGACAGCCTGAAAGTTCGTTCAGTAGTGGGTTGTGAAACTGACTTTGGTGTATGTGCGCACTGCTACGGTCGCGACCTGGCACGTGGTCACATCATCAACAAAGGTGAAGCGATCGGTGTTATTGCGGCACAGTCCATCGGTGAGCCAGGTACACAGCTGACGATGCGTACGTTCCACATCGGTGGTGCGGCATCACGTGCGGCTGCTGAATCCAGCATTCAGGTTAAGAACAAAGGTACCATCAAGCTGACCAATGCTAAGTCGGTAACGAACTCGGCAGGCAAGCTGGTGATCACCTCGCGTAACGTTGAACTGAAAATGATCGACGAATTTGGTCGTACCAAAGAGAGCTATAAAGTTCCTTATGGTTCTACCATGGCGAAAGGTGATGGTGAGCAGGTTGCAGCGGGCGAAACCGTAGCAAACTGGGATCCGCATACCATGCCGGTAATCACCGAAGTGGGCGGGTTTATTCGCTTCACGGACATGGTTGATGGCCAGACCATTACCCGTCAGACAGATGACTTAACCGGTCTTTCTTCGCTGGTGGTTCTGGACAGTGCTGAACGTACGGCGGGCGGTAAAGATCTGCGTCCTGCGCTGAAAATTATTGATGCTAACGGCAACGACGTTCTGATCCCGGGCACCGATATGCCGGCTCAGTATTTCCTGCCAGGTAAAGCAATTGTTCAGCTGGAAGATGGTGTTAAGATCAGTGCAGGCGACACGCTGGCGCGTGTTCCGCAGGAATCTGGCGGTACCAAGGATATTACCGGTGGTCTGCCACGCGTTGCTGACCTGTTCGAAGCGCGTCGTCCGAAAGAGCCAGCTATTCTGGCGGAGATCAGCGGTATCATCTCCTTCGGTAAAGAGACCAAAGGTAAGCGTCGTCTGGTAATTACTCCGCTAGATGGCAGCGATCCGTACGAAGAGATGATTCCGAAATGGCGTCAGCTGAACGTGTTTGAAGGTGAACGCGTTGAGCGCGGTGACGTGGTTTCCGATGGCCCAGAGTCTCCACATGACATCCTGCGCTTGCGTGGCGTGCATGCGGTGACCCGTTACATCACTAACGAAGTGCAGGAAGTTTACCGTCTGCAGGGTGTTAAGATTAACGATAAGCACATCGAAGTCATCGTTCGTCAGATGCTGCGTAAAGCAACCATCGTGAGCGCAGGAAGTGCAGACTTCCTGGAAGGTGAGCAGGCTGAATTCTCTCGCATCAAGATCTCCAACCGTGATCTGGAAGCGAATGGAAAAGTTGGCGCAACCTTCATGCGTGACCTGCTGGGTATTACCAAAGCGTCACTGGCTACCGAATCGTTCATCTCTGCAGCATCGTTCCAGGAGACCACGCGTGTTCTGACCGAAGCGGCAGTAGCAGGCAAACGCGACGAATTGCGCGGCCTGAAAGAGAACGTGATCGTGGGTCGTCTGATCCCGGCCGGTACCGGTTACGCCTACCATCAGGATCGTATGCGCCGCAAAGCGGCAGGTGAAGTTCCGGTTGCACCGCAGGTTACTGCGGATGAAGCCTCAGCCAGCCTGGCTGAATTGTTGAATGCCGGTCTCGGCGGCAACAAAGACGATTAATTGTCCTTTACCTGATAAAAACCCTGCTTCGGCAGGGTTTTTTTTGTCTCGGATTCAGGCATTCCAGTCGTTACGGCCGATGCCAATATCTTTCAACTGACTGTCACTCAGCTTCGACAGAATGACACGCGTCTCACGCCGCAACTGCCAGCGTTTATAACTGCGCCACAGTTTAATAACTATATGATAAGGCGTGCCTGAAAACGGTTTAGCTGCGCGATTTTCATCGTATCCCATGGTAGAGCCCTCAATAATTTGTCTGAGGACTATTTTCAGCGGATCGTTATACATGATACAGATGCAAAAAATACATTTTTTTAACATACAGATTGCCCTAATGGAGATCTGAATGGTAGAAAAGGAGCATAACTGTACTGGTTGCAGCTCAATCTCGAAGCCACAGGAAATACAATGACCCGATATGAACATCTGGCCACACTGCTGGCTCAGCGTATAGAACAAGGCTTATATCGCAGTGGTGAACGCCTGCCGTCGGTACGCAGTCTGAGTGCTGAACATGGCGTCAGTATCAGCACCGTGCAGCAGGCTTATCATCTGCTGGAAGAGAAGCAGATGATTACGCCGCAGTCGCGCTCCGGCTATTTTGTTGCCTCGCGCAAAGCGACGCCGCCAATCCCTGCGCTCACCCGTCCCGCACAGCGGCCAGTTGAGGTGACGCAGTGGGATGCTGTACTGGAACTGATTAATAGCCGTCTGGAAGATGATGTGTTGCAACTGGGCAGCGGCATGCCCGATCTGACGCAGCCGACGCTAAAGCCGCTCTGGAAAACCTTCAGCCGACAGGCGCAGAAGCAGGAAATCGCGCTGCTGAATTATGACAACCTCTATGGTGTACTCGCGCTGCGGCAACAGGTTGCGCGACTGGCGATAGATAGCGGTTGCCAGCTCACCGCCGATGATATCGTTATTACTACTGGCTGCCACGAAGCATTGTCGGTAGCCGTGCGTGCAGTCTGCGAGCCGGGCGATATCATTGCCGTTGAGTCGCCTTCGTTTCACGGCATCATGCAAACCCTGCGTGGCTTTGGCATTCGTGCCATCGAGATCCCGACCGATGCGTTAACCGGCATCAGTCTGGAAGCGCTGGAACTGGCTTTTGATCAATGGCCGATTAAAGCCGTCGTGGTCGTACCGAATTGCAATAATCCGCTGGGATTTATTATGCCTGAGCAGCGTAAGCGTACATTGCTGGCACTGGCGCAGAGGTTTGATGCGGCGGTGATTGAAGATGATGTTTATGGTGAGTTAGCCTGGGAATACCCGCGCCCACCCACCATTAAAGCGCTGGATCTCGATGGCCGTGTTCTGCTGTGCAGCTCCTTTTCCAAAACGCTGGCACCGGGTTTGCGCGTCGGCTGGGTTGCACCAGGCCGCTATCGCGACCGTGTGCTGCACATGAAGTATATTGTCACAGGTTCCACCGCTACGCAGCCACAGCATGCGGTCTCAGAGTTTATCCGCCAGGGCCATTATCAGCCCCACCTGCGCCGGATGCGGCAAATCTATCACCGTAACTATGAAACCTTTAGCTGCTGGGTACGGCAATACTTTCCCTGCGGCATCTGTGTTTCCCGTCCTCAGGGTGGCTTTCTGATGTGGATAGAACTACCAGAAGCATTTGATGCGGTCCGGCTTAACCGCGAACTGCGCGAGTCAAAAATTCAGATTGCTGTGGGTTCACTGTTTTCGGCATCGGGTAAATATCGTAACTGTTTGCGCGTAAACTACGGGCTGCCAATCAACGAGCAAACTGAACAGGCGCTGGCGCTGGTGGGTGCAGCCGTCGAACGCGCCATGCTCTCGTGCCAGCATGAGACGCAGACTTCAGCCTCTACTCTCACGTAGTGAAAAGAAGGAACAGGGCCGGCAAGAGGAGGGAACCGGCCCTGGTCAGATAACCTTAACCTGACGGATGCCACGTTAAGGTTTTGGATTAAAGCACGCCAGCGGCAACATAGGTTTTTGCGCGACGCTTTCCCGAAAGAATGCTGGCATTACTTATTTTGCAGTCGCTATGCGAAACAGGTTCCACACATTCCTATTTCTGCGGCTCTGCCAGTGCCAGCAGGGTACGCGTTGCTTCACGCCAGTCATCTGCCTGGGTAATCGCACTCACCACCGCGATGCTGCCCACACCGGTTGCGAGCACATCGGGTGCTCGTGCAATTGAGATTCCGCCAATCGCCACGGTGGGAAGATGCGTCAGACGTGTCAGATGTCGCTTTAGCTGCTCAATGCCCTGAGGCGCAGAAGGCATCTCTTTGGTCTGTGTCGGAAAGATATGCCCAAGCGCGATATAAGAGGGCTGGATCGCCAGGGCGCGATCCAGTTCCGCATCATCGTGGGTGGAGAGTCCCAGTCGCAATCCGGCCTGATGAATGTGGGCGAGATCTGCGAAATCCAGATCTTCCTGACCCAGATGCACGCCATAGGCGTGATGCTTAATCGCCAGCTGCCAGTAGTCATTAATAAACAGGCGCGCGTCAAAGCGTTTGCCCAGTGCAATCGCCTGAGCAATGGCGTGCTCGGCGACCTCATCGGGCTGATCTTTCATGCGCAGCTGCAGCGTGCGAACGCCCGTCTCCAGCAGGCGTTCAATCCACGCGGGACTATCAACTACCGGATAAAGCCCCAGGCGCGGAGCGGTAGCGGGAAATGCAGGCATGGTTAATCCTCATTAATGGCATCGGCGGGGTGATAAAACTCATCGCCGCGGCTGCGTAAACGGTCTGACATTTGCGCCATGCCTACTTCAACCGGCTCGGCACGGGCATCCTGGCGTGCCGCAAACTCGCGCACCTCCTGGGAAATTTTCATCGAGCAGAATTTAGGACCGCACATTGAGCAGAAATGGGCCACTTTGCCCGACTCCTGCGGCAGGGTTTCATCATGCATAGCCCTTGCAGTATGGGGATCCAGCGCCAGGTTAAACTGATCTTCCCAGCGGAATTCAAAGCGCGCTTTGGACATGGCGTTATCACGTATCTGCGCCCCCGGATGGCCTTTCGCCAGATCGGCGGCATGCGCCGCGATTTTGTAGGTGATCAATCCTTGCTTCACATCGTCTTTGTTCGGCAGGCCCAGATGTTCTTTGGGCGTGACGTAACACAACATGGCGCAACCAAACCAGCCAATCATGGCGGCACCGATACCTGAGGTAAAATGGTCATAGCCAGGTGCAATGTCAGTGGTAAGCGGGCCAAGCGTATAGAAGGGGGCTTCATCGCACAGGTCGAGCTGTTCGGTCATGTTGCGACGAATCATATGCATCGGGACATGCCCCGGCCCCTCAATCATCACCTGAACGTCATATTCCCAGGCGATGCGGGTCAGTTCGCCCAGGGTACGCAGTTCGGCAAACTGTGCCTCATCATTGGCATCCTGAATCGACCCCGGACGTAAGCCGTCACCCAGAGACAGGGAAACATCATAAGCGGCGCAGATTTCACAGATCTCCCGGAAGTGCTGATACAGGAAGCTCTCCTGATGATGCGACAGGCACCATTTGGCCATGATCGATCCACCCCGCGACACAATCCCGGTCAGACGCTTCGCGGTCATCGGGACATAACGCAGCAGCACGCCAGCATGGATCGTGAAATAATCGACGCCTTGCTCTGCCTGCTCAAGTAGCGTGTCCCGGAAAATTTCCCAGTTCAGTGCCTCGGCCACGCCATTCACTTTTTCCAGCGCCTGATAAATCGGCACGGTACCAATGGGCACGGGACTGTTTCGCAAAATCCATTCGCGTGTTTCATGAATATAACGGCCGGTAGAGAGATCCATCACCGTATCGGCTCCCCAGCGAGTCGACCAGACCAGTTTTTCCACTTCTTCCTCAATGGAAGAGGTTACTGCCGAGTTACCGATGTTGGCGTTGACCTTAACCAGAAAGTTGCGGCCAATGATCATCGGCTCCGATTCAGGGTGATTGATATTGGCAGGGATGATGGCGCGGCCGGCAGCGACCTCCTGACGGACAAACTCGGGCGTGATATCGGCGGGCAGATGCGCGCCAAAACTATGGCCTGGATGCTGTTGCAGCAACACCTCACTGCGGATTCGCTCCCGGCCCATATTTTCCCGCAGGGCGATAAATTCCATTTCCGGGGTAATGATCCCCTGGCGGGCATAGTGCAGTTGCGTGACGCGGTGGCCTGCGCGGGCACGGCGCGGTGTCGGAAGTTGATCGAAGCGCAGATGATCCAGTCCCTCGTCAGCCAGCCGCTGCTGGGTATAGTCTGAGCTGTTCTGTTCCAGAAGCACGCTGTCGTCGCGTTCAGCAATCCAGCGGGCGCGCAGCTTTTCAAGGCCACGATGAACATCGATCTGTGCCGCGGAATCGCCATAAGCCCCCGCCGTGTCATAGACCGGTACCGCTTCGTTTTGCTCATAAAGAGGCTGTTCTTTGCTGCCGCCGAGGTGGGTCGGGCTGAGCGCGATTTCGCGCATGGGAACGCGAATATCCTCGCGGCTGCCGGTAATCCAGATGCGACGGGACTGGGGAAATGCACTGCCGCTTTGCAAGGAATCGATAAATTCCTGCGCCTGGGCACGTTGTTCACGACGGGTTATTTTTGGGTCAGACATAGCAATCTTCCTGTTAAGGGGGAACGATGCTTGTCCGGAGTTCGGAAGGAGTAACCGTATAGACAGCGTAAACGTACTGGCATACAGAAAATATTTACTCTTGTTCCCTTCGCAGGTTCTAACCTGATCAGGTTCCGCGGATCCCGAATTAACGGTCTCAGCCCAACTGGGCACTCCGACAAGAAGCTGTTTTTACGCTGGCGTCTGATCACAACAGAGTCAGGCGTAAACCTTGTATTTCAAAGCAAAAATAAAAAAGGTTCTTTGGAGTACGCTCCTCAGAACCTGTTCAGCATAAAAGGGCGACGAGATAATCTCAACCCTTTTACCAGTGATGACGGCTAAGCCGGACGCGCGATATGGCTGTCATTGGCAACCGGCGGAGTGGCAAGCTGGTTATCCCATGCCAGCTGGATCAGATTATCTTCCAGCGTAAACCGTGCTTCCAGCACTTCGCCGACTTCGGACAGCGCCTGCTGAAAGGTCATGCAGTTCTCGTCGTCGATCGCCTGTTGCAGTTGACCGTCATACAGTTGCATCAGACGTTCAGTGTTGGCTTCCAACGGTGGATAGATCTGCGCGGCGGCGATCATCGGGCTGTCGCCACTCATTTCACTGATGACGCGTTCATAGATACTGAAGTGACCTGCAGAAAGATAATCGACCAGGCTGTGACAGAAGTTGTCCAGAGCCTGTTCATCCAGACGCGTCAGCGCCTCTTTTTTAGGTTTAAGGCCGACAAGGTGATAATAGGTCACCAGTAGCTGACGACGAGCTTCAAGCCACGAATCGACCAGTTCATTACTGCCACCTACGCGTTCAGCCAGGACGTCTAACTGGTTAAGCATATCTAACTCCATGTGAGTTATAGTTGTTTATCTACACACTTAACATCAGGGCTTCAGCGTGCGTTTTGACGCTAAGGATGACGAAATAAATGCAATACGAAATCTCAAGCGTAGACGCTGGATGGTGGATTGTCAGCCATGAACAGAAACTTTGGTTGCCACAAGGTGATTTGCCCCACGGAAACGCCGAAAAATTTGGTTTGACCGGCAGTAAGGCCCGCACTATCGGTGAATGGCAGGGCGAAAAAGTCTGGCTAATTTGTGAGCCGCGTTCTGCCGATATGTTCTCAGTACGACAGTTGATCGATCAGGATGTAGAGCTGTTTCAGCTGGTGGGTCGCGGTGTGCAGCTGGCAGAATTCTACCGGTCTCATCGCTGGTGCGGCTATTGCGGCCATGAGATGTACCACAGCAAACATGAATTTGCCTGTCTCTGCAGTCACTGCCGCGAGCGTTACTATCCACAGATCGCTCCCTGCATCATTGTCGCTATCCGTCGTGGTGATGAAATCCTGCTGGCGAATCATGCCCGCCATCGCAACAAGGTCTACACCGTGCTGGCGGGTTTTGTGGAAGTTGGCGAGACGCTGGAGCAGGCCGTTGCCCGCGAAGTGATGGAAGAGAGCAATATCCGGGTCAAAAACGTCCGTTACGTCACCTCCCAGCCGTGGCCCTTTCCGCAATCGCTGATGACCGCGTTTATGGCGGAATATGCCAGCGGCGATCTGCAACACGACGGCAAAGAGCTGCTGGATGCGGCCTGGTTCCGTTTTGATGACCTGCCCCTGTTGCCGCCGCCAGGCACCGTGGCGCGCCGTCTGATTGAAGATACCGTCGCCCTGTGCCGCGCCGAAGTGTGAAAGTGCTACACTACACGCCTGTTATTGAGAGAGTGTTGAGATGAGTGAACTGAAGAACGATCGTTATTTGCGTGCCCTGTTACGTCAGCCAGTTGATGTCACGCCGGTATGGATGATGCGACAAGCCGGGCGCTATTTACCGGAGTACAAAGCGACACGCGCCCAGGCGGGTGACTTTATGTCGCTATGTAAAAACGCCGAGTTGGCCTGTGAAGTCACTCTCCAGCCGCTGCGCCGTTATCCGTTGGATGCCGCCATTCTCTTCAGTGACATCCTGACCATTCCGGATGCGATGGGACTGGGTCTCTATTTTGAAACCGGCGAAGGCCCGCGTTTCTCTCATCCTGTGACCTGTCGCGCTGACGTCGAGCGTTTACCGGTGCCCGATCCAGAAATGGAGCTGGGCTATGTGATGAATGCCGTCCGCACTATCCGTAAAAACCTGAACGGTGATCTGCCGCTGATTGGCTTCTCAGGCAGTCCGTGGACGCTGGCCACCTACATGGTGGAAGGCGGCAGCAGCAAGGCATTTACCAAAATCAAGAAGATGATGTATGCCGATCCCGCTACGCTGCACGCGATGCTGGATAAGCTGGCCGACAGCGTCATCCTCTATCTCAATGCTCAGATTCGCGCCGGTGCGCAGTCCGTGATGATATTCGATACCTGGGGCGGCGTGCTGACCGGTCGTGATTATCGCGAGTTCTCACTTCACTACATGCACAAAATTGTCGATGGCCTGCTACGTGAAAACGACGGTCGCCGCGTACCCGTGACGCTCTTCACCAAAGGGGGCGGACAGTGGCTGGAAGCGATGGCTGCCACCGGTTGTGATGCGCTGGGTCTCGACTGGACCACCGATATCGATGACGCCCGACGTCGCGTGGGCGACAAAGTCGCGCTGCAGGGCAACATGGATCCCTCTATGCTCTATGCTGCACCTCAGCGTATTGAACAGGAAGTGGCCGGGATCCTGAAACGCTTTGGCTCAGGCACCGGACATATCTTCAATCTGGGACACGGTATTCATCAGGATGTTCCACCCGAAAATGCAGGTGTCTTTGTTGACGCTGTACATCGCTTATCACGTCCCTGGCATCAGGAGTAATCATGGACATTGCCGCACTTCGCGCTGAGCAGTTAGAACGCGCCGCTGACGTGGTGCGCGAAGACGACTTTGACGTGCTGCCGCCCCGCTTTATTGGCGGAGCAGACGTTGGATTTGAGCAGGAAGGCACCGTCACGCGCGCGGCGATGGTAGTATTGGAATATCCATCGTTGAAGCTGGTGGAACATCGCATCGCGCGCGTTGAGACCACTATGCCCTATATTCCGGGCTTTCTCTCATTCCGTGAGTATCCAGCGCTAATGGCCGCCTGGCAGATGCTGAAACAAAAACCGGATCTGCTGTTTGTGGATGGGCACGGTATTTCGCATCCAAGACGGCTTGGCGTCGCGTCGCATTTTGGCCTGCTGGTCGATGTGCCAACCATTGGCGTCGCAAAAAGTCGTCTGTGTGGACGTTTTGCCGATCTGGATGCGGAGCCTGGCAGTCGTCAGCCGCTGATCGACAAAGGTGAGCAGATAGGCTGGGTATTGCGCAGCAAGCTGCGTTGTAATCCGCTGTTTGTCGCCACCGGCCATCGTGTCAGCCTGGATACCGCGCTACACTGGGTCGAAAACTGTACGCGTGGTTATCGGTTGCCTGAACCTACACGCTGGGCCGATGCGGTTGCTTCGAATCGAGCCGCTTTCCAGCGCTGGCAAAACGCGCTTTAACACTGTTTGTGCTGCGCTTTTGCAGTTACACTGCGGCCAGCGAAACGAATAAGAGCCACCTTTATGTTACAAAATCCCGTTCATCTGCGTCTGGCGAAGCTGGAAAGCTGGCAGCACCTTACTTTTATGGCCTGCCTGTGCGAGCGCATGTATCCCAACTATCGTGCGTTCTGCGAGCAGACTGAATTTGCCGATCCGGCACTCTATCGCCGGGTTCTTGATCTGATCTGGGAAAACCTGACCGTCAAGGATGCGAAGATAAACTTCGACAGCCAGCTGGAAAAGCTCGAAGCTGCCATTCCTGATGGCGATGCGTTTGAGGTTTATGGTGTTTATCCGGCTATCGATGCCTGCGTGGCATTAAGCGAAGTCGTGCATGCGCAGTTGAGCGGTGAAACTCTTGAGCATGCAATTGAAGTCAGCGAGACCTCAATTACCACTGTTGCCATGCTGGAAATGACTCAGGCTGGACGCGAAATGACCGACGAAGAGCTGCGTGAAAACCCAGCTATCATTGATGAGTGGGACCTCCAGTGGGAGATTTTCCGCCTGCTGGCGGAGTGTGAAGAGCGCGACCTTGAATTGATTAAAGGTCTGCGATCTGACCTGCGTGAAGCGGGAATTAGCAACATCGGTATAAATTTCCAGCAGTAAGGCGATAAAACGTGACTTCAGGCCCGAATTAGCGCGCCTGGAGGCTTCACATTGGCCCCCTGTCTGGTCTACATTTGGGGGGCTGAAAATTGTGGCTATCGGTGCGTGCAGGCAGAAGAGTGCCAGAATATGGCTTTTCCCTCGCACTCGTTGCTTAGCAAGCGATAAATACACTTTAAGGATAACTTATGAATAAGACTCAATTGATTGACGTGATCGCAGAAAAAGCTGACCTGTCTAAAACTCAGGCAAAGGCAGCGCTGGAATCTACTCTGGCTGCGATCACTGAGTCTCTGAAAGATGGTGATGCTGTACAACTGGTTGGTTTTGGTACTTTTAAAGTGAACCACCGCGCTGAGCGTACCGGTCGTAACCCGCAGACTGGCAAAGAGATCAAAATCGCTGCAGCAAATGTACCGGCATTCGTGTCTGGTAAAGCGCTGAAAGACGCCGTTAAGTAAGACGTCGCACTGCGGTTAAGCTTTAAAACAGGGGGCGTTTCGCCCCTTTTGTTTAAGAGGCCAGCCATCATGACCCCGCTGTTTAAGCGTTTATCTGTTCTGTTTCTCTCCTTGTTTCTATTTGGTTGCAGCTCTACTCCGGATATTCCCCCCTTTTCTGCTAGTGGCTATCTTGCCGATCGTGGTGTTGTTCGTATCTGGCGCAAAAACAGCGACCATCAGTCGGTACATATTCGCACCTTTTATACGCCGTTCAGTGGCGGTGAGGGGGAGGTGACGGATTATGTCTGGCTGCAAGAAGCGTTAATCAGCATTCAGCGTCAGGTGAAGGGTAAACAACCTGACGATGTGACTCTGCGTTTTGATCAGGCTGGTGGGCTTAACTTTATGCAGCGTCAGCTTTCAGGCCGGCGTGAAGCGGTCAGCCCGGATGCCGTTGAACTCTATAAATTTGATGCCCAGCGGATGCGCAGCCTCAGCGATGCGCTGTTAAGTGGTCAGGTGTTCCTCAGACAGGGACACTGGCTGGGAAACAATGTGCTGAAGAGTTGCGAAGGCCAGCAGGTCAGACCCGCTTTTGATGCTGACGCTCTGCAGATGCTGACACAACAGCAACGCAGCGTATCGGCACAGCTGATGGTGTCATGGCTGGAAGCACCGGAAGGCATACAGCTGTTGCGCGTCAGTCAGCAGGATGATTGCTCACAGCAGCCGACAGAAGAAGATATGTGAATTGAAAAGGGGGCACCTTGTGCCCCCTGAATTTATTTACGATTAATGGCGCGGTAGCCAATATCGCGGCGACAGAAGCTGCCCTGCCATGAGATCGGCTTTGTCAGCTCGTAAGCCCGTTTTTGTGCCGCAGCCACATCATCACCCAGCGCGGTTACGCACAGCACGCGGCCACCGTTCGTCAGCACCCGGTCATCTTCCAGCCTTGTTCCGGCGTGGAATACCTTGCCGTCAGCAACCTCTTCCAATGGCAGACCATGGATCTGATCGCCCTGAGTGTAGTCTCCCGGATAACCGCCTGCCGCCAGTACCACACCCAGCGCAGGACGGGGATCCCATTCTGACGTTTTCCGATCCAGCTTACGATCACAGGCGGCCAGGCAAAGATCGACCAGATCCGACTTTAGGCGCAGCATGATCGGCTGAGTTTCCGGATCGCCAAAGCGGCAGTTAAATTCAATCACTTTCGGCTGCCCGCTGTGATCGATCATCAGGCCCGCATAGAGAAAACCCGTGTAGACGTTGCCTTCAGCGGCCATGCCACGTACTGTCGGCCAGATAACCTGATCCATGACGCGCTGGTGGATCTCATCGGTGACAACCGGAGCCGGAGAATAGGCTCCCATTCCGCCTGTGTTCGGACCGGCGTCGCCATCGCCCACACGTTTGTGATCCTGGCTGGTGGCCATTGGCAGCACATGCTCGCCGTCCACCATCACGATGAAGCTGGCTTCTTCGCCATCCAGAAACTCTTCAATCACAATGCGGTGTCCGGCATCGCCAAAGGCGTTGCCGGCCAGCATATCCTGAACCGCATCCTCGGCTTCCTGCAGCGTCATCGCTACAATCACGCCTTTACCTGCGGCCAGGCCGTCGGCTTTAATAACGATAGGTGCGCCTTTCTCACGCAGATAAGCGAGAGCAGGCTCAATCTCGGTAAAGTTCTGGTACGCCGCGCTGGGGATCTGATGACGTGCCAGAAAATCTTTAGTAAAGGCTTTAGAGCCTTCCAGCTGTGCAGCGGCCTGAGTCGGGCCAAAGATAGCTAGCCCTGCCTCACGGAATGCATCTACTACACCAATCACCAACGGCGCTTCCGGTCCGACAATCGTCAGATCGATCTTTTCACGCTGGGCAAATTCAAGCAGGGCAGAGACATCTGTCGCACCAATCGCGACATTTTGCAGAGCAGGCTCTAATGCGGTACCTGCGTTACCCGGCGCGACAAACACGGTGTCCGCCAGTGGCGATTGGGCCGCCTTCCAGGCCAGAGCATGTTCACGTCCGCCATTGCCGATTACTAAAATTTTCATTTATTACTCTCCCGAACGATTAGTGGCGGAAATGGCGCATGTTGGTGAAGATCATGGCAATGCCGTGCTCATCAGCCGCCGCAATCACTTCTTCATCGCGGATGGAGCCGCCTGGCTGGATAACGCAACTCACGCCTACCGCCGCTGCAGCATCAATACCATCACGGAACGGGAAGAATGCATCCGACGCCATGGCTGAGCCTTTCACTTCCAGGCTTTCATCGCCCGCTTTGATACCCGCAATTTTAGCGGAGTAGACGCGGCTCATCTGCCCGGCGCCAATGCCGATAGTCATGCTGTCCCGTGAATAAACAATGGCATTGGACTTAACAAACTTCGCGACTTTCCAGCAGAACAGCGCATCACGCAACTCCTGCTCAGTTGGCTGGCGCTTACTGACTACGCGCAGCTGGCTGGCATCAACCATGCCAAGATCGCGATCCTGTACCAGCAGGCCACCGTTGACGCGTTTGAAATCCAGTGCGGCAGTGCGGTTTTGCCATTGGCCGCAGATCAGGACACGAACATTCTGTTTCGCGGCGGTAATCTTAAGAACGGCCTCGGAAACGGCTGGCGCAATAATCACCTCAACAAACTGGCGGCTGATAATGGCCTGCGCAGTTTTTTCATCCAGTTCGCGGTTAAAGGCGATGATACCGCCGAACGCAGAGGTCGGATCGGTCTGGTAAGCACGCTCATAGGCTGACAGAAGAGAGTCACCGGTCGCTACGCCACAGGGATTAGCATGTTTGACGATGACGCAGGCGGGTTCACTGAACTCTTTGACACATTCCAGAGCGGCATCCGTGTCAGCAATATTGTTATAGGAGAGCGCTTTACCCTGAACCTGCTGCGCGGTCGCCACTGAAGCTTCAGCGATGTTCTCTTCTATATAGAAGGCCGCATCCTGATGGCTGTTTTCACCGTAGCGCATATCCTGCTTCTTAATGAAGTTCAAATTCAGGGTACGCGGGAAACGGCCGGCGGGCTGATTACGTTCACCGTGATAGGCGGGTACAAGGCTACCAAAGTAGTTAGCGATCATACTGTCATAAGCGGCGGTGTGTTCGAAAGCTTTGATCGCCAGATCGAAACGGGTCTCAAGCGTCAGCGCGTTCTCATGGGCATCCATTTCGGCAATGATGGCCTCGTAGTCGCCGCTGCTGACCACTATTGCCACATCCTTATGGTTCTTAGCGGCAGAGCGCACCATGGTCGGGCCACCGATGTCGATATTTTCCACCGCGTCTTCCAGTGAACATCCTTCACGGGCGACGGTCTGTGCAAAGGGATAAAGATTAACGACCACCATGTCGATTGGGCTGATGTCGTATTGCGCCATAATGGCATCATCCTGGCCGCGACGACCTAAAATGCCACCATGCACTTTCGGATGCAGGGTTTTGACGCGTCCATCCATCATTTCCGGGAAACCGGTATAGTCAGAGACTTCTGTGACAGCCAGACCCGCATCCGTCAGCAGGCGCGCTGTCCCGCCAGTAGAGAGCAGTTCGACACCGCGATTAGAGAGCGCCTGAGCAAATTCGAGGATACCGGCTTTGTCAGAGACACTGAGCAATGCGCGGCTTACAGGACGAGTTTGTTGCATGGTGGTTTATCCCTTGGCTTTGTTTCGCGTATATAAGAGCGTTACATCAGGTTTTACAGCGGTTTTCTCTCCTATATAAGAAGAAAAAAATCAAAAACCTCAGGTAACGCCCCGAAAAGGGGGGGCGTAATTTTGTCCGGCATTGTAGCGAAAACGTTTGCGTGATGCTCGCTTAAATTTATTTAGCCCGGCCAGTGTGGATAACGTTGTGTGTAACTGCGTATAACAGCGGCTTTTGCTGTGGAATGCAGCGAACGCTCTTTTTTATGCAATTTATGGGTTGCGCCTCTCAGACAACGCCCTATAATGCGCATCCATCAACACGGCACACCGGCAACGGGAAACGGGTTGAGAGGCACAGGAGACTGGGCCGCCGGAGAAAAACTTCTGAAATAGAGGTTGACTCTGCAGGAGGAACGCGTAA
>NZ_JBBCMO010000017.1:0-48045 GCF_037152305.1 Pantoea sp. AS142 | reverse complement strand
AACGCCGTAGCGCCGATGGTAGTGTGGGGTCTCCCCATGCGAGAGTAGGGAACTGCCAGGCATTAAATAAGTGAAGAAGCCCCGCACTGCCGTGCGGGGCTTTTTTACGTCTGTTATTTGCCACTTTAAGCTGAAAGAGTGACCTGTGAGTCTCTATCCGTAACCTCAATTCCCTCCGTTTTTTCCTGCTGAAGTGCCAGCAACCCACTGATTATTCGATAATTAGCGATGTAGGTCACAATAATAATCTCGGATTACACCGCCTTTACCTCCAGTAGACTTAAATGCTTTACTCACTCCTTTAAATGCTGTTGAGCAGCAAGGAACAGAGGTAAGGCATGACACCCACAAATAATAAAACTCAGACGGATGATACAAAGAAACGTATCTGGGCTATCGTCGGCGCGTCATCAGGCAATTTGGTTGAGTGGTTCGACTTCTATGTCTATTCATTCTTCTCGCTTTACTTTGCGCACATTTTTTTCCCACAGAGTGATGCCACAACTCAGTTATTACAGACGGCGGGCGTTTTTGCAGTAGGATTTTTAATGCGTCCGATTGGCGGCTGGCTGTTCGGCTATATTGGCGACAAACACGGCCGAAAAAATTCGATGCTGATTTCGGTCTGCATGATGTGTATTGGTTCATTGGTGATCGCCTGCCTGCCTGGTTATTCAACGATCGGTGTTGCTGCTCCGGTCATTCTGCTATTGGCGCGTATGTTTCAGGGATTATCAGTGGGCGGGGAGTATGGGACCAGCGCAACGTACATGAGCGAAGTAGCACTGGAAGGGCGTAAGGGATTTTACGCATCATTTCAGTATGTCACGCTGATTGGTGGCCAGCTAGCGGCGGTAATGACCGTAGTGGTACTACAATTTCTGCTCACTGATGCAGAGCTGCGAAGCTGGGGCTGGCGTATTCCGTTCCTCCTCGGCGCATTGCTCGCCATTGTCGCATTATGGTTACGACGTTCTCTGGAAGAAACTTCAGATAAGACGAGCCGCGAACATCGCGATGCGGGTAGCGTAATCGGGTTACTGCGCAATCATACCCGCCCCTTCCTGATGGTGCTGGGTTTTACCGCTGGCGGTTCCCTGAGTTTTTACACCTTCACCACATATATGCAGAAGTATCTGGTTAATACGTCAGGTATGGATCCTAAAACGGCCAGTGGTCTGATGACCGGTGCGTTGCTGGTCTTTATGCTGATTCAGCCGGTCATTGGTGCCCTGTCAGATAAAATCGGTCGCCGCACCTCGATGATGATTTTTGGCGCGGGCGCAGCCATCTGTACCGTGCCGATTCTGACCCTGCTGCAAAGCGTGCAGAGCCCTGGAGTGGCTTTCCTGTTAATACTGCTGGCATTGCTGATTACCAGTTTCTACACCGCCATCAGCGGCATTCTTAAAGCAGAAATGTTTCCGCCGCAGGTACGTGCATTAGGCGTAGGACTCTCCTATGCGGTAGCGAATGCGATCTTCGGTGGATCGGCGGAGTATGTTGCATTGCTGATGAAGCAACAGGGGATTGAGACCACTTTCTTCTGGTATGTTTCAACAATGGGCGCGATGGCATTTCTGGTGTCGCTGTTGCTGCACAAGCGCGGCAAGGGGATTAAGCTTTAACAAGGCTACTGACTCAAATTCCACAGGGCAATGCAGCTGGCAGCACCGGCGGCATCCCAGGCAAAATCTTTCCAGTTCCAGCTCCAGCTCCAGCCGCTGCCATTCGGCGGCTGTCATACCCCTCTTTTCCCGTCCCAAGACTTAACGAAAACAGGATACCGATAGTCTGGCTTTGCCGGTCAGAAAGGTGCTGACGCTGTCCATATTCACTGCCTGCAGCAGCTAAAGCTACACGACAAAGTGTTCCGCTTTATCCCGTCCGGTCCATTGGTCCTGCGCCATATGGGAGCATCCACTACACAACAGCACAGCAAGCAGCACAATTCGCATAGCAGATGCCTTATAGCAGGCGAGGATTAAAGAATACGGCTGATCAGGCGATCGATACGTATCCGGCGCAGACGGCGAATCAGTTTCCGCACTTTGGCCGGATAATCAGCAATACTCTCAAGCTCACGGAAATGGGTCACTATCGTGGTGTGCTGCCGGATTAATGTCAGCTCTTTCTCACGCTGAGCCGCTAATTGCTGATGAGGATCGTGGATTAGCACCGCATTTTCCAGATCGAGCCGCCATGCACGTGGATTGAGATTATTACCGGTAATCAACTGCCATTCGTCATCAACCCACATCCCTTTAAGGTGATAACTGTTCTCGCCATCCTTCCACAGTCTTACAACCAGCTGATCGGTCGTGACGTAATAGTGCAGACGGCTCAGAAATCGACGCAGATTGATTTCATACAGGTAAGGCAACGCGCCAATGATTTTGAACGGCTGATCGGGAGCAATATAGAAATCATTGGCCGTTTTATCACCGACAATGATCTCGACCTGTTTTCCCTGACGTAGAAGATGAATGATATTACGCACCAGCAAGGCGGGCAGGTTGAAGTAGGGGGTACAGATGACCAGCTTCTGTTCCGCACAGGGCATCAGATGGAAAATGGTTTTATTGAGCAGGCTATGCTTACCCAGACCGACCAGCGGGGTGACCGCCAGCTCATCATTGCCGGCATTCCCTTCAAACTGATAATTGAAGCCTCGCAGATCCTGGCGAAACTGGCGCGTCTCATTTTTAATTTCTGGACTTGAGGGGCGCTCAGCAAAATCGAGTCGGTTGACCGCTTCCGCTGGCTTCAGATTGTGCGTGATCCAGTCATACATGGTATCGGTCAGCTGGGAATTACGGATAACCTGGTAGCGGTCATAGCGATATTTATCATGCTGATGCAGGTAAACATCATTGATGCTGGCACCGCTATAGAGCAGCATATCATCAATAATGAACCCTTTAAGATGGAGCACGCCTAGCGCTTCGCGGGTATTGACCGGGATACCATAAACCGGGATGGCGATGTCGGCATATCGGGTCGCCATTTCGCAATACCAGTCGGCATTGGTAACGCCTCGCGCTGCACCGATTCGCCCGCGCTGCGCACGGTGCCAGTCAACCAGAATGGAGATATCCAGCTCTGGCCGCGCCAGCTTCGCACTATAAAGCGCATCCATGACGGCACGCCCGGCGTCATCGTTTTCCAGATAGAGCGCGACAATACAGATGCGGGTCTGCGCTGCCGCAATTTTCTCCAGCAATGTCTGGCGAAATTCGGCAGGCGAGTAAAGTGTCGACATATCCGCAACGGATTGTGACAGTTTGGGCAGCTGTGCGAGGTGTTGTTGGTGTTTGTTACGTTTAAATTTAGACAACATCACAGTGCACTTCTTCTCTGTTCATTGTATGGCCTTTTGCCATCAAATCAGGATTATAACCATAAATAATAACATCAACTCCGTCGATTCGAACGTTTTTTACCTTTCTCTACACAAGGTTAGTTGATCTCATTCTGTAAAGACAATTTCAGGCTGACAATACCGTCATCCAGTTGAACATCCACATGAAAATTGAGCTTTCGTGCCAGCGTAATCATGCCTCGGTTATGGGGCATGGTGATGCCGTTCAATTGTTGCAAGCCGTGATGTCGGGTATAGCGAATCATCTTTTCCAGCAGACGACGGCCCATACCTAACCCTTTCAGGTCGGAACGGACCAGCACCGAAAACTCCGCATCAAAGTTATCCGCATCAGAGATAGCGCGGGTTACGCCGATAATTTCGGGGCGTCCCTGATGCTGACGTACCGCCACAATCGCCATCTCGCGGTCATAATCGATCTGGGTCATATTGGCGAGATCGTCATGAGTAAACTCATTAATTTCACTGAAATAGCGGTAGTAAAGATCCTCTTTAGTTACCTGACTAATAAAATCACGCAGCAGGGGTTCATCCTCCGGCAGGATTGGCCGGAACAGGCAGAATTGCCCATCATTTAATTCCACCTGCTCTTCCAGATGTTGAGGATAAGGACGTATTGCCAGCCGAGCTTCATTATCACCGTGGAACGATGCCAGCGTCAGGGTGACATCCAGCAGGGTAAAATCATTGCCTGCCGCCAGCAGCGGATGGATATCCAGTCGCTGGATCTCCGGGCAATCTACTACCAGGTTAGAGACCTGCACCAGCAGCTGGCTTAAACCGGGGATATCCAGCGGGTTCAGGGCGCTGCGGCTACGAATTTTTCCGCTCTTAATTGCCTGAATTACCAGATAGCGTGCGAGCGTCATATTCAGCGGGGGCAGGGCAACGGCCGCCTGTTTATCGGCATGCCATTCAACACCGCCTTCTCCCAGCATAATGATTGGGCCAAACAGGGCATCCTGTTCAACCACGACCCGAAGCTCCTGTGCGCCTGCACGGCTGGCCATGCTCTGAACCAGTAACCCTTCGATACGTGCCTGTGGCAGCGTCTGTTTTACCCGATCAAAAATAGCCTCGGCGGCATGCTCCACTTCGCTGGCATTGCGCAGGTAGAGCATCACGCCCTGAACCTCCGACTTATGGGCGATATCGGGTGAACGCAGTTTCAGCGCCACCGGATAGCCAATCTGATCGGCAATTGCCACTGCTGCTGCGCTGTCGCTGGCGATCCAGGTTGGTAGCGTGGCCAGCCCATACGCCTGCAGCACCGGCTGCACTTCGTGGGTATCCAGCGTGGTAATACCGCGCTCCAGCGCCAGGGAAAGCAACTGATGAGCATGGGCGCTATCCTGGTTCAGCGTGGCGGGCAGAGCAGGAGTTTCGCGCAGTTGCTTCTGGTTACGCCGGTATTCAACCTGATGCATAAAGGCGGTCACCGTTCCTTCTGGCGTTCGCCAGGTTGGTATACCCGCCTGCGTAAAAGCACGACGCGCAGCCTGCGATGAGAACTCGCCGCTCCAGTTGGTCAGCAGAGTTACCCGCTTACCGCGCGGATGGCGGGCAAGGGTTTCGATCAGATGTGTGGCCGTTTCCGTTGCGGGTGCGACCGCGCTGGGCGCATGAATAATCATTAATGCATCAAGTTCATGGCTGTCGAGCAGGATCTCTGTGCAGGCGGCATAACGTTCCGCGGTGGCATCATCTTTTAAATCAAGCGGGTTGCCGCGACCCGCACCGGCTGGCAATAGCGCCTCAAGCTGCTGGCGAGTCTTGTCGCTGAGCTGCGCCAGTTTCCCGTTGCGGGTATAGAGCGCATCCAGCGCCAGCGCGGCGGGCGCGGCGCCGTTACTGATGATCATCAGCCGATCGCCACGCAGCGGCCGCATATGACTCAGCGACTCAACGGCGGAGAACAGCTCATGGGTATCCTGCACCCGCAGTAATCCGGCACGCTGGATGGCCGCATCCCAGGCGGCGTCCAGACCGCTGTGAGTGCCAAGCAGCGCCTGGGCTTCATGGCTGCGACCACTCTTGATCACCAGAATCGGTTTATTACGGGAGGCGCTGCGTGAAGCAGAAACAAAACGACGGGCGTCACTGAGGTGCTCAAGATAGAGCAGGATGGCGCTGGTTTTACCGTCGCGAGCCAGGAAGTCGAGCAGGTCATCGACATCGGTATCCAGACTGTCACCCAGCGCGATAAACCAGGAGAAACCGAGGTTGCGCTGCTGCGCCCAGTCAAGAATGGTATTGGAAACCGCTGCGGACTGGGAGATAAATGCGATACGGCCTTTCTCAATCGGCACCGGCGAGAAGCTGGCATTCAATCCTTGCCAGGGTGCCAGCAGGCCAAGACTGTTCGGCCCCAAAAGACGTATCTGCCACTGGCTGGCGCAGGCTTTGAGTTCAGCCGACTGGCTGGCGGGCGCAGAGAGGATAATGCAGGCTTTGCAACCTTTCTCGCCGAGCTGTTGCAGCAGTGCGACGTTACGTTTTGAGTGGGTGCAGATCACCGCCAGGTCTGGCGCGAAAGGTAAGCTATCAATGGTGGGCCAGGCCAGTACGCCGTTGACCGCTTTATACTTTGGCGTCACCGGCAACACCGGCCCGCTAAAACCACCCGCCAGCAGGTTACGCATCATAAAGTATCCGGCACGCCCTGGCGTAACCGAGGCACCAATTACTGCAATCGATTTAGGTCGTAGCAGTGCTTCCAGTCCGCGTTGGCTCATCTCGCCCTCCTGAGATCGGGATTTGCGTGATTGTAAACGCTTTTTGCTGGCAGTGCTTCCTGACAGATCGCAGGCTGAACATCCAGATCTTATGAATTGTCAGAGCAGGCTCTCTCCAGCCATAAGAAGAGGGGTGCGGTTAAGCCTGCCCGCAGTGATGCGGTTTTCCGGCCAGGTAGGCCGCGCGGAACTGGTCAAAATGGTGAGATAACGTCTCTGCCGCCCGCCGATCGCCCGCCTGCGCCAGCAGCGCCACGGCCACTTCAGCGGTACAATGCTGACCTTCGCCATGGGCTTCACGCAGCGTATAACGCGAAGGCGTACTGACATCCAGCGACATCACCGGCAGGGCGTCGAGCCAGGGGCTTTTGCGGAACATTTTGCGCGCTTCAGTCCAGGTACCATCCAGCATAATAAACAGCGGCGGCTTGCCGCGGGAGGGGGGCGTTGTCAGCACCTCGCGCCCGGGATCCGCATAGGCGGCCGGAAAGACCACCAGCGGCTGATAATCAGGATTGCGCACAGCTGCCAGCAGCATCGGATCCGGCTCGGTGCGTGACCAGCCAAAAGCCTGGGTATTTGGCAGAATATCGGCAATCAGGCGGCCGGTATTGCTCGGCTTCATTGGCTCGGTATCAAACATCACCAGACAGAAGCGGCTACGGGCAGACTGCTGCACGATCTGACTGCAGAGACAGTTGACCTCTGGCAACAGGCATGACTGGCAGCGAATGACTCGATTTCCGCGTGCGAGAAAAGGGCGTGTGGCACGGGCGAGACGTTGGGCGCGCAAGCGTAAAACAGCATTATCAGACATGAGTATTCAGGGCAGGAAAAACATCAGTGTAATCGAAGCGCAGGCTAAAAGGAAAAGGCCAGACAGGCTGGCCTCCGAAGATTATAGTGACTCATCCAGCCATTCATTAAAAGGCGCTTTAGGCATGGCACCATTCAGCATATCGACACGCTCGCCGTTCTTAAACAGCATGATGGTCGGGATACTGCGAATGTTGAAACGTGCGCTCAGAGCCGGTTCCGCTTCGGTGTTGACTTTAATAAAGCGAACTTTACCACTGCGTTCTCTGGCGACATCTTTAAACACCGGTGCAAAATTGACGCATGGGCCACACCAGGGCGCCCAGAAATCGATCACTACCGGCAGATCGTCCTGCAGATATTTATCAAAGTTGGCGCTGGTGGCATTCACTACTTCGCCATCGAACAGCTCATTTCCACAGCGACCACATTTCGCTACGTCGGCAAAGCGTTCGTCAGGAACGCGATTGGTTGCCTGACAGGAAGCGCATACCGTATTCATAGGAACCTCTGATGTTGAAAAGTGTCAGTCTGGTAAATATTGTCCATTATGAAAGGGGACGGATTCCCTCTCAATCTGGATTGCTCTATAGGTTCAATAGTTGATAGCTAAGCGCCAGCACATCAGGTAATCTGCGCGCTCTCAATGCAGGAGGAAGACATGAACGACGAATTTAAAGGCAAGAGCGGTAAGGTTAAGGTGATGTACGTGCGTGGCGAGGACGATAAAAGCGCGCGCGCGCCTAATCCTCGTACAGGCAAAGGTGGTCACTCTGCTGCCCGCCCGGATGATAATCGTCGTTCGTCTGGTCCCCGTACTGAACGCGGTCAGGAAGGGGAGCGCTCCGCTGGCCGTCGCAGCGACGACGCCGGTCGCCGCACTTCACCGCGCCGTGACGAAGGCGGTCGTGGCGCACCACGCCGTTCGGACGATGGCGCAGGCCGCCGCAACGATCGTGATGATAATCGCGGTGCCTATAGCAGCAGCGATTCCCCGTGGCGTACCGTCTCACGCGCGCCTTCAGCCGATCGTGCGGCATCGCCTGAGAGCGATAAGCCAGATCACGGCGGCATCAGCGGTAAGAGCTTCGTCGATCCTGAGCAAATCCGTCGTCAGCGTAATGAAGAAACACGCGTGTATGGCGAGAACGCCTGTCAGGCGCTGTTCCAGAGCCGCCCGGAAGCGATTGTTCGCGCCTGGTTCGTGCAGGAAGTGACGCCGCGTTTCCGCGAAGCGCTGCGCTGGCTCGCGGCTAACCGCAAAGCCTATCACGTCGTTGAAGATGCAGAGATCACCAAAGCGTCAGGCACTGAGCATCATGGCGGCGTCTGCTTCCTGATCAAGAAACGCATGGGTATGGCGGTTTCTGAATGGCTAAGCCAGGCGAATACCAAAGATTGCGTACTGGCACTGGAAGATGTCAGCAACCCGCATAACCTCGGCGCGATTATGCGCAGCTGCGCGCATTTTGGCGTAAAAGGTTTGCTGGTGAACGACGCTTCACTGCTGGAGTCTGGTGCAGCGGTACGTACCGCAGAAGGCGGAGCCGAGCATGTGCAGGCCATCAGCGGCGCAACCTTCAGTGAAGGTCTGGAAGCGTTCCGTAAAGCGGGTTACACCATCGTGACGACCTCTAGCCATCAGGGCACGCCGCTGGCGCAGGCTGAGCTGCCGGAAAAAATGGTGCTGGTTTTAGGGCAGGAGCGCGAAGGTCTTTCAGATACTGCTTTCAAGCAGGGTGACATGAGCCTGTCGATTGGTGGCACTGGCAACGTGGAAAGCCTTAACGTGTCAGTCGCAACCGGCGTACTGCTCGCCGAATGGTGGCGTCAGAATGCATAACAAAACGGGCCGAAAGGCCCGTTTTGTTGTGTAGCATCAGTGCGCGCCATCGCCACCGCCTGCGCCAAACGGCGGGCGGGCAAACCAGATCAGCACCAGCAGGATTAAAAAGACCCCCGCCGAAGCCCAGAAAATTTCATTCGCCGAAATAATCAGTCCCTGATTGGTAATCTGCTGCGCGATATAGGCCGACGCCTGCTGTTGCGTCATTCCCATGCTCTCCAGCTGGCTATACATCTGCTGTGAATTGACGTTGTACGGGGTGATCGACTCCGTCAGGTAGCTATGATGCATCGACTCGCGGTTAGTCCACATGGTGGTGGTAATCGACGTCCCTACCGAGCCTGCAAAGGTACGCATAAAGTTCGACAAGCTGGAAGCTGCGGCCAGTCGCTCTGGGGGTAATCCCGACAACGTAATGGTGGTCAGTGGCATAAAGAAGCAGGCCACGGCAAAGCCCTGGATAAACTGCGGCCAGGCTGAGGCACCAAAGTCCATTCCCGGTTCAAATGTATACGCGCGCCAGTAGAAGCAGACGGCATACATGATGAAGCTGAATGTGACCAGCCGTCGCATGTCGAGCTTATGGGCGAATCGACCAATGATTGGCGACAGGATAACCGGTAAAATCCCCACCGGTGCAGATGCCAGCCCGGCCCAGGTAGCCGTGTAGCCATACACCTCCTGGAGCAACTGCGGCAACAGAACGATCGAGCCAAAGTAGAGCATGTAGGCAAGACTGATGGATAAGCAGCCAATGGTAAAGTTGCGCGATTTAAACAGCGAAAGATCGACTATCGGATGATCATCCGTCAGCTCCCATACCAGCAGCACCGCCAGGGCGATGACGGCAATGACGGCAAGCACGATGATCTCCGTTGAGCTAAACCAGTCGAGCTCTTTGCCCCGATCCAGCATCACCTGCAGGCAGCCGATCCCCACGACCAGCAGCACCAGCCCGACCATATCGATCCGCCGGATTTCAGTTTTAGTTTCCCGGCCACGCAGCGTTTGCAACGTCAGTATCACCACCGCCACGCCAATCGGCACGTTAATAAAGAAGATCCAGCCCCAGTGATAGTTATCGCTGATCCAGCCGCCCAGTATCGGGCCACAGATCGGCGCGACGATCACTGTCATCGCCCACAGCGACAGCGCAACACTGCGCTTAGCGGGCGGATAGTTGTTGAGCAGCAGACTTTGCGACAGCGGAATCAACGGACCCGCCACAATCCCCTGGATGATGCGGAAGAAGATAAGCATTTCCAGGCTGTCTGACATGCCACAGGCCCAGGAGGCGATAGCAAACAGAATGGTCGCCCAGGTGAAGAGCTTCACTTCACCGATACGTTTTGCCAGCCAGCCGGTCAGGGGGATCGAAATCGCATTGGCCACGCCAAACGAGGTGATCACCCAGGTTCCCTGCGAGTTCGATGCGCCCAGGTTACCGGCAATGGTGGGGATAGCCACGTTGGCGATGGTCGAGTCCAGAACCTGCATGAATGTCGCTAGCGACAGCGCAATGGTCATCAGGACCAGCGGCATGCCTTCGAGCGGTTTTTGTGCCATTACAGCCTCCGCGTCATCATCCGGCGTTGGCGCGGACGATATCGGTGATCAGCTGATTGACCGGCGCAAGGTCAATCGCCAGGGCATTGCTGCTGTAAGCGGCTTGCTGACGGGCACGGGTGGCCAGCGCGCTACCCTCTTTACTGGTAGTATCGATTTTAACCAGCGTGGAAAGGCCAATGCGCAGCGGATGTCTGGTGATATCTTCCTGATTCAGTTCGATACGAACGGGCAGGCGCTGAACCACTTTGATCCAGTTACCGGTGGCGTTCTGTGCTGGCAGCAAAGAGAAGGCACTGCCGGTGCCCATATCCAGTCCCGCGACTTTGCCCTGATAAACCACTTTGTCACCGTAAATGTCGGCGACCACGGTAGCAGGCTGACCAATCCGCACACCGGCCAACTGGGTTTCTTTGAAGTTAGCATCGACCCACAGATTGGTAGCAGGCACTACAGCCAGCAACGGAGTGCTGGTGGAGATTTGCGAACCGACCTGTACGCTACGGCGGGAGACAAAACCCTCCATCGGGCTGCGAATTTCAGTACGCTGCAGCGCCAGCCAGGCGTCACGCAGCTCGGCCGCGCTCTGTTGTACGGCAGGCTGATTTTCCAGCGAGGTATTGAGGATCATCGCCTGATTGGCATTGTATTGCTGAATTGCCACGTCCAGCTGCGCTTTGGCCGTTGCAACGGCATCGCGGGCGTGCTGCAACTCTTCACGGCCAATCAGATTGGCAGCACCCAGCGGCTCACGGCGTTTCAGGTCGGCCTGTGCTTGCGCCAGAGCGGTCTGCTGCAGCGTAATGCTGGCCTGATACTGTTTGCCATTAATCATCAGCTGATGCGTTTGACGCACGCTGGTGGCCAGTGCCGTCTGCGCTTTTTCAAACGCCTGCTGCGCATCGGTCTTATCCAGTGAAACCAGCACGTCGCCTTTTTTGACGAAATCGGTATCTTCAAACCAGACTTTGTTCACACTACCGGAGACCTGTGCCATCACCTGCACCTGATTACCCGCAACGTAGGCGTCATCCGTTTCCTGAAAATGGCGCAGGACCAGGAACCAGTAAACTCCCCAGGCAATACCAATCAGCACAAAGATCAGCGCCAGCACAATGAGCACACTTTTGCGCTTCTTCTTTTTGCTGGATGAGGGTTGCGGGCTTTGTGCTTCTGCCGTTGCACTCATGACTTTCTCCACGTTTTCCATTTAGTCGGGCGGCAGACATCCTTTTCTGCCAGTGCCCGAGTCGAAAAAGCCAGCGACTGAGCGCTGGCCAGATAAAAAGGAAAGTAAAATAACGATTCCGACAGGTGATTGTGTCGCACTTATTGCTATTAGCGGGACAGCGAGGCGATTAGCTGATCTTCATCCATTTTATCAAGACGATTAAGCAACTTACGGGTGATGCCTTCCAGCTGGGACTTCTCATCGATAGACAGCGACGACCAGAGGTACTGCAGGCTCTGATGCTGAGGTGGCAGAAGCTGACGCAGGAACTCCATACCTTTATCGGTCAGATGCAGGTGCAGGCAGCGACGGTCATGATCGCTTTCGCGACGCTCAATCCAGCCGCGCTTTTCCAGCTCATCAGCAATGCGCGTGGCATTGGTGCGTGAAGAGCCAAGGGCAGAGCTGAGTTCAGAGGGCTGAATGCTGTGATTTTCCTGTGCATCCAGCGTAATCAACGCCATGAACAGGGTTTCATTAATACCCTGTGCTTTCAGCATCTTATTGCGGTTGTCCAGCAGTTTACCCTGCATATGCATACAGAGACGCGTCAGAATAATTTCCTGCAACGGAAAATCCTTATGGCGATTGGCACGGATGTTTAGCATCTGCTCAATGGGAGTAAACGAACTTTCCATTAAAAAAAACCTCACTAATTGCAACTTGTATAATAACTATGGTGACAGGGTAAGCGTAGTCACTTTTTGGCAGGTGGTCGCTGACAGATTCATACGCTGCACCATCAAAGGCATTCCAGGCCACTCCCTGGCCCTGGGTCAAAAACCCGTACGCCCGGCGGCAGTCGCTGTGCCGGGACGTCATCAAAAGGGGACAGATTTAATAATATCGCGAGGAAAAATAACTGAAGTGAATAGGTTTGCCACTAACCATAACAAACCTAATCATTTGTGACCAGACGCAATGCGCTGTCCGGGCAGGCTTCAGTTGATTTTTTCTGGTTCAAAACGCGATCCGCCCGCCCAAATCAGCAGATTAAGCAGCGTCAGCAGCACGCCCGCGACACAAACACCATACCAGCCCGAAAGATGGTAAGCGGTGGCAGAGAACAGCGAACCCGCTGCGCCGCCAATAAAATAGCTGGTCATGTAACCGGCATTGAGACGGTTGCGCGCCTCCGGCATCTGCGCATAAATCACGCTTTGATTGGTGATATGAACGGCCTGCACCGCCAGATCCAGCAGCAGAATGCCGACGATCAGCGGCGCAAGTTGTTCCGCACCCCACGCAATGGCGGCCCACGACAGCAGCATAAGCAGCAGGCCCAGTCGGGTGGTCAGCTTCGCTTTACCTTTGTCCGCCAGCGAGCCTGCCTGACGTGCAGCCAGCGCACCCGCAGCACCGACCAGCCCCAGCAATCCAATCTCGCCCTCAGAGAAGTAATAGGGTGCCCCGGAGAGCAGAAACGCCATTGAGGTCCATAGCAGGCTGAAATTGGCAAAGGAGAGGCAGCCGGTCCAGGCGCGGGTGCGGATCACGCGATTGCCTGCATAAAGACGGAAGATGGAGACCAGCAGTTGCGGATAGCTCAGGGGCACGGACTGTTTTACGCGCGGCAACGATCGCCACAGCGCCAGCGCCATGATCACCATCAGCAGACTGGCGGTCCAGTAGACGGTACGCCAGCCGCCAAGCTGCGCCAGGCCGCCTGCCACGGTGCGGGCCAGCAGAATCCCCAGCAGCAAACCGCTCATTACCGTACCAACGATTTTGCCGCGCCGTTCCGGCTCCGCCAGCGTTGCGGCCAGCGGCACCAGGATTTGTGCGGCGACCGAGAACAGGCCAGTCATGACCGTGCCCAGCAGTAAAACGGAGAAGGAGTGCGAAAGGGCGATAATCACCATGCCTGCGGCAGCCAGCAGGATCATCGTTACAATCAGGCTGCGCCGTTCAAACCGATCGCCCAGCGGCACCAGCAACAGCAGTCCGCAGGCGTAGCCCAGTTGCGCCGTGGTGACAATAAACCCGGCGAGGCTAACAGAAAGATCAAACTGTTGGGCGATAGTATTCAGCAGTGGCTGAACGTAGTAATTACTGGCTACGCAAAGGCCGGTGGCTACCGACATCAGTATTACTAAAGCAGGCGTCAGACCCTGGCGAGTCGCATTCATAAACAGCATCGGTCGCTAATAATTATTTGAAGTTAATAGTAACCCAAAAAACTATTTCACACGCATGTTTATTAACAGGCCATACCAGTGCGTTTAACAGAGACAAAAAAGGGCGGAAGGGAATCCGCCCTGCAGGAAACAACAGAACTTATTGAGCAGCGGCCTGAGCGTCACTAACCCATTTATCAAATTCGGCCTGGTGTGCTTTGATCCAGCCATCAACGTGACCGTTGATCGCCTCTTCTGACGACTGACCGGCATGCATCGCGGCGTTTTCAGCGTTGATGTCCGCCAGTGGCAGTTTCATTTCGGCGAACAGTCTGGCTGCCGCTGGATTTTTCTCTGCCCAGGCTTTGTTGGCAACAATGTGCATGGTATTCACCGGGAAGCCGTAGTTCGCACCATTTGGCAGTTTAGTATCGACGTTTTTCTGCTCACCGGGCATTGAGGAGAACGGCACCTGCAGCCAGGTGACATCGCGGCCCGGCTTCATCACATCGCTGACCCAGTAAGGCGTCCAGGTGTAATAAAGGATAGGTTTAGCCTGTTTAAAGCGGGTGATGGTGTCAGCAATCATGGCGGAATAGTTGCCCTGATTGTGTTCAACGGTTTTGCTCAGGCCAAATGCCTCGATCTGATGGTTAATGACCGCTTCACAGCCCCAGCCTGGGGTGCAACCGGTCAGGTCCGCCTTGCCGTCGCCATTGGTATCAAACAGGGCGGCTATTTTAGGATCTTTTAGCTGCTCAATATTGGTGATGTGATACTGATCGGCGGTTTTCTTATCGATAAGATAGCCCTGGGCGGCACCCGTGACGAAAGTCCCCTGACGATAGAATTTCGCCTCTCCGCCTGCCGCTTTATACATATCATCGTGCAGCGGTTGCCAGTTGGTAGCGATAAAGGTCGCATCGCCGGCGGCGATCGAGGTATAGCCCACGTTGTAATCCACTTCACTCGGTTTCTCGACCTGATAACCGAGCTTTTCCAGCCCGCGGCTGACAATCAGGGTCTGAAAGGTTTCTTCAGAAATGGTGCTCTGAATCGGTTTCACCGTAATCCCTTTGCCGGGCAGATCGGCTGCAGAAACCTGTGAAACAATAATTGTGGCTAACACGGCGGCCAGCAGAGGAGCTGTCTTGCGCATAGTGATTCCTTATTTTTTCGGTTGTAGCGGAGCGGGCGACACGCAGGTGCCGCCCGACAACTTATTTCTTACGAAACGGGGAGAGCATCAGACCTATCGGGCCGCTGTGGTACCAGTGACGGTTGCCGCGGCTGCGGTTATCACGGCCAAAGGATTGGGTCAGGCGGTCGAGAATGATGGCGAGGATCACAATGCCGACGCCGCCAACGGTCGCCAGGCCCATATCAAGACGACCAATGCCGCGCAGCACCATCTGGCCCAGTCCGCCGACGGCAATCATCGAAGCAATCACCACCATCGACAGCGCCAGCATCAGCGTCTGGTTAACGCCAGCCATGATGGTCGGCATCGCCAGTGGCAATTGCACTTTAAACAGCAGCTGACGCGGACTGGCACCAAAGGATTCGCTCGCTTCGATCAAATCGGCGGGCACCTGCTTAATACCGAGGATAGTCAGACGCACAATCGGGGGCAGGGCGAAGATAATCGTTACCACCACGCCCGGCACGTTGCCGATACCAAACAGCATCACAATCGGCACCAGATAGACAAAGGCGGGCGTGGTTTGCATCGCATCCAGCAGCGGCCGGACAATGCGCGCGGCGCGCTGACTCCGGGCCAGCCAAATCCCCAGCGGCAGACCAATCAGAATACAGAACAACAGCGCGGTAAGAACCAGTGCCAGCGTTACCATCGCCTGCGACCAGGCACCAATGGCGCCAATCACGATCAGCGATACCAGCGTGGCGATACCCATGGCGGGCGTAGCGATTTGCCAGGCGATCAGCGCAAACACCAGAATCGCCACCGGCGCTGGCATCCCCAGCAATAGTTGCTGGAAGGCGCTGAGAATATAGTCAACCGGCACCCGTATGCCCTGAAACAGCGGGCGGAAATGGTTGACCACCCAGTCGATGCCGGTGGTCACCCAATGCTCAAGCGGTATCCAGGTTTTATGGAACGGATCCATGATGCTGAAATGTTCCGGCGCGGGCGCAGGGGCGCTGTTGAGCCAGTCACTGCTGCTGGCTGGATTGGGTGCCGCACTGCCATCGGGCGTACCCCAGGCATCGGCACCACCGTTGCTGGTGGGCGCAGCCTGACTGCTGGCGGCGGTGCCGCTATCCCACGGATTGGTGGTTTCCTGACTCATGGCTAAGCTCCTTCACGATCTAACGCGCGCAATAGCGTGCTTTTGGAAATGATACCGACATACTGATTCTCCTCGCCGACCACTGGCACCGCACAGGGCGCCTGAGCGACGTGCGAGAGCAGATCGCTCAGTGACGTATCGGCGGGCACTGCGGCTGGCGAATCGAGCAGGGCGCTATCCAGTCCCAGGCCTGCCGCCAGCGCGGCTTTCAGCGAGTCGGTGGAAACCACACCAACAAACTTCTGCTTTTCCAGCACGTAGCCGTAGTCGCGGTCTTCATCCTGCAGCAGCTTAATAGCGGAGCGCGGGCCGAAACCAGGCGCTTTGCGGATCAACGCCCCCGCGCTACGACGGGCAATATCTTTGGCGCTGAACACGTGGCTGATATCGACGCCACGGAAAAAGGTGCGGACATAATCGTTGGCTGGGTTATTCAGGATTTCATCCGGAGTGCCAACCTGTACCACTTCGCCGCCCTGCATAATGGCAATACGGTCGCCAATACGCATCGCTTCATCAAGATCGTGGGAAATAAAGACGATGGTGCGCTGATGCCTGGCCTGTAAATTAACCAGCTCATCCTGCATCTCAGTACGAATCAACGGATCCAGTGCGGAGAAGGCCTCATCCATTAATAAGATATCGGGATTGATTGCCAGCGCGCGGGCTAATCCGACGCGCTGTCGCATCCCGCCAGAAAGTTCATCCGGGTAAGCGTGCGCATAATTCTCCAGCCCGACCTGACGTAACGCTTCCAGTGCTTTTTCCTGGCGTTCAGCCAGTTCAATTCCCGCTAATTCCATGCCAAATGCAGTATTATTTAATACATTCATATGCGGCATCAATGCAAATGACTGGAATACCATACTGATTTTATTTCGGCGCACGTCACGCAGTTCACTGGCAGATATTTTGGCAATATCCACGCCGTCAATAATCACCTGGCCGCGTGTCGGCTCTATCAGACGATTGAGAAGGCGAACCATGGTCGATTTTCCTGAACCGGACAACCCCATGATGACGAATATCTCGCCTTCTTCAATGGCCAGACTGGCGTTCTTTACGCCAAGAGAGAGACCGGTCTTCTCAAGAATGACATCTTTGGTCGCACCTTTTTCAATATATTTAAACGCGCGATCCGGATTGTCGCCAAATATTTTATAGAGATTCTTTACTTCGAGCTTAATAGCCATGCAGTCATTAAATCCTGGTTGAAATATCTAATATTATCCTGTCGTTCTCGCTGAAATTTAAGCAGGCCATACCGTAGCACACTGACGTTATCTGACAACCCTGAAGTGGGATATTTACCGGCCGCGGGACATTCAGATAGCGATTATCTTCAGTGCTCACAAGGGATGAGCGCAGATTAATTTTTTGTGAAATTATTGGAGATTTATTGGCCTTTCGTCGCATTTTCACCGTCAAATGGCGAAAAGCGCGGTTCGCTGAGCGAAAATAGCGTGGAAATAGCGGGGCATAGAGCAGGGAAATAAACTCGCCTGAAAAGTTGAGCTATAACAAATTAATCGGTAATAAAAATATAAAATGAGAGTAGGGTAGGCATTAATAACGGGCGAAATAGTCAGGCTGTTTTGCAGTAATATTTTTTCTTATGAATAGCCGTTACGGTACGGTTGACGCGGCACTGCCAACGACAACCGGATGCTGATAAAACAGCATCCGGTGGCCATCAGAAATTCCAGTCTTCGTCTTCGGTTTCGACCGCTTTACCCATCACATAGGAGGAGCCTGAACCGGAGAAGAAATCGTGGTTTTCGTCGGCATTGGGCGACAAAGCCGACAGAATCGCCGGATTTACCGCCGTCAGTTCCGCCGGGAACAGCGCCTCGTAGCCCAGATTCATCAGGGCTTTATTGGCATTGTAGTGCAGGAAGGTTTTTACCTCTTCCACCCAGCCGACATCAGCATAGAGCGCCTCGGTATAAGCCACTTCGTTTTCATAAAGCGCCAGCAGCAGATCGTAGGCAAACTGCTGCAGCTCTTCGCGACGCAGATCGTCAACGGTGGCCAGCGCCAGCTGATATTTGTAACCGATGTAGTAACCGTGCACCGCCTCGTCGCGAATAATCAGGCGAATCAGGTCAGCAGTGTTGGTCAGCTTGCCACGGCTCGACCAGTACATTGGTAGCCAGAAGCCGGAATAAAACAGAAACGACTCCAGGAAGACGCTGGCGATCTTCTTCTTCAGCGGATCATCGGCCCGGTAGTGCTCCAGGATGATGCGCGCCTTATTCTGCAGCGGCACATTCTCTTCGCTCCACTGATAAGCAGCATCCACATCCTGAGTATTACACAGAGTTGAGAAGATAGAACTGTAGGAGCGGGCATGCACCGCTTCCATAAAGCTGATATTCGACAGCACTGCCTCTTCGTGCGGGGTAATGGCATCTTCCATCAGCCCCGGCGCGCCGATCACGTTCTGGATGGTGTCGAGCAACGTCAGGCCGGTGAATACCCGGATGGTCAGCTGCTGCTGCTGTTTATCCAGCGTCTGCCAGCCCGGCAGATCGTTGGAAAGCGGTACTTTCTCCGGCAGCCAGAAGTTGCTGGTGAGACGGTTCCACACCTCAAGATCTTTGTCATCCTGAATGCGGTTCCAGTTAATTGCCTGAATCTGTTTTAGTTTCATTATTTTCATCACAGGGAGCATGAGACGCAGCCCTGAACCTCTGTGCCCTGAAGCGCCATCTGACGCAGTCGAATGTAATAGAGCGTTTTGATGCCTTTTTTCCACGCGTAAATCTGCGCTTTGTTGATATCACGCGTAGTGACGTCATCGCGGAAGAACAGCGTCAGCGACAGGCCCTGATCGACGTGCTGGGTCGCTTCTGCGTAGGTATCAATAATCGCTTCCGGCCCAATCTGATATGCATCCTGATAGAGGTCGAGATTCTCATTGGTCATAAACGGCGCGGGATAATAGACGCGACCGGTTTTGCCCTCTTTACGGATCTCAATAGGGGAGACAATCGGATGGATGCTGGAGGTGGCATGGTTGATGTAGGAGATTGAACCGGTTGGCGGGATCGCCTGCAGGTTCTGATTAAACAGCCCGTGCTGCATCACCGCGTCACGCAACGCCCGCCAGTCCGCCTGCGTCGGCAAGCTCAGTCCGGCCTCGGCAAACAGTGTCGCTACCCGTTCAGTGCGCGGCAGCCATTCGTGCTGCAGATACTTATCGAAGTAAACGCCGCTGGCGTAGTCCGAATCTGCAAAGCCGTCGAAGGTCTGCTGACGCTCCTGTGCCAACTGATTGGAGGTGCGCAGCGCATAGTAGGTAATGCTGTAGAAATAGAGATTGGTGAAATCCAGTGCTTCCGGGGAACCGTAGGTGATGCCTTCACGCGCCAGATAGCCGTGCAGGTTCATCTGGCCCAGGCCAATGGCGTGCGAACGGCGATTGCCTTCAGCGACCGAGGGCACCGAACCGATCTCGCTCATCATCGACACCGAGGTCAGGGCGCGGACCGCCACATCCACGGTGCGCGCCAGATCGCGTGAATCCATGGCGTGCGCAATATTAAGTGAGCCAAGATTACAGGAGATATCTTTGCCGACCCGGCGATAGCTGAGATCGTCATGGTACTCACTGGCGCTGTTCACCTGCAGGATCTCTGAGCAGAGGTTGCTCATATTGATGCGACCGGCAATCGGGTTACTGCGGTTTACGCTGTCCTCATACATGATGTAGGGATAGCCCGACTCAAACTGAATCTCCGCCAGCGTCTGGAAAAAGTCGCGTGGCTGAATATACGTTTTACGGATGCGATCGTCCGCCAGCATCTCGTCATACTTCTCGCTGATGCTGATGTCGCCAAAGGCCTGACCGTAAATCCGTTCAACGTCGTAGGGTGAGAACAGTGCCATTGGCCTGTTCTCTTTTGCCAGCTGGAAGGTGATATCGGGGATCACTACACCCAGCGACAGCGTTTTAATGCGGATCTTCTCATCGGCGTTTTCGCGTTTGGTATCAAGGAAACGGAAAATATCGGGATGGTGCGCATTGAGCCACACCGCGCCCGCGCCCTGACGTGCACCGAGCTGATTGGCATAGGAGAAGGCATCTTCCAGCATTTTCATCACCGGAATGACGCCCGACGACTGATTTTCAATACGCTTGATTGGCGCACCGGACTCACGCAGGTTCGACAGCAGAAAGGCGACACCGCCGCCCCGTTTTGACAGCTGTAATGCCGAATTTACGGCGCGACCAATCGACTCCATATTGTCTTCGATGCGCAGCAGGAAGCAGGAGACCAGCTCACCGCGCTGCTGTTTACCGCAGTTGAGAAAGGTCGGCGTAGCGGGCTGGAAACGGCCGCTGAGGATCTCCTCCAGCAGCGCCCGCGCAAGCTTTTCATCGCCCTGGGCCAGTGTCAGCGCCACCATGCAGGCGCGCTGTTCAAAGGTTTCCAGATAGCGTTTGCCGTCAAAGGTCTTCAGGGTATAGCTGGTGTAGTACTTCCAGGCACCAAGAAAGGTTTTAAACTCAAATCCCCAATTCTCCGCGACCTCATGCAACCCAAGCAGAAACGCAAAATCGTACTGGTTCAGCACTTCCGCTTCGTAATAGCTTTCCGCCACCAGATAGCGTAAACGCTCGGCGCTGCTGGCGAAGGAGACAGTGTTGGGTTGCACATGCTGCAGATAAAACTGCCGCGTTGCTTCGCGATCCATGTCGAACTGGATGCGGCCCTCCGCGTCGTAGAGGTTGAGCATGGCATTGAGGGCGTGATAATCAAGCGTCACGCCGTTGAGGGTATCTGTTGTTGCCAAAATTGGGTTACTCCCGCTTTAACTTTCGCGATATCGTCAGGCGTTCCCATCAGCTCGAAGCGGTAGAGGCAGGGAACCTGACATTTTTTTGCAATGATGCTGCCCGCCAGGCAGTAACCGGCACCGAAATTGCGGTTTCCCGCCGCGATCACGCCACGGATACCGCGTCGGTTTGCCTCATCGTTAAGAAACTGGATCACCTGACCGGGGACCGCACCGCGACTGCTGCCACCGCCATAGCTGGGCACCACCAGAATATAGGGCTGGTCAATATGCAATTGCTGCCGGGCATCCAGCGGAATGCGCCGGGCGGGCAGGCCGAGGCGCGTCACAAACCGGTGGGTATTTTCCGACTGGCTGGAAAAATAGACCAGCGGGAACATCATCCGATTATCCCCCGACAGCAGAGAGTGAGCGCAGGGTAGCGATTTTGTCCGGGCGGAACCCGCTCCAGTGGTCGTTATCCGCCATCACCACCGGCACCTGGCGGTAACCCAGTGATTTCAGGTTGTCGATCGCTTCTGGCTGGCTGTCGAGATTAATCAGCTGATAGGCGAGACCCCGGCGGTCCATTGCATTTTTGGTCGCTGTACACTGGACACAGTTATCTTTAGTGTAAATAATAATGCGCATGATTCGTATTTCCCTCTGTATGCGGTTCTGATACCAGGAAATGAAGCAGGAGGTGCAGGGTGCGGGCTTCATTCTGCTGGACAGGGTTATCGTTCTGATGAGGTAAATACTAGATGTAGTGGTTTTAGTGGTCAAGCCCACCAGATATAGGGTTTTACGATTTGTATTTGCGCAAACACAGCAAAGCCAGCAAGGATGCGCCCTGCAGCCTGGAAAATTATTTTGTAAATCTCACCGGTCAGAAAAGGGGCAAAAAAAAAGCCCCGCATAAGGCAGGGCTTGGGGATTTTCGGGACTTAGCGGCGTGAAGCCAGCAGCACACCCACGACAATACCGAAAGCGGCACCGATACCCACACCGTGCCATGGCTTGTCATGGACATAAGTGTCAACCTGCGCACCGGCATCACGGGCAACCTGTGATACACGGTTACTGCCGCCGTTCAGTTTAGAGCGGGTTTGCTTCAGCAGCTTTTCTGCCTGACTACGGGCAGAATCCACGTCGTCTTTGGCGTCACTGCCATAAGATTTCAACAGCGCTTCCAGTGAATCGGCCAGTTCGTTAACATCCTGATTGATATCAGTGTCATCGTTTTTTACAGTGCGATTAAACATTTTTTAGCTCCCTTTAATTTAAAAACGTAATACTAGTGTAGACGACCTTGAGATAAACGAGACGCGGGAGTGTTCTTTAGGGAAAATTCCGAATGCCCACTCTGTCATGCTGTTGTAAGGTTGCGAAGCTTTTGAAGAGGAGAGGATCGAGCATGTATTTACGACCAGATGAGGTAGCGCGCGTACTGGAAAAAGCGGGTTTCGAAGTCGATGAAATTACCCCACGGGCCTATGGCTATCGCCGTGGAGATAACTATGTCTATGTGAATCGCGAAGCGCGCATGGGGCGCATGGCACTCGTGATTCACCCGACACTGAAAGAGAAGAGCCAGCCGTTCGCTGAACCTGCTTCAGAAATGAAGACCTGCGATCACTACACCCAATTCCCTCTCTACCTGGCGGGTGATTCACAGGAACACTACGGCATCCCACACGGCTTCAGTTCCCGCATGGCGCTGGAACGTTATATTCAAAGCGTTTTCGGTTAACGCATCAGGCCCCGCTGGGACGGGGCACTGAACCGACTTTACTTCCTCCCTTTTTCCTGACGTTGCAATTACCGACTGTGACGCGTATAAAATTGTCCACTTTAGATGTTTAGACGTCCATATGGATAAAAGTGATGAGCGAACAGCCAACCCCCTCGCAGGAACAATTTAAACGCACCATGAAAGTGCGCCATCTGGTGATGTTATCGCTGGGCGGCGTGATCGGCACCGGCCTGTTTTTTAATACCGGCTACATCATTTCAACCACCGGGGCGGCCGGTACGCTGCTCGCCTATCTGATTGGCGCGCTGGTGGTCTGGCTGGTGATGGTCTGCCTGGGCGAACTCTCCGTGGCGATGCCGGAAACCGGCGCATTCCACGTTTATGCCGCACGCTATCTCAGCCCGGCAACGGGCTACACGGTGGCCTGGCTCTACTGGCTGACCTGGACGGTAGCGCTCGGCTCCAGCCTGACGGCAGCAGGCTTCTGTATGCAGTACTGGTTCCCGCAGATCCCGGTGTGGATCTGGTGCCTGGTCTTCTGCTGCGCCATCTATCTGCTGAACGTGATCTCAACCCGCTTCTTCGCGGAAGGGGAGTTCTGGTTCTCGCTGATTAAGGTAGTGACGATCATCGCTTTTATCGTGCTTGGCGGCGCGGCGATGTTTGGGTTTATCCCAATGAAAGATGGCACACCGGCACCGGGCTTAAGTAACCTTACCGCGCATGGCTGGCTGCCCAATGGCGTATTACCGATTCTGATGACCATGGTTGCGGTGAACTTCGCCTTTTCCGGCACCGAGCTGATTGGGATTGCGGCCGGTGAAACCCAGCAGCCGGAGAAAGTGCTGCCGCTGGCGATACGCACTACTGTGGCCCGGCTAATTATCTTTTTCATCGGCACGGTATTTGTGCTGGCGGCACTGATTCCCATGGATCAGGCGGGTATCGTGAAAAGCCCGTTTGTGCTGGTATTCGAAAAGATAGGGATTCCCTGGGCCGCTGATATCATTAACTTTGTGATCCTGACCGCTATCCTCTCAGCGGCCAACTCCGGTCTTTATGCGTCCGGACGTATGCTCTGGTCGCTGGCCAATGAAAATACGCTGCCCCGTGCTTTTGCCCGGGTGAACAAGCGCGGCGTACCCCTGCTGGCCATCACCGTCAGCATGGGGGGCGGTTTGCTGGCGCTGGTTTCCAGCGTGGTTGCGCCAGACACGGTTTTTGTGGCGTTGTCCGCCATCTCTGGCTTTGCCGTTGTCGCGGTCTGGCTCAGCATCTGCGCCTCGCATTTTGTTTTCCGTCGCCGTCATCTTCAGCAGGGCAAATCGCTGACTGAGCTGGCCTATCGTGCGCCGTTCTATCCACTGACACCGATCCTGGGGTTTTTGCTCTGCCTGCTGGCCTGTGCCGGTCTGGCGTTCGATCCGACCCAGCGCATCGCGCTGTGGTGTGGCATCCCGTTTGTACTGCTCTGCTATGCCGCTTACCCTCTGACCCACAAATCATCCCCGAAGCCTGAGGAGGCCAACGATGTCGTATAACCCTGTCGCGCAGGCTTTAACCGAGTCGCCGCTGCTGATTCTGGATGGCGCACTGGCCACCGAGTTGGAAGCACGCGGCTGTCATCTGGCCGATGCGTTATGGTCAGCAAAGGTGCTGGTGGAAAATCCTGAGCTGATCTATCAGGTGCACTACGACTATTTTGTCGCCGGGGCGCGCTGTGCCATTACCGCCAGCTACCAGGCAACACCACAGGGCTTTGCCACCCGTGGCCTTGATGAGGCAGAGTCACTGGCGTTGATCACCCAGAGCGTCGAACTGGCGCGACGCGCCCGTCACGATTATCTGGCGGTGCGGCCTGATGCGAAAACCCTGCTGGTGGCGGGATCGGTGGGGCCGTATGGCGCTTTCCTGGCGGATGGTTCGGAATATCGCGGCGACTATGCGTTGCCGGAAGCGCAGATGATGGCGTTTCACCGCCCTCGCGTGCAGGCGCTGCTCGCGGCGGGTGCCGATCTGCTGGCCTGCGAAACCCTGCCTTCCTTCGCCGAAGCGCAGGCGCTGGTGAAGCTGCTGGCTGAATTCCCTGAAAGCCGCGCCTGGTTTACATTTACCCTGCGTGATGCCGGACACATCAGCGACGGCACGCCGCTGTCAGAAGTGGTGAGCTGGCTTAATCACCAGCCGCAGGTGGTGGCACTGGGGATCAACTGTGTGGCGCTTACGAGCGTGACGCCTGCGCTGCAACAGTTGCAGAGGCTGACCGACAAGCCGCTGGTGGTCTATCCCAACTCCGGCGAACAGTATGATGCGGGCAGCAAAACCTGGCACTCTGCACCCTCAGGCTGTACGCTGCATGACAAGCTGGAGGAGTGGCAACAGGCGGGCGCCAGGCTGATTGGCGGATGCTGTCGCACCTCACCCAATGACATCGCGGCTATCGCCCGCGCTTGTCAACCGCAATAAGCTGGATGAATCGGGCGATGAAAGCCCGATTGAGGTGAAAAGGGCGGTCTACACTCTGATCACTGATCACTCTGTGGACCCCTTCATGAAACAGCGAATTCTGGCTCTGGCCGCCGCGCTGCTGCTTAGCGGCTGTGCCACCCTTGTCGGCACTGAAACCCAAATGGTGCGCATCGACTCTCTGCCGCAGGGCGCGCGCTTTACCGTGCAGGATGAGCGTGGCTATGCGGTTGCGCAGGGTTTCACGCCGCAGACCGTTGAACTGGCCAAATCCACCGGCCGCTACTTCGGCAAAAAGCACTACCTGCTGATGCTGGAAAGTCCGGGCTACGTGCCGGTCACGGTGCCTATTGAGGCACGCGCTAACCTCTGGTATCTGCTGGGCAACATTCCGCTGGGTGGATTTCCCGGCTGGCTGCTGGTCGATCCCTTCTATGGTGGCATGTATGACCTCAGGCCGGAACACCCGCGTCCCTTTATGAACCCCGTTGGCGCACGCGGCTGATTACTGCGCGGTTGGTTTCACCATTCCGCCTGGCGTTTTATGGCGTTCCAGATACTGTTGCTGGAAAATGCACATGCGGATGGTGTTGCGATACGCCCCATTGATAAAAAACTCATGTTTGAGCACGCCTTCGATCTCGAAGCCGAGCTTGGTGTAGATGTGGATAGCTTTTTCGTTTTCCTGATCGACAATCAGGTAGAGCTTATAAAGATTCAGCACGGAGAAGCCGTAATCCATCGCCAGCTTTGCCGCCTGAGTTGCCAGCCCTTTGCCCTGATGCGCCGGATCAATAATGATCTGAAACTCGGCGCGGCGGTGCACATGGTTAATCTCCACCAATTCAACTAATCCTGCTTTCTGCCCGCTGTGCTCCACCACAAAGCGGCGTTCAGTTTGATCGTGAATGTGCTTGTTGTAGAGATCGGAGAGCTCCACAAACGCCTCATAAGGCTCCTCGAACCAGTAACGCATCACGCTGGCATTGTTATCCAGCTGATGGACAAAGTGCAGATCTTCCCGCTCCAGCGGACGCAGTTTTACCGTCATTGCTTGTTCCTCTTGTAAAATAACGGTCGTGAGTATACCGCATCAGCCTGTCGCTGCATTTTGCGCTATCGCTTACCAGGGTTCGCTTCAGTGTGCAAAGGTAAAGAGCGGGCGGTTTACTGTGTGGCAACAGGGAAAAGCAACAGAAAGCAGTTCTGGCAATGGATGGAATGCGTTGAAGGCGGAAAAGGCGGTTTCGCAGAAAGGTGCGGTGGGTGCCGCAGCGCCGGACGGCAGAAAAACGCCGTCCGGCCTGGCTTCAGGCAGAGACCTGTTCGATGATCCGGCCCTGCGCCATGCGTACCGCCCGATCGCACATGTGATCGATAACGTCGGGATCGTGGCTGACCAGCACCATGGTCAGGCCATCCTGCTGTTTCAGATCGTTGAGCAGATTTAGGATCTCGGCCTGCACCGACATATCCAGCGCTGAGGTCGGCTCATCGAGCAGCAGGATCTTCGGCTGCAGCAGCAGGGCGCGCACGATGGCGACGCGCTGACGCTGACCGCCAGAGAGCTGATGCGGATAGCGATCTGCCAGGGCGGGATCAAGTCCAACGTGACGAAAACCCTGATCGATGCGATCATTGATATTGTCGCGTTTTAGCAGCTTCAGTGGTTCTGCCAGCGTGCGACGCAGCCGGTGACGCGGATGCAGCGAGGCATAAGGGTCCTGAAACACCATCTGCACCTCCTGACGCAGCGCACCGGTGAAGGCTTTTCCCGGCTGAACCTCATGACCGGCAAGTTGCATCTGGCCCTGCCAGTGTGGGTTCAGACCCGCCAGTACCCATAGCAGCGATGACTTGCCGCAGCCCGACGGACCTACCAGACCAAAACACTCCCCGGCGTTAACGTCAAGGTTAACCTCATGTACCACAGTACGCAGCTCGTAACCCTGTTTATGGGCGACGCTGAGATTCTGTAACTTAATCATAATTCGCCTCCAGCGCAGCACGATCCAGCACCGGTAACGTCTGTCCGTGAGTCGCTTTACCCGGACGGCAGGCCCACAGCGTGCGGGTGTAGGGATGGGTAGCACGCGACAGATCGGCGGCGGGCAGCGTATCCAGTAACCGTCCCTTGTACATCACCATCACGCGTTCGCAATGCTCCGAAACCTGCTGTAAATCATGACTGATCAGCAGCAGACCCATGTTGCGTGCTTCCACCAGACCGCGAATCAGGGCCAGCACCTGATCGCGCATCGCATGATCCAGCGCGGAGGTCGGTTCATCGGCGATCAGGAAGTCGGGATCGGTGATCAGGGCGATCGCCAGCATCACGCGCTGACCCATGCCGCCAGAAAGCTGATGGGGGTACTGCTGTATCAGACGACGCGGATCGGGCAGGCCGACTGCATCGAGCATTTCGCACACTTTCTCTTTGCGCTCGGCACGGCTCAGACGGCGATGCAGGATCAGCGGCTCTTCCACCTGCCAGCCAATGGTGCGCGTCGGGTTAAGGGCATATTTCGGGTCCTGCATCACCATCGCCACGCGGTTACCGCGCAGCTGGTTCCAGTGACGCTCACTCAGTGTCAGCGCATTCTCGCCGGCAACCTGGAGCTGACTGGCCTGCAGATGCAGTGCGGGCGACAGTAAGCCCATCAGGCTGCGGGCGGTCAGCGACTTGCCGGAACCGGATTCTCCCACCAGCGCCACGCGCTCGCGGCCCACGGAAAAGCTGATGTTATTGACCAGCTGCGCATCATCGCTGCGAATGGTCAGCCCCTCGGCATGGAGCAGATTATTTTGCATGACGGGTATCCAGTCGGTCGCGCAGGCCATCGCCTGTCAGGTTAAAGGCCAGGCTGGCGAACAGAATGGCCGCGCCCGGTGCAGCAGCAACCCACCACTGATCGAAGATTACTTTACTGCCTTCGGCAACCATCGACCCCCATTCCGCCGTTGGCGGCTGTACGCCCATGCCCAGGAAACCGAGTCCGGCAGCGGCCAGGATAATCCCGCCCAGGCTCAGCGCAGCGCGGACAACCGCGGTCGGCATGCAAAGCGGCAGGATATGACCGAACATCAAGCGAAAGCCGGTGATGCCTTGCATCCGGGCGGCAGCAAGGTAGTCGCTGCGGCGCAGCGCCAGGGTTTCAGCGCGTGCCTGGCGGGCAAACGGCGGCCAGCTGGTCAGCGCCAGCGCCAGCGCGCCGTTCATCAGGCCAGGGCCAAGAATCGCTACCAGCGCCAGCGCAATCACCAGGTTCGGCAGTGACAGGAAGATATCGGTAATGCGCATCAGCAGACGTTCAGTCCAGCCGCCCACGTAACCGGCAGTGATGCCGATCAACAGTCCGGCCGGAATTGTCAGCACCAGGATCAGCGACACCAGCAGCAGGGTGGGACGCGCACCGTAAATCACGCGTGACAGCAGATCGCGGCCAAAGCCGTCGGTGCCAAACCAGTGCTGCGCCGACGGTGCCAGCAGACGGCTCGACATGGTCTGCACATTCGGGTCGAATGGCGCGATCAGCGGTGCCAGCAGCGCCATCAGGATAAGAATTGCCACCAGCGTTAGCCCAACGGTTAACGAGGTCACGCGTTGACGGCGACGGCGTGGTCGCAGCGTTTCGAGTTCAGAGAGTTGTTGCGTCATCGGGTTCTCGGATCGGTTAACCAGGTTAAAACATCCGCCAGGGCGTTAATCAGGATAAAGCAGCTGCCGATCAACAGGGTTGAGCCCAGAATTGCCGGTACATCGCCGGAGAACAGCGCATTGGTCATGTAGCGACCGACACCAGGCCAGGCGAAGACGGTTTCGGTCAGCACGGAACCTTCCAGCAACGTGGCGTAGGAAAGGGCGATCACCGTGACCAGCGTGCCCAGCACGTTAGGGAAGATATGGCGCAGCAGGATGCGAACCCGACCCGCGCCTTTGGCACGTGCCAACACCACATACTCTTTGCTGCTCTCTTCCAGCAGCGCAGCACGCAGCAGACGGGTAATGCCTGCCATCGCCAGCAGGCCGAGGATCACAACCGGCAGCCAGAGGTGCGCAATTGCGTTGCGGAACATCTCCGGTTCACCTGACAGCCAACTGTCAATCAGCACAAAGCCGGTTTTCGGCTCCAGGGTATAGACCCAGATATCATCCAGCCGTCCCGGTCCAGCGGACCAGTGCAGCACCGCATAAAAGAGCAGCAGACCCAGCAGACCGAGCCAGAACACCGGCACCGAATAACCCAGTAGCGAAATAAAGCGGGCGAGGTTATCGATCCAGCTGCCCGGTTTCCAGGCCGCCAGCAGCGCCAGCGTGACGCCAAATACCACCGCGAAGATCATCGCACAGGTTGCCAGTTCGATGGTGGCCGGGAAGGTGGTCATCAGATCGCCGCTCACCGGCTGATTGGTCAGACGTGAGACACCCAGATCGCCCTGCGCCAGATGTTCAACGTAGCGCCAGAACTGCATCAGCACCGGCTGGTCGAGACCGAGGTCGTGACGCACCTGCGCATAGGTCGCTTCACTGGCGTGATCGCCGGCGATCTGCTGCACCGGATCGATTGGCGAGAGATGCGACAGCATAAAGGTGAAGGCCAGCAGGCCCAGCAGCGTGACCAGCAGCGACAACACGCTACCGATCAGACGCCCGCCACGCTGCCAAAAAAGCCGGGCGAACCCGGCTGAAGGGACAGACTGTGCCATTACTTAGAGACCTGCGAGTAATACACCATGTCAGGGTTGATGCCCTGCACATAGCCTTTCAGGTTGTCACGCAGGGCGATCAGGTTCTTCGCCTGCATCCCAATCACATACGGTGAATTCTTCATCACTTCACGCTGCATCGCTTCATATAGGGCCACGCGTTTCTTCGGATCGCTCTCGGCGGTCGCCGCAATCACCTGCTTGTTCAACTCAGGAATGTGCCAGTCTGAACGGAAGGCGATGGTTTTGCTGCCATCTTCCGGGTTGTAAGCAAATGAGGCGGCATTGGTGTTAGGATCGAAATAGTCGGAGCCCCAGGCGTTCAGCGTTGCTTCATATTTATGCGCTTTCACGTTGGTTGATACTTCTGAGCTCAGGCCTGGCACCACTTCTACTTTCACGCCGCCTTTGGCGAAGCTGCCCTGCAGCGCCTGCGCGATATCAAGATAAGGTGGCTGGTTGCTGGTGGAGAGCTTGAAGGTAACGTTACTCAGGCCCGCTTTCTTCAGAATCGCTTTGGCTTTTTCCGGATCGTAACTGTATGGCGTGTCGTTGAGCGCGCCCAGGAAGCCTTTCGGCAGGAAGGTCTGATGCACGTCGAACTGGCCTTTCAGCAGCTCGTTGGCGATGCCTTTGTAATCCCACAGGTAGCGTGCTGCTTCCCAGAAGGCCGGGTTCTTCAGCGTTTCGTTCGCGCCAATATTGAACTGGATGTAGTAGAGCGACGCCATTGGAATCGCTTCCGTCTTCACGCCCTTCTTGCCGTTCAGCGCAGCAATCTGATCGGCACCCAGGTTACGGGCGATATCCGCATCCCCCTGTTCCAGCAGCAGACGACGCGCAGCCGGTTCCGGTACGTTTTTGATCAGGATGTTCTTCATTTTTGGTGCGCCCGCCGGTGAAGTCGGGTTAGCGCTGAGCAGCACAACCTGATGCATTACCACTTTGCGGATCTGATATGGTCCGCTACCTGCGGAGTGGGTCGCCAGCCAGGCGTTACCGAAGTCACCGTTCTTCTGGTTCGCCATCGCGGTTTTTTCATCGATGATTGAAGAGACCGGTGCGGAGAGCAGGCTCAGGACGTAGGTCGGGCTGACGTTAGCGGTCCAGCTAATCTGCACATGATTGTCGTCGACCTTCTTCAGGAAGCTATCGACGTTATCTTTGGTCCAGCCGAGCTGAGTCAGGATAAAGGAAGGATCGAGGTTCAGTTTCACCACGCGGCCCAGCGAGAAGATTACATCTTCAGGACGCAGCGGGTTGCCGGTAGAGAATTTCGCATCTTTGCGCAGTTCAAACGTCAGGCTGCGGTTGTCGCTGCCAGGCTGCCACGACGTGGCCAGCGTGGGCTTCAGATCCACCGGATTCTGCGGATCAGACTGCACCAGACGCTGATAGATGTTAGTAAAGGCCTGTACGCTGGTGAGTTCAAACCCTTTAGCCGGGTCAAAGCTGTCGGCGTCGTCAGTAGATTGTGCAATCACCAGCGTATCTTTGGGTGTTGCGGCCTGTGCTGTGAAGGCGGCAGCCAGCGTCAGCGCCAGCAGTGATGGAATTATAGTTTTCATGAAATTTCCTTGCCTCTAAAAAGTTACGCGAGTTTACGAAAGGGCTGATGCGAAGAATAGTCGAATATGGGCTAATCATATGCTAAAAGGTTATAAGAGTTGGGTTGTGGTTATAAGAAAATGACCACCCTGTTACCGAAGCGGTAATCTGAGTAGAAACAAATCCTCAACGAAGCGGTTATTTCACCCATAATAGCTTTACCCTTATTTTTCTCTCTTTATAATGGCGGCAGATAATTTCAGGAGAATTCAGTTGGACAGTCATACGAGATTAACTTTTATTCTGGCAAGCTGAATTTCCTCTGCTGCTTGCCAACCGGCGAGCAGCGATCCCCGCTTTAATTAACGATCCCGCTCCTTGTTTTTAATCCTGCTATCCTCAGGAGCGCGCGTTATGTTGCTGTTTATCTTAGCTCTTTTCCCTCCACCCCGACTGGCGTAGCCCAGGCTATGCCCGAACACTGACATCAGACCTTTAAAATGCTGCTTTTAACTGGCGTTACGTAACCCTGTGCACGTCATTATTTCTCGCACAGGCGGAATAACATGATTATTCCTGAAGGTCTCAGCATTAAATAACCCGGCCACGCCAGGTTTTCTCCATGCACATTATTTTGCGTGCAGGACAACTATTGCTTTAAATCAGGGAGATGTCGAAATGAGCGACATGAAACTGGAACAGGTTGCGATCACTTCATCCGGCAACCGTAACGTTAAAAAAAGTAAAAAAACTTTTGCGGTGGCGCAGCAGGCAGGCCAGCACGTTGAGTTGACGCTGGCGAATCTGCGTAGCCACCGTCAGGGTCTGAGTCAGCCTGAAGCGGCAAAACGACTGGGCCTGTATGGCCGCAATGAGGTGGCATATGAGAAAGCGCCACCCGCGCTGGTTCAGCTGCTGATGGCGTTTAACAACCCGTTTATCTATGTATTACTCGTCCTGGCGCTGGTGAGCCTGTTTACCGACTATATATTGCCGCTGCGCGCCGGTCAGGAGACCGATCTCTCCGGTGTGATCATCATCTGTACTATGGTGATGCTGAGCGGGCTGCTGCGTTTCTGGCAGGAGTTTCGCACCAACCGTGCGGCGCAGGCGCTGCAGTCACTGGTTCGCAGCCAGGTGACCGTACTGCGGCGGGAGCCGGACAGTGAAACCGCACAACGGCAGGATGTGGATATGAGCGAGCTGGTGCCGGGCGATATTATTCTGCTCAGCACCGGCGATCAGGTGCCAGCCGATGTCCGCCTGCTAAGTTCACGTAATCTTTTTATCAGTGAAGCGGTGCTGACCGGCGAGTCGGTGCCGGTTGAAAAGCACAGCAGCGATGCGGGTATCGATGCCGAAGGCCAGACCGCCCAGGATCTGTTGGCGTCACCGAATATCTGCCTGATGGGCACCAGCGTGGCCAGCGGCACAGCCAGTGCCGTGGTGGTAGCGACCGGTGGCGAAACCTGGTTTGGTTCTCTGGCCTCAACGCTGACCGGAAGCCGTCCGCAGACCGCGTTTGATCGTGGAGTGAATAGCGTCAGCAAGTTGCTAATCCGCTTTATGCTGGTGATGGTACCGGTAGTGCTACTGATTAACGGCTTCACCAAAGGTGACTGGATGGATGCAACGCTGTTTGCACTGGCGGTCGCGGTCGGACTGACCCCGGAAATGCTGCCGATGATTGTCAGCGCCAACCTGGCTAAAGGCGCGATTGCAATGTCACATCGCAAAGTGATCGTTAAAAAGCTTAACGCCATCCAGAACCTCGGCGCGATGGATGTGCTTTGCACCGATAAAACCGGCACCCTGACCCAGGACACTATCCTGCTGTCGCATCATCTGGACGCGCAGGGCAATGAAGATGCACAGGTGCTGCTGCTGGCATGGCTTAACAGCGGTAGCCAGAGTGGCGCGAAAAACCTGATGGATCGCGCCGTGCTCTGCGCGGGCGATAAAGTCATTTCACAGACTCAGCGTAGCCAGTTTCAGCTGGTTGATGAGCTGCCGTTTGATTTTACCCGCCGTCGGGTTTCAGTGCTGGTAGAAGATCTGACTCAGCATCGTTCACAACTGATCTGCAAAGGCGCAGTGGAAGAGATGCTGGCAGTCAGCATCGCCGTGCGGCAGGGCGATGCGGTAGTCGCACTGGATGAGTCTCAGCGTACGGCGCTGCTGGCGCAGACCGAACGCTATCATCAGCAGGGGTATCGCGTGCTGCTGGTAGCGACTCGTGATGGTGAACTGCTTGCGCCGCTCAGCGACAGTGACGAGCGCGATCTGATTATCCAGGGAATGCTGACCTTCCGCGATCCACCCAAAGCCAGTGCAGGCAAGGCAATTAAGGCCCTGCGCGAGAGTGGCGTGGCGGTGAAAGTGCTGACCGGAGACAATCCGCTGGTCACGCTGCGGGTCTGTGCTGATGTCGGGCTGACCGATCCGGCGATGCTGACCGGGGATCAGATTGAGGCGATGAATGATGATGAACTGGCGCAGGAAGCAGAACGTTGCACCCTGTTTGCCCAACTGACGCCGTTGCAGAAGTCTCGTCTGGTGCGCCTGATGCAGCAGAAGGGTCACACCGTCGGGTTCCTTGGCGATGGTATTAATGACGCACCTGCGCTGCGGGCGGCCGACACCGGGATTTCCGTAGACAGCGCGGCGGATGTGGCAAAAGCATCATCGGACATCATCCTGCTGGAGAAAGATTTACAGGTGCTGAATGAAGGTGTCCTCAAAGGACGCGAGACCTTTGGCAACATCATCAAGTATCTCAACATGACCGCCAGCTCCAACTTCGGTAACGTTTTCTCGCTGCTGGTAGCCAGTGCCTTTATTCCGTTTCTGCCGATGCTGTCGATTCATCTGCTGATTCAGAACCTGATGTATGACGTTTCCCAGCTGGCGCTGCCGTGGGACAAGGTTGACCGTGAGTTTTTGAATAAACCGCGTAAATGGGATGCTAGCAACATCAAACGTTTCATGCTGTGGATGGGGCCGACTTCATCAATTTTTGACGTCACCACTTTTGCGTTGATGTGGTTCATTTTCGCCGCTAACCATGCGGGCGTGCAGTCGCTGTTCCAGTCTGGCTGGTTTATTGAAGGACTGCTGTCACAGACGCTGGTGGTGCATATGTTGCGTACCCGCAAGATTCCATTTATTCAGAGTCGCGCCACCTTACCGGTGATGCTGACCACGCTGGCGGTAATTGTGCTGGGCATCCTGATCCCGTTCTCTCCGTTGGGCACGATGGTCGGACTGGTGCCACTGCCATGGCAATATTTCCCCTGGCTGGTGCTGACGCTGTTTTGCTACTGCCTGGTGGCGCAGGGTATGAAACGTTTCTACATCCGTCGTTTTGGTCAGTGGTTCTAAGGAGGAGAGGATGAAAAAAGGCAGGCTCGATACGGTATTTGCCGGGGTGATGATCATCGGCTTAACTCTGATTGCGCTGACGGTCATCGTGCGGTGATAGCGCGTTAATACTAAGGTAATTCAGAGGCAGCGAGGCGACTCGCTGCCTTTATTATTTACTCTTCGTTGCGCTCCCGGCTGGCGCGCTGGCGCTCGTAAAATTCATCTTCTGCGGTGATGATCTCATCCAGCAGCGAATCCATATCCACCACGCGTTCCACTTCGACAAACTGTCCGGTAAGCGGCGTTTCCGGGGTTAGCTTGCCATCTTCATAAAGCAGCCAGATCTCTTTGGCATAGCGCGTCTGCAACAGGTGCGGAGCGAACTGACCGTAGTATGAGGTGATGTTGCCCACGTCACGCTCGAACATCGATTCGGCATGGTTATTTGCCGCAGCGTCCACCGCCTGTGGCAGGTCGATAATCACCGGTCCCTGGTCATCAAGCAGCACATTGAACTCCGATAAGTCACCATGGACGATCCCGGCACAGAGCATGCGAACGATGTTGCGTATCATGGTGTTGAAATCCGTGATCGCTTGCTCTTCGGAAAGTGTGACATCACTGAGGCGCGGCGCGACCGAGCCATTGGCGTCAGTAACCAGCTCCATCAGTAACACGCCGTCGATGCAGAGATAAGGCTGGGGCACGCGAACACCGGCGTTAGCCAGACGGAACAGGGCATCCACTTCGGCGGTCTGCCAGGACTCCTCCTGCTGCTTACGGCCAAACTTTGTGCCTTTCTGCATGGCGCGGGCATTACGGCTGTTACGGGTTTTACGTCCTTCCTGATACTGCACCGCCTGCTTGAAGCTACGCTGGGTCGCTTCTTTATAGACTTTAGCGCACTGCACCTTGCCGCTGCAAAGCACGGTATAAACGTCGGCTTCCTTGCCGCTTTTTAGCCGCTGCAGCACATCGTCAATCAGGCCGTCATCGACCAGGGGCTGGATTCTGTTTGGGATTTTCATGCGGCTTTATACCTTATTTCACCCGCTTTTCGTATCAATTTGCGATGATGGAAAACATTGGCAATGACTGAACAAAGTCTCTCATTCTACCCTGGAAAGTCGCTTTGTGGGATGATCCTTGATGACCTGCGCTTTTGGCCTTTGTTTTATCATAAACAATGGATTAGACGGGAGAACAGGGTGGTTTATCTGGCCATAGAATCGCTTTATCGTGAATCAACGAACAGGTGGAGATTACGTGACATAGGAATGAGCCTGAATAGCAGGCTAGTGCTGGCTGTAAGGCTGGGACCCTGCTCACAGAATCCCAGCTTGCCTGCAGGATTACTTCAGGCTTTTTAGCAGCTTAACCGTGCTCTCTACGTCGATCTCATCTTCTGAGAAGATCAGCGTCGACCCCTGGAAGGTGGTCACCGCCAGCTTTTTCAGCGAGCGCATCTCATTCGCTTTCTGATCCGATTTCGGCCGGATATTATTCAGCAACAGACCGACTGACAGCACCGCGTTCTCTTTGTCGACACCAGTATCGGCCGGCACTTCTTCGCTGTAAACCAGGTAAGACTTAATCGAGGTGATCTTCAGCCGCTCGCCAGCGATATAGATGTATTTGCTTGTCGGCGCGACTTTCACCGCATAAGCAGATAAGCCTTTGTTGTTGGCAGTGGGTTCAAACGTCACCGCCGCATCTTTCTTGATCAGATCAGGATTGGCGACCTTAATCACATGAAAATAGCGGTTATCACCATTTTCATCTTTGATAAAGCCAAAACCTTTATCTTCAAACCACGTTGTGATCGTTCCGTTCATCGCCATTTTTGCCTGCTTAATCTACTCAGTTTTTTACTGCGCGCAGTGTAAAACACAATGCCTGCGCAGACTATATAAGTCTGGATGATATTTCTGACCCGGCATTGCAATGCAGCCTAAGTGTAAACGGACAGCGGAATGAATAAAATCTCACTGGTCAGTGTCTCTCCCGGTCCCGACAGTTCATCGGCCGTAATAAACGGAGCGCGTGACCCGCAATGAGGGACACGTCACAACAGGCATCGCGTGTTATGACGGATAATCACTCATTACCCCACTGGTTCAGGAAGGTCGCGATCTCATCAATACGCTGCTCTTCGATACCCGCTTTATGAGCCATCTCCTGCTGAGACGCTTCACTGATCTCCTCGTTGTTCATCAAACGGGTGATCAGGAGCTGGAAGTAGTGCGCCAAGGGGGTGCGTTCTGCTTCGCTCACCGGCTTAGCGCATTCCGTCGCATACTCATCAGCAACGTCATAATATTTAAGTGGTATTTCAGTATTCATAGGTCTTCCGCTAAGTTAATGAGGGGGCAATGGCTGCCAGGCTCTCTGCCAGAGCGTGCAAGGTTATTATTTCGTTTTTCTATTGTGGCTGTAAAGGTCAGCGGGCCATAGGGCTATTAACAAAATTAATCGCTCAAATCGCGGGTTCAGCCTCTCCTCAGCACCCAGCCCTTATGCTGAAGTAAGGCGCGATAAGAGGCGTTGACCCGATCTTTTTACGCAGCCATTCTCCGAAATATTTCGGTTTTTGACACTAAATCAGCCTCACCGGTTCTGCCGGCTGAGCGCTGGACATAAGGACTTGTTATGACACATTCAGCGCATCAGGATTTTCTGCTCAAACTTGAATCACCTCAAAATGCGGCTGCTCTAAAGTGGGTAGAAAAGCAAAATCAGCGAATCAGAGAACGGTTTACTGGTGACGAGCAGTTTCGGCAAATCCAAAAGACTATCCTTCTTTCGTTAAATGATAAATCGAATATCCCCTGGGGAGAGCACTATCACGACAGGGTGTATAACTTCTGGCAGGATGAGTATCATCCTCGCGGCATATGGCGGCGTACCCCTGAAGCAGACTATTTAACAGAGGAACCCGAATGGGAAACCGTGCTCGATATCGACCGACTGAATGAACAGGAGGGGATAAAATGGCACTTCCAGCGAGCAAAACTGCTTTATCCTGCTTTCACCCGCGCATTGATTTTTTTATCGCAGGGAGGCGATGCCTGCGAAATTCGCGAGTTTGATCTCATCAGCAAGACTTTTATTCAGCCGGGCTTTTTCCTTGCCGAGAGTAAAAGCGCAGTTGACTGGCTGGACGAGGATACGCTATTGCTGGCGCTGGATGCGGGCGGCGATACCCTGACTGCATCAGGCTATCCGCGCTGTGTCAGCCGCTGGCGGCGTGGTACCGAGCCTGATGAGTCGGAGAGGCTTTACCGGGGCCAGATGAGTGACATGATGGTAGCAGCCTGGCATGACCACCGGCCAGGTTTCGAACGAACGGTCATCGAATGTTGCACCGACTTCTATCGCAGCCATACCTATCTTTTGACCGAGGCGGGCACCCTGGAATATATCGATATTCCTGACGATGCTTCGTGTGGATTTTTTAATGAGTGGCTACTTGTGACGCTTGTGAGCTGCTGGCAGATTGCCGATCAACGATATCCTGCAGGCGCGTTGCTGGCCGTCAGACTGGCGGATTTTCAACAGGGTCAGCGCAACTTCACTCTTCTGTTTACCCCTGATGAGCATACGATGCTGCAGGATTATAGCCCGACGAAAAATTATCTTTTACTCAATCTCATTAGAGATGTTGTCAACGAAGTGGAGATAGCGGGAGTGCATAACGGGCAGTGGCATAGGGTAAAAACAGTAAAATTACCGGACTTCACCACCCTCTCTGCCTATGCACTCAATAACGTGAGTGACCGTTATCTGACAATCAGCTGTGGATTTCTTCAGCCCTACAGCCTGAGTTATGGCGATATCAGCGACCACTCTCTTCATATCGCTAAGCAGGCGCCAGCCTGTTTCGATGCCAGAGAGTTCGGTGTCACTCAGCACTTTGCTTTATCTGCTGATGGTATACCGATTCCCTACTTTCAGATCGCCGTTAAAGGGCTTGAGCTTACCGGAGACCATCCGACACTGCTATATGGCTATGGCGGTTTCGAAGTCTCACTGACGCCAGAATATATCGGACCCAAAGGTGTAACCTGGCTGCAAAGGGGGGGCGTTTATGTGGTGGCAAATATTCGCGGTGGGGGGGAATATGGCCCGGCGTGGCATCAGGCCGCGCTTAAACAGCATCGACATCGGGCTTATGAAGATTTCGCGGCCATTGCCGCAGATCTAATTACGCGTAAGGTCACCTCTGCTGCAAGGCTGGCGGCTCAGGGGGGCAGTAATGGTGGGTTGCTGATAGGTAATATGCTAACAGATTACCCTGAGTTGTTCGGTGCCCTGGTATGCGAAGTACCGCTTTTGGATATGACCAATTATCACCGCTGGCTTGCTGGCGCCTCATGGATTGCTGAATATGGCGACCCTGAGATTGCTGAAGAGAGACAATGGCTGACAAAATACTCCCCATATGACAACGTCGCCGCCGATAAATATTATCCGCCGGTGCTGTTTACTACAGGCACCCGCGATGATCGGGTCTCGCCGGCACATGCACGCAAAATGGTGGCTAAGATGCAGCATCAGGGCCACAGCAATGTCTGGCTTTATGAAGAAACCGATGCCGGACATGGTAATGCACCAGAAAATAGCCAGAAAGCCTTTTACTCTGCTCTGATTGAAGCGTTTCTGTGGCAGATGCTTAAAAAGCATTAATTCAGACCGTTTCATTTATAAACACCGGCTGGAGCTTTTCGATATTCAGGCCGGTGTGAATTGCCTGGCTTATTTGCAGCGCCTCACCCTGTTAAAATTTTATTATTAGTAGCAGTGTAAAAGAGAACCCGATCTGCATGGCTATCAAACTTTAATAGGGGCGGGAGATATCTGGCATAGTTCCGAAACCTACTCCTTTTGTTTCTGTGGATTAATCCCCTGCACAACCAGCGATAGATAATTGGTCACGCATTTGTCGTGCAGCAGCGAGCGTTAGGGCACGGTAAGAGCCTGGGCTAAGATGTGTTCGGCTGCTACTTGCTGGGCGCTGGTAGCGAAACCTCCATAGCTTCTGGTCAGACGTTTTGATGAGCAAGGAAAGCCCACGCCATCATGTAGCGTGAAGTCTTTCTCTTGAGGTTTTGCTTTAAGGATGTCGTTATTAGTGAGGGGGCGTGCAATCCGCACCATAACGGATTCAGACGGCGCTGGCGAGTCTGAATTATTCTTATATGTAGTTAATTTTATTTTTTATATAATTCAGATTTTATTGGTATACCTAAGCGTATACCAATAACGTAAAGCGTTACCATTATTTGGAGGGGGCTGGAATGGGGTCTGCCATGATTGTCATATAGGTTTTTAAGCCTGACGCTCGCTTAACTCCGCGCGGATCTGAAAAGAAGGGAAGGCGTAAACGCGGTGAATTGGCAACCTTTATCGTCCAGAATGCATCACCAATAAAGTAGAAGTGAACACTTTCACGGCTTGTACTGAGCTTTTCAAAAAAGCCGGAGGAATATTCGTTAACTAACTGCAAAGATTCAAGAACGCCATCATTGAGACTAATCAGCGTTACCGCAAGGAACTCTTCATAAATCACATCATCCGTGGTGAAAATAAGGTAGCGGTCATCATCAACCTGAACTGCCGCCTCCAGTACATGGCCGGAAACAATAACACCGGTTGTTTTCCCTGCAACAATCACTTCTGACTTCGCTTGTTTAAATTCAGTCGCCGGACTGTTTTCAATCAAAGCCACTGTATTAACCGGCTGCATACTTATCTCCATATACGTCCCATCTCCCACGCGGCGAGTGCGCCTCCCACAAATCCACCGATGACAACGCAGACTGGCGCGCCCGGACCGCACATCAACCCAGCCATCGCTCCGCCAGCAGCTCCTCCGGCAATGCCCGCACCGTTAATAGCCAGTTGTCTCCCCATTTCTGAAACCTTGTTCTCAGCTGTATAGATTTCATAAAAGGAGTGGCAATAGAAAGCACTATTAGCCCTTTTCCTGCGCGGGAAAGCCGCATCATCCTCAGATTAACTTGCGGGTTGGATTTACCCGCTGATTCTACAATGCTGGCATAAACCTGATTTTTTTGCGTTTCAGAAAGGGTATTAAAATTGGCCGTGGGACCGAAAAGTGAAGTTGCTTTTTTCGCTATTAACTCATTCAGCGTTTTGCCAGATGATTTCATCTGCTCTGCCATTGCACGGCCCAGCGGTGTACTTCGCGATCGGGCCATATCCATTATCAGGTTCCGGGTTTCCTGAGCCTCACGTGTAGCCTGTTCCCATGTGATGAGGCCGTGATCTGAGGTCTTCAGCCATTTCTTTGATGCGCTTTGAATATTCAAGACGTAAACGAGGATCTACTGAAAGCCGCGCCGCTGCCGCTGAAACATCCCCCTGAAGCGCATTAACAGCTGCTTCAAATCGCTCGCGTCCGCGACTATCCATTGAGTTCAAAAAAGAAGTGTCCATTTTTACTCCATTCCCCGTGTTTGCCTGACTGTACCAAAACAAGCTAGGGATCAGAAATCAAATTATCCTGTTAAAAATGATTTTATAGAAAATCCTTCACACTATTCGCTATTGGATTTTTACATTTATAAACATTGAGTTAAATGGTGATAAATGGGTGTAGTATAACGGATATCCTTCATCCGCGATGAAGCATGAGCGTAAAAAAACCGGCTTTCGCCGGTTCTGATAGTCATGCTGCTGAAGGCTCGTCGCACTTCGGCAGCCAGTCAGTGCTGCTTTCTTCCGTCAGGTCAAGGTTGGTCTGTATCCCCAGCTTTGTCCGCCGCTTCATGTAGTGCTGTCCGTACTCCCGCATGATGCTGTCCAGCGACAGGCCAAACATTTTCATGCTGAGCGGATTCTTGTAGCCGTTGGCCTCCATATAGGCCAGATAGGCATGTAGAGGTAACGCCTGGGCTGAAGCGGCCTGATGCTAGCGTTCCCCATGTAAAGCGCGTTTGGTTCCGGCGTCGTGAACAGGTAGCCGCAGAAATCCACCATCGGGTCAGCGTCGCGCTTGATGCGCATGGCCTCGTCGGAATTCTGCTGCGACTGAAGCAGCGACCGGGCCTGCTGCGGCTGGCTGAATTGCTGCATCAGGTGACGAACAATTACGATCAGCTCGGTGCTGATTTTGTCCAGCAACTGAGGGCCACGTTCTGTTGCCGGGATGATCTCCGAAAAGTGCAGGATCACCCGGCTGCGCGACACGTCCCCGCTGCGGTCTGTAAAGCGCATCGGGTTGTTATTAACTGCCAGAATCACCGCTGGAATGTGTGTTGAATAGGCGTCACGGTACTTCGGGTCAATGGAGACCGCATCGCCGCCGGGGCGGGTGACCTCCAGAAACAACTGCCAGTCATAGCGGTTTGCCAGCACCATAAATAACGCCGCGAGGATGTGCTCCTGCTTGTCGTGATTATGCCAGGCGGCCCGCGTTAACCAGCGCCAGAAGGCCGGGGCGTGGTTTGTGAGGTTATCACCCGGACGCGGTGCAGTGTAGTCCACGCTATTGACGGTGCGCAGCCAGTGCTCGCGGCGGTGCGGACTGAACGTGCCGGTAGCCGTATCAAAAACGCCGTTACGGAAGCCAATCAGTCGGCGGGACGGTTCACGCATCTGACGTGCAGCAGCGAGCGTTAAAGCAGGGTATGACCCAGGACTGAGATTTATGCGGCTACTGCTTGCTGGACGTTGGTAGCGGAAACGCCACAGCTTCTTACCTGATGTTTTGAAGAGCAGGAAAAGCCCATCTCCATCAAGCAGCGTGATGTCTTTCTCTTGAGGCTTAGCTTTAAGGATTTCGTTATGGGTGAGGGGCGTGTCATCCGCACCATGACTGATTTCCATCCATTATTAGTACACGTTTTTGGCCTACATTATAGCGTGTACTAATAATCACTGGATTCAGGTGGATTGTCACGGACGATTACAGACACAAAAAAAACCGCGGGGCTTGCGCCGTGCGGGCTTTCAGGACTTCAGCGGACGAGCTGGCGGAATCTGAGAAAGTTTCGCAAACTTATGAAATTAAATATTTTTCGCCAATTCAACTTTGGATTGTGTACCTAAACGTGTACCAATTATTGGATCTCATACCTCGCAACGGCAGGGCAGGGATCACAAATGCCCGGCGCTCAATCTAAAATAAAATGATTTTAGAGAAAAGTGTTCACACTGTTCACCTTTGATTTTTATTTATAAATTTCAATTCCTTAAGTGGTTAATAGTTTGAGGCGAGATGTACACTAGTGTGCACTTTTGGTGATCACATTAGCCAAGATGACAAAAAGCGACAAGAGCCGCTACGTGTGATGTAAAGTTATTAAACGCTGCTGTCTTCAATAGTCCGCTTTGTGCCAGAAGCGGACGTTTCCAACATCTGCATGAAATAATCCATGGAGAAACGATATCATTGCATAGTCACGCAGACATGCCGGAATCATTGGGGGTGTTTTCAAGGTTCAGGCAGGTAAAGCAGTCGTAAAAGGCCTTCTCGCCGCAGGATCGCGCTGAGAGGTCGTAAGCCAATAGCGGGAATATCTATTATGTTAAGTAGGACCATTTTGGTGAAATTATCTCCGATAGCCCTATGCAGACTTTTCCGTATACTAAGAATCACGTGTAGGACATCCATCATTGAGGTAACCTTATGGAATTTCCAGAATATAAAGAAGAAATAATTGAAGATATAAAGTCTTGCCTTGAAAACTTACAAGTGCAACCTATTTTATTTATGGGTGCAGGAGTCTCACAAAGATATATCAAAGCACCTGACTGGGAGGGACTTTTAAAGCAGCTTGCTGGAATCTGCCCATTAATCAAGCGTCCTTATGGATACTATAGTCAAACTAAGGGAGACAACAAACCTTTGATTGCTAGCGAATTCTGTGATTTTTATGCCGAGTGGGCTTGGGATGATGGCAAAGAACGTTATCCCAATTCATACTTTGAGGGAAGCACATCGAAAGATATATATTTAAAACATGAAATATCATCGCTTCTAAACAACTTATCTAATTCAGTTGACTTTTCAAATTGCGAATATGCGGAAGAGATTAAAAAGTTAAAAAAAGTAAAACCTCATGCAATAATCACAACCAATTATGATGATACTTTAGAAAGAATATTTGAAAACTATCAGGCAATCGTAGGCCACAATGTCGTAAAAGTTAACTACACATCTTACGGTGAGATAATGAAAATCCATGGCAGCAGCCATGATGTAGATAGCATTGTAATAACCAATGAAGATTATATTGATTTTTATAAGAGAAAGAAATATATAAGCGCGAAACTCCTTACATATTTTGCTGAACACCCTCTATTTTTCTTTGGTTACAGCATTAACGATGAAAATATAAAAGCAATTCTTTCCGATATTGATGAAATAATTGCACCTAACAACGCCTTGATACCGAATGTTTATCTTGTCTCTTTCAGTAGAGATTGTGAAAGCACAGGTTCTCATCAGAAGGAACTGCTTATTGGAGTTGGTGAAAATAAGAGCGTAAGGATAAAAGTAATCTATGCAAATGATTTTGGATGGATCTTCGATGCTTTGTCATCTAACACTCCTGAAATCAGCGTCAACCCTAAGCTTGTCCGGGCTTTTTTAGCCAGAACATATACATTCGCATCTGAATCTCTTGTAAAACAAGAGCTTCCTTATGATTTTGAAATGTTCCGTAATATTGCTGAACACGATGATGCCTTAGCAAAAATGTATGGTATAGCCGAACTAAACAATGGACAGGCTTTGAATGCGAGTTTTCCTTACATAATGTCTGACCTCGCAAAAATGGTCGATCTAGGTTCGTGGCATTATGTTAATCAAGAGTTTGAAAAGTTGAGGAAATCTACTGGCTTTGACATCAAAGCTTCCGATAATAATTACCATGTTTTTATAAAGTCTGGAAAAAGTGGAATTGGTAAATATTCTACCGAAGCATTGGATTTACTAAAGAAACTCATCAATGGTGAGGAATATGAATTAAAGCCTTAATTATTTAGTTGCTTAAGTCCAGAAATGTGGCTGGGTTACAGATTTGCGATGCGTCATTTCTCGTGGAGACTTAATGTAAGTACTTCAAATCACAATTGCGTTAGAAGGAACTTTAATATGAATAGTGAAGAAAATAGTTTTTACCAGAAACAGGTAGTTGATGTGCATGTCGAGGCTGGAAGCGAAACCATTTATGGAAAATTGGAGTATGGTGACTTTGGGATCCCAACGCTAAGACTTAATACATTACCCGAAACAACAAATTTTTATAATCACGTTCGTGATAACGTAGAGCTTATTTGTACCACATTTCCGGAAGGAAAAAAAATTATCCTGCATGGAATAACACTAAGTGAAAATTGTGTTTTTGCAGATTATCTCACAAAAGGGAAGATGCTGCCTCAATTCGATAAATTAGAACTGAATCTGACAGGATTATCTGTCTGGATAGAGGGGCGTAGAGGTTTTCAGCGTAACAGCGATCGACTGGAAAGGGATGTCAGCACGGAAAGATTTAGTGAGCAGTTCTCTTTTCGCTCTCAAAGTTACTTTCTTACAAACAATTTTCACATAAACACTCATAATGAATCACCAGTTAAATGCCATTTTGAATTTGAACACACGTTAGTTATTCAAAAAAAAGAGGGGAACTTCGATTTTAAAGAATGTAGGGAGATAGTTCACGAACTACGCAACCTGTTTTCCCTATTGATTGGACATGCACTGTCAGTGCGTGACGTATGGATTTTTAGTCATGCGAACCCAGCACAGTATCAATGGCTCTATTTTCCTTCGGTATTATATGCAAAATATCCCTTACAATATGATTTTTATGCACTCTGCGACTTCTCAGGCTTGATTGAGGGTAAAAAGTGGGAGGGGATACTTTCTAATTATTTTGGCAATGATACTTTCAGGAATATCTTGAACAGACTTGTTCCTTCATATGGAGAAATGGGCGCATGGGAGTATGATATTTTATCTCGAGTCATAATATTGGAAATGTATGCTGGTGTGAAAACTGCCCACAGGAAACTCAAGCTAAGTAGAATAATTAACCGTGATTTTATGAAGGCACTCCAGCAAACAATAGAATCCTTCTCAGCATCAAGAGATTTATCCGGCGATGACCGTATTGTTTATGAAGGAATGGCAAAAGCGATCCTGAGCACGAAAAACACATCACTCCCTACTCTCAGAGAAAAGTATGACGCCTTGATGGAGGAACTCAGCGCTTGCTTTAGAAATGCCATCTCATTTACTGACAGTGACTTCAATAGAATAAAAAACCTCCGTGACAGTACAGCACATGGTGGTGAATATGAGAGATACAGCCAAAGCGACGATATTAGTTACGAAATACAGCTAAGCGACCGTTTGTTAGTTTTGTTGATGTGCTTCGTCTATTTGGAGTTGGGGTTTTCTGAAAGTGAGATCGCTTCGTTCTTTCAGAAAACTCATTGTTCATTTATTCGTAACGCAAATTTAAATACGCGTGAATTAGATCGGTTAAGCGGTGGAGTTGCGTTCATAAAACTTACTACCCCACCTAGAGAAACAGTTTTAAAAAAATATGACATGGTGATATTAGATCATTCTAAGGAAGCTGGAACATGGTATCTGAATGAAGAAATTACAGAGAATCTTCATATGAAATGGCATAAGAGCGGAATACCTATCCTGCTTGATTATATTAAGAGTAAATATCCTCAAAAAGTTGATGAGGATTTTGAAATTGTGAATAAGGCCTACATTGAAAGCGGTGGTATAGAGACTGAGCACTTTGGTACAGTTATCATCCACCATTAGCACTTTCTATGCCCTTATTTAAGCAAGCTAGGCAACATTAAAAATTATGAGGCAATGCTTCAAATTCATTAATAAACGGCTAAGGTTAGTAGTATCATCAAATATCTATCAGAATAACTGCGCATGTCGCTGTCCGCTCACAACGGACGGTGGCTTACGCGTCCGCTTTGTGCCAAAAGCGGACGTCGTTAACTGCCGGATATAAGTATTAATGGGAAGTAGATCAGCCTAGCTACGGATATCTATTATTGAGTATTGAACTGAAATCGTTTGTACTGGATTTTAAATCGTTTGCGGGTGGGATATAGGAATTGAGCTTTTTACTGATGCTTGATACTTTCAAAGCACAAGCAGCGACCCAACACCAAACTATAAAAGCCACAACAAAAACTAATACAGATTTTAAAATCTCTATGCCATCACTCTGTGAAGAACCTCTGTATATCTCAGTACCGATAAATAATAGCAACCATAGTAACACAAAAGGTACTAACCACTTATGGAATTTATGAGGGTATATATTTCCCTCAGCAATTGTATACATGCCCTGATAACGTAAGATCGCCTTCAAGGACGGAATTAATGACTGCGCATGGTCTGAGTAGAAGCATATGATTTTATAAGATAAATCTCGATCCCTATGCAGTCCGAACGACTGTAGACGAAACTGATGCTCCGCCTTAGCTAACGGATCGGACGTTGGTGCAGAAGAGGTTCTAAACCATTCGACTGCTTTTATCTGCTCGGAAGATGAGCGTGAAAAAAAATCTCTGCGATGAAACTGAATATACTTTTTTGTAATCGCTCCGATGATGGTGAGAATTACTGCGGAAACTACCGGGATACTGAAGATGTCCTTTATTAACGCTATCATAGCTTTTCTCCTGCTTATCTACATTCTAAAAGAACTATTATCTCATTTTTTAAAATTTAATTAGAATCTGATTCCTCAAAAAAGTAAATTCTATAGCGATTACGTTCCCTATCAAAAAATATCGGCCTAAAGAATGCCTGTATCTTCGACTACAACTTCATTACCTAGGGATTAACACGAACCTTAGAGTCATCTATGGAGTAATCCCGTTCCCGAACTTCCTCTCCTCGCTCTTAGCAGACCTTGGCTGACATTGATAATTGCATCAAATATAAAAAACCGGCCTAAACCGGTTTACGTGGAATGATATTATCAGACGCTACTTGCGGGCAACCAATCTGCCTCGCTGTCCTCATGCAACGTCAGATTAGTTTGTATGCCATTATTCGTGCGGCGCTTGAGCAACACTCGCTCATACTCCTTCAGCGTTTGCGGCACTGCCTGGCCGAACGCCGTCAGACTAAGCGGGTGCTGATGCCCTCGCGATTCCATAAACGACAGATACGCATGATAGAGATAGCGCTTTGGGTTTATCGGGCGAATATTGGCATTGCCGATGAACAGCCCGTTCGGCGTGCTCAGTGGCATCAGGTAACCACAGAAATCGACCAGTGGGTCTGTAAACAGACCCGTTTTAGTTCCACACACTTTTTGAGATTTCCGGTTTCTCAGCCATCAGCCGATATTCTTCCGGCGTCAGGTTATTCAGGGATTCATGAGGCCGCTCGC
>NZ_JBBCMO010000016.1:0-54226 GCF_037152305.1 Pantoea sp. AS142 | reverse complement strand
CGTATATTACGCGTTCCTCCTGCAGAGTCAACCTCTATTTCAGAAGTTTTTCTCCGGCGGCCCAGTCTCCTGCGCCTCTCAACCCGTTTCCCGTTGCCGGTGTGCCGTGTCAGTGGAGGCGCATTATAGGGAACGGCTCAGATAGCGCAATAGTAAATTTCAACTTTTTTACCAACCGTTCAATTTATACTCAAAAGACTCAAGAAATAAGCAAAAAACCGCAGGAGAGCAAAAAAAACGGGCCCAAGGCCCGTTTTTTTGACTCATCGTGTTACTGATGTGCAGTAATGATGTCGTTTTTCACATCCATTTCGATGGTTTTACCAGGTACCAGCGAACCTGCAAGGATCTGCTGAGCCAGCGGGTTCTCGATCTGCTGCTGTATCGCACGTTTCAACGGACGTGCGCCATAGACCGGATCATACCCGTTCTCTGCCAGCAGTTTGATCGCATCATCAGAAATGTGCAGCCGATAACCGCGTTCATCCAGACGTTTGTACAATCGCTGCAGCTGAATCTGCGCAATGGACGCAATATGTTTCTCAGCTAGCGGATGGAACACCACCACCTCATCAATACGATTGACGAATTCAGGGCGGAAATGCTGTCCGACCACACCCATCACAATATCTTTCATTTCCGGGTAGCTGAGATTGCCGAACCGCTCCTGGATCAAATCTGATCCCAGGTTAGAAGTCATAATCACCACGCTGTTACGGAAATCGACCGTACGTCCCTGTCCATCCGTCAGACGCCCATCATCCAGCACCTGCAAAAGAATGTTAAAGACATCAGGATGCGCCTTCTCGACTTCATCCAACAGGATCACCGAATATGGACGACGGCGCACGGCCTCAGTCAGATAACCGCCCTCTTCATAGCCAACATAACCCGGAGGTGCACCCACCAGTCGCGACACCGAATGTTTTTCCATAAATTCGGACATGTCTATACGCACCATCGCATCATCGCTGTCGAACAGGAAGTTAGCCAGGGACTTACACAGTTCGGTCTTACCTACCCCGGTGGGCCCCAGGAACAGGAATGAACCAATAGGCCGGTTGGGATCAGACAAACCTGCGCGACTCCGGCGGATGGCATTAGATACTGCCTCAACCGCTTCATCCTGTCCGATGACCCGGCCATGAAGATCCTGCTCCATGCGCAGTAACTTATCGCGCTCACCTTCCATCATTCGTGCTACCGGAATACCGGTCCAGCGCGCCAGCACATCAGCAATCTCCACATCTGTTACGCGGTTGCGCAGTAACTTCATGGTCTTACCTTCCGCCTGAGTCGCTGCGGCTAACTGTTTTTCCAGTGCCGGAATTTTACCGTACTGCAGTTCTGACATCTGAGCGAGATCCCCCTGACGACGGGCCTGCTCTAAATTCAGACGCGCCTGCTCAAGTTCAGCTTTTATGTTCTGAGTACCGGACAGCGAGGCTTTCTCTGTCTTCCACTCATCTTCCAGCTCTGCATATTCGCGTTCTTTCTGGCTGAGCTCAGTTTCCAGCATCTCAAGACGCTTAATGCTGGCATCGTCCGCCTCTTTCTTCAGCGCCTGCTGCTCCAGCTTCAGCTGAATGATACGGCGTTCTAGGCGATCCAGTGACTCCGGCTTCGAGTCCATCTGCATACGAATGCTGGATGCTGCCTCATCAATCAGGTCAATCGCTTTATCCGGCAGCTGACGGTCAGCAATGTAACGATGAGACAGGGTGGCCGCCGCGACAATCGCCGGGTCAGTGATCTGCACATGGTGATGCAGTTCGTAACGTTCTTTCAGGCCACGCAAAATGGCGATCGTGTCTTCTACGCTCGGCTCAGCCACGAACACTTTCTGGAAACGACGCTCCAGTGCAGCATCTTTCTCAATATACTGACGATACTCATCCAGTGTGGTGGCACCCACGCAGTGCAATTCACCACGCGCCAGCGCAGGCTTAAGCATATTACCAGCGTCCATCGCACCGTCTGCTTTACCTGCACCCACCATCGTGTGCAATTCATCGATAAACAGAATGACGTTACCTTCCTGTTTCGACAGGTCGCTCAGCACCCCTTTCAGGCGCTCTTCAAACTCACCGCGATATTTCGCCCCGGCCACCAGCGCCCCCATGTCCAGCGCCAGCACCCGACGACCTTTCAGCCCCTCAGGCACCTCACCGTTGATGATGCGCTGCGCCAGTCCTTCAACAATGGCGGTTTTACCTACACCGGGTTCACCAATTAGCACCGGGTTATTTTTGGTACGGCGCTGCAGAACCTGGATGGTGCGGCGAATCTCTTCATCACGACCAATGACCGGATCGAGTTTGCCCTTCTCTGCTCGCTCGGTCAGGTCAATGGTGTATTTCTTTAATGCCTGGCGCTGATCTTCAGCCCCCTGATCGTTCACGTTGTCTCCTCCCCGCATCTGTTCAATCGCACCGGTGATTTTTTCACGCGTAGCGCCCGCTGCTTTAAGCAGATCGGCCAGTGAGCCGCGAGATTCCAGCGCGGCCAGAACAAATAATTCGGATGAAATGAAGTTATCGTTGCGCTTCTGCGCCAGCTTGTCGCACAGGTTTAATACGCGGACGAGATCAGATGAGGGTTGTACATCCCCTTCGCTGCCTTCAACTTGTGGCAGGCGATCGATGGCCTGCTCAACCTGAGCGCGAAAAGGCGTAACGTCGACACCGGCCGAAGTCAGTAAAGGTGAAACCGATCCGCCTTCCTGTTTGAGCAACGCGCTCATCAGGTGCAGAGGTTCAATGAATTGGTTGTCGTGTCCCAGAGCCAGGGACTGCGCGTCGGCGAGAGCCAGTTGAAATTTATTAGTAAGACGATCCAGACGCATAATTCCTCCCATTACAGGTCAAAATGCTACTGGAGATTAAATGAGGTCATCCCTCAAAATTTCAAGGTTAATGACCTGAGATTTGAGTAAAAAATACGCTAACTGGACCGTCTTATGGTGTAAGGTTATAACAGCCAGATCAAAGTTGCCATACGCCCGGTGATCCCATCGCGGCGGAAGGAGAAGAAATCGTCGCGCTGCGTAAAGGTACAACGGCTGTCGGCGCTGATTGAATTCACGCCCGCCGCCTGAAGTCGTATACGCGCCAGCAACCAGATGTCGGCGTAAAATTTTTCGCCCGACGGCCGGAAAGCCCGTCCTGCGCGGGGATCATGAGCTATAAAAGCCTGGCGCACTTCTGCGCCGACCTCAAACGCATCAGGTCCGATTGCCGGCCCAAGCCAGGCATGGATCTGTTCAGGCGGCGAACGAAACTGTGCCAGGGTATTTTCCAGTACACCCGCACAAAGTCCGCGCCAGCCAGCATGTGCTGCCGCCACTTCCGTCCCATCCTGCGAACAGAAGAGAACCGGCAGACAGTCAGCGGTCATGATGGCGCAGACGACGCCGGGCTGATTGGTGATACAGGCATCAGCCTGTAATGGCGTACCCCCTCCTGCAACAAGACGCACAACCTCAGTGCCGTGCACCTGATCCAGCCACTGCGGCATCGCGGGCAAACCCGCTTCTTCCACCAGCAACTGCCGGTTACGCGCCACCGCATTCGGATTATCCCCCACGTGTCCGCCGAGATTCAGCGCATCCCAGGGCGATGTGCTGATGCCCCCCTGTCGCTGCGTCGAGCAGGCCCGAACGCGTGACGGCGCAGGCCATTGAGGTGTAATCAGATTCATCACCAGTTCAACTGATCTTTAAATTCTTCAGTGTCTGCTTTTAACGCCGCGATCAAATCAACCATGTCCTGTGGAAGCGCAGCGTGGAATTCCATTTCAATACCGCTGATCGGATGATAGAGGCGCAACATCGTGGCGTGCAGTGCCTGACGATCAAAGCCGCGCAGCGCTGTGATAAATGCTTCAGATGCCCCTTTTGGTGGACGCGGACGGCCACCGTAAAGCGGATCGCCTACCAGCGGATGACTGATGTGCGACATGTGCACACGAATCTGGTGAGTACGACCGGTTTCCAGACGCAGGCGCAGGCGAGTATGGGCACGGAAGTGCTCCATAATGCGGTAGTGTGTGACCGCCGGTTTACCCATTGGGTGTACCGCCATGTGGGTGCGTTTGGTTGAGTGACGGCTGATAGGCTGCTCAACTGTGCCACCCGCCGTCATATTACCAATTGCAACTGCTTCGTACTCACGGGTAATTTCGCGTCGTTGAAGCGAGTCCACCAGATGCGTCTGAGCTGGAACGGTTTTCGCTACAACCATTAAACCGGTGGTGTCTTTATCCAGGCGGTGTACGATGCCCGCACGTGGCACATCCATAATCTCAGGATAGTGATGAAGTAAGGCGTTTAATACTGTGCCATCCGGATTACCGGCGCCAGGGTGAACCACAAAGTCGCGGGGTTTGTTGATGACAATAATGTCTTCATCTTCATAAACGATGTCGAGTGGCAGATCCTGCGGTTCCCAACGCTGTGCCTCCTCGATCTCGGCGTCAATCGCGACCAGCTCGCCGCCCAGCACTTTTTCTTTGGGTGTATCGACCATGACGCCGTTTACCGTCACGCGACGATCGAGGATCCACTCTTTTATGCGAGAACGTGAATAATCAGGGAACAATTCCGCCAAAGTCTGATCTAAGCGTTGTCCGAGTTGTGATTCGGATACCGTTGCGGTGAGTTGAACTTGTTGTGCCATATACAGCTTCTTCGTTAACGTTGGGTTTTCACGGCGATGCCGTTTAATATAATGTGCTATCGTACCTGGTCATTACCGGGAGCTATACGGACAGCTTCCGCCATAACATTGAGGATAATCACTTCGTCATGACGCGTATGAAACATCTGGTGGCTGCTGCCACACTGAGCCTGGCACTTGTTGGTTGTTCCGGCTCAAATGACGCGGTACCGGACAACCCGCCTTCTGAAATCTATGCTACAGCGCAGCAAAAGCTGCAGGACGGTAACTTTAAAGCCGCGATTAAGCAACTGGAAGCGCTGGATAATCGTTATCCGTTCGGTCCTTATTCGCAGCAGGTGCAGCTGGATTTAATCTACGCGTACTATAAAAATGCCGATCTACCCCTGGCGCAGGCTGCCATTGCTCGCTTTATGCGTCTGAACCCCACGCATCCGAACATTGACTATGTCATCTATATGAAAGGTCTGACGGACATGGCGCTGGATGACTCGGCGCTACAGGGATTCTTTGGTATTGATCGTTCTGACCGCGATCCGACTCATGCTCGTGATGCTTTTCGCGACTTCTCACAGCTGCTGCGCAGTTACCCGAACAGCCAGTATGCAGCTGATGCTCAGAAACGTCTGGTCTATCTGAAAGACCGCCTGGCGAAATATGAGCTTTCAGTGGCGCAATTCTATACTAAGCGTGAGGCTTATGTCGCGGTTGTTAATCGTGTTGAAGGTATGATGCGCGATTATCCAGATACGCAGGCAACACACGATGCCCTGCCGCTGATGGAAAATGCTTACCGTAATCTGCAGCTGAACGCTGAAGCCGATAAAGTGGCAAAAATCATTGCAGCGAACAAAAGCTGATAGCTCGCCTGATTTCAACCACAAAAAAAGCAGCCTGATATGGCTGCTTTTTTTGCTCACAGAACATTCAGATTTGGATCTGATTTCAGCAAGCTAACTTATCAAGCATGCCGTGTTAACCGTTTCGCTTCAAGCCATTTCGGCCAGTTTCACTGCCTTTCTCACAGAATGTCGTGACTGACAAAAAGTGACATTTTTTCGTGATTGAAATCTCACATTTAACGCTTTTTCACGCTATGCTGAGAAGACCAAGACGGAAATGACAGAGAGGTAAGAACGATGATTCTGAACATTACCAGCAAACAAATGGACATCACCCCGGCAATCCGAAGCCATGTTGAAGACCGTCTCGCCAAGTTAGAAAAATGGCAAACCGACCTGATTAATCCACATATTGTCCTGTCCAAAGAGCCCAAAGAATTCGTGGCTGATGCCACTATTAATACGCCTAACGGCACTCTGGTGGCCAGCGCCAAGCATGATGATATGTATACCGCTATCAACGATTTGATTGCGAAGCTCGAGCGTCAGCTGAACAAAGTTCAGCATAAATCTGAAGCTCGCCGCGCCAGTGCCAGCGTAAAAGACATCATACCCGCTGACGAAGAGTCCTGATTTTGTTCACGCGCCTCCGGGCGCGTTTTTTATTGACAGCTTTTGAGCAGTACGGTTACTCTCAGGTCACTCTCTTTTCGGACGTTACTATGAAACTTGCTCTGTTTTTCTTCGCTTTCTTCTTTACCTTCCCCTGAACGGGAGGCCATTCGTCGTGCGAAAATGAAAGCGAAGACGAACAACGAAGCCTCCCAACCGGGAGGCTTTTTTATTGGATAGCATACAGGTGAGCACTATGAATCCCGATAATCCATTGCTGGCGCTACGCGATAAAATCAGCGCAGTGGATAAAAAACTTCTGACGCTGCTGGCCGAGCGTCGTCTGCTGGCAGTGGAAGTCGCGCACGCGAAACTGGCAACGCATCGCCCGATTCGGGATGTGGAGCGCGAACGTGCGCTACTGGAAAATCTGATTGTGCTGGGTAAAGCACACAAACTGGATGCGCACTACATCACCCGCCTGTTCCAGCTGGTGATTGAAGATTCCGTACTGACTCAACAAGCTCTGCTGCAAAAAAACCTTAACCATCCCCATGCGCATGCCGCCCGTATCGCTTTCCTGGGCCCGAAAGGCTCTTACTCGCATCTTGCAGCACGCAACTACGCGTCGCGCCATTTCGATAGCATGGTGGAGTGTGGCTGCCTGAAATTTCATGACATTATCAAGCAGGTCGAAAATGGCGTGGCTGACTACGCTGTGATGCCGATTGAGAATACCAGTTCAGGTTCGATCAATGATGTCTACGATCTGCTGCAGCAGACCAGCCTTTCAATCGTGGGCGAACTGACATTACCTATCGACCACTGCGTGCTGGTGAATGGCTCTACCGATCTACAGCAAATTGAGACGGTTTACAGCCACCCTCAGCCTTTCCAGCAGTGCAGCCAGTTCATTAATCGTTTCCCGCACTGGAAAATCGAATATACCGAGAGTACTGCAGCGGCGATGGAGAAAGTGGCTGCGCTCAATTCACCGAAGGTGGCTGCGCTGGGCAGTGAAGCCGGTGGCGAACTGTATCAGCTGCAGGTACTGGAACGTAATCTAGCCAATCAGCAACAGAACCATACCCGCTTTATCGTGCTGGCGCGCAAAGCAATCGAGGTTTCGGATCAAGTTCCGGCCAAAACCACGCTGATTATGGCAACCGGCCAGCAGGCGGGTGCGCTGGTCGATGCGCTACTGGTGCTGCGTCAGCACAACCTGATTATGAGTAAGCTGGAGTCTCGCCCGATTAATGGCAATCCGTGGGAAGAGATGTTTTACATTGATGTGCAAGGCAACCTGCAATCAGAGCGGATGCAGCAGGCTCTTCAGGAATTACAAGCCATGACCCGCTCGCTGAAGGTACTGGGCTGCTACCCCAGCGAGAATGTGGTGCCCGCTGAACCTGGCGAATAGAAATAAGGCATCCTTAAGGATGCCTTGTTCATCTATGGGCGGCTGTCATTGGCCGAGCGCAACAGACTTCGGCTCTCGACCAGGAAGCGTTTTGCGTGATCGCCAAACCACTGTTCTACCCGGTTAAAGCTGGCAATAAATGCCTCCTTGTCGCCCTGCTCCAAAAGCGCAATAGCTTCACCAAACCGCTGATAATAGCGTTTTATCAGCGCCAGATTACTCTCTGAAGACATGATGATATCAGCATAAAGCTGCGGATCCTGAGCGAACAAGCGCCCCACCATCGCCAGCTCCAGCCGATAAATCGGCGACGAGAGTGCCAGCAGCTGATCAAGATCGACGTTCTCTTCGGCTAAATGCAGGCCATAAGCAAAGGTGGCAAAGTGACGCAGAGCCTGAATGAAGGCCATGTTCTGGTCATGCTCTACAGCGCTGATACGATGCATACGCGCCCCCCAGACCTGAATCTGCTCCAGGAACCACTGATACGCTTCTGGCTGTCTTCCATCACACCAGACCACCACCTGTTTTGCCAGGCTGCCGCTGTCCGGGCCAAACATCGGATGCAGACCCAGCACCGGACCGTTATGGGCGGCCAGCATCGCCTGCAGAGGCCGGTTTTTCACTGACGCCAGATCGACCAGAATACAATCTTCCGGCAGTGGTGGCAGTTGGGCAATGACCTGCTCAGTCAGGTGAATCGGCACACTAATGATCACCATCCCGGCATCACTAAGCAGAGTATCAGCCTGAGACCAGTCTTCTTTATCCAACGTTTTTACCGTATAGCCTGATAGCCCGAGCATTTTCTCAAACAATCTGCCCATCTGGCCCTTACCCCCGACGATCACCACCGAGCGCAATGCAGGACAGAGGGTTTTGAAGCCTTTGTCATTCTCGCTGGTATAGGATTCGCGCATCACGCGGCGCAACACATCCTCTATCAGATCCGGTGGTACACCGAGTGCCTCTGCCTCTTTGCGACGGGAAGCCAGCATCGACGCTTCCCGTTCAGGCACATAAATAGGCAGACCGTATCGGCTTTTGACTTCACCTACTTCGGCCACCAGCTCCAGCCGTTTGGCCAGCAAATCCAGCAGCGCCTTATCAACATTGTCAATTTGATCGCGTAACGCGGTCAGTTCAGCCACCATTGCTCTTACACCTCTTGTGACAGACGCGCCGACAGCACTCCCTGCAGACCCTGATGCATCTCACGCAGCAACGCTTCGGTCACTTCCCAGTTGATGCAGGCATCGGTAACGGAAACGCCATACTTCATTTCGCTGCGTGGCTGTTCAGAAGACTGGTTACCTTCATTGATATGGCTTTCCAGCATCAAACCAATGATTGAACGGTTCCCGTCTTTGATCTGCGCAATAGCGGATTCCGCTACGCCTGGCTGACGGCTGTAGTCTTTGTTCGAATTGCCATGGCTGCAATCTATCATCAAGGCTGGACGCAGTCCCGCCTTGATCATCTCTTTTTCGCACTGCGCCACATCTTCAGGACCGTAGTTTGGCGCTTTGCCTCCACGCAGGATCACATGACCATCCGGATTGCCCTGAGTCTGCAACAGGCAGACCTGACCGGCCTGATTAATGCCAACAAAACGGTGCGGCATTGCGGCAGCACGCATCGCGTTGATTGCCGTTCCCAGGCTGCCATCGGTGCCGTTTTTAAAGCCAACTGGCATCGATAAGCCCGAGGCCATCTCACGATGCGTCTGAGATTCTGTAGTACGTGCGCCAATGGCAGACCAACTGAACAGGTCGCCCAGATATTGCGGGCTGTTAGGATCCAGCGCTTCAGTCGCCAGCGGCAAGCCCATCTCAACCAAGTTCACCAGTAGCTGGCGCGCAATGTGCAGACCTGATTCCATATCAAACGAGTTATCCATGTAAGGATCGTTAATCAGCCCTTTCCAGCCGACGGTGGTACGGGGTTTTTCAAAATAGACGCGCATCACGATATACAGCTGATCTTTCAGCTGTGCAGAAAGGGTTTGCAGACGACGAGCATATTCCAGTGCCACTTCGGTATCGTGAATTGAGCAGGGTCCGCACACCACCAGCAGACGCGGATCGCGGCCGGCAATAATGTCAGAAATGGTCTGGCGGGACCCCGCGACCTGATCCTGTTGTTCAGTAGTCAGTGGAAATTTCGCTTTCAGCTCTTCAGGCGTGATTAATACCTGTTCACCGACGATATGTACATTGTTCAGCGCGTCTTTTTGCATGATGGCGATCCTTTGGCTCGTATTGACAGTCATGGACTCCTCTTTAAGGAATGCAAATACTGTATCACAGGAAATACATACCGCAATAATTCATGTACAGTTTTATTACCACGCATTAAAAAGCCAAAGGTTATTTTAAATATATATAGAAATATCATTAATTTAATACAAAACCCGTCCTAACGGGCATTCGGTAGATGTACATATATATTTACACCAAGGTTTGTTGTGTTTCTGTCTGCTGCAGACAAAATGAAGATATGGTTTATTTTAAAGCCGAGTCCATCATGCCCCGATCCCAACTCAATGTCCGTCTGAGACCTTTTATGTTAAATGACGTACCCGCGTTTACTGCTGCGGTCAATGCCTCCCTGGACAGCCTGATTCCGTGGATGGTGTGGGCGCATCACGATTATGAGCCTCATGAAGCGGAAGGCTGGATCCGCTTTACCCACTGGCAACGGATGAGGCAGGAAGCTGAAGAGTTTGCAATTGTTGATCAGCATAACCAATTACTGGGTGGCGCAGGAATACGCTTTGCCCGTCAACCGGGTGACACCAGCGCCATTGGCTACTGGGTTCGCAGCGACGCTCAGCGGCAGGGGATCGCCAGCCGCGCGGTGGCAGCGCTGCTGTCGCTGGGATTTTCAAAACCGGAGACCCGGGTCATTGAGATTCTGGCGGCTGAAGATAACGTGGCCAGTCGTGCCGTTGCAGAGAAGTGCGGCGGCCATTTTATTGGCTGTCGCTATGGCTTGATCGTGTTAGAGAAAGGGCCGGTAAATACAGCGATTTATCATTTTCAGCGGTCGGAGTCCGGTTAACCATAGTCAGCTGACAACCCTCATGGCAAAAAAAGGGGCTGGCATCACGCCAACCCCTTGTTTGCTATTAACTTTTAGATGTCGCGTTAGCGATACCTTAGTTAAGACGCTTTTTCCCAGCACCATTGATATATAAGTATTTTATTTGTTAAACAGTTAGTTAGGTCTATATCTGGTGCAGCCAAATGCTGTCACGTACATGCTGGGTAGTCAATTTGTGGGCATCAAACTTGTCAGAGGATTGAGCGCCGCCGCTTCTTCTAAATGGTCTGGAGCAAAGTGAGCATATTTCATGGTTTCACGGATGTTAGCGTGACCGAGTATTCTTTGCAGCACCAGAATATTGCCACCATTCATCATAAAATGGCTGGCAAAAGTGTGCCTAAGCACATGGGTTTTCTGGCCTTCTATTAGCTGGATAGTTGTAGTTGCCAGCATCTTCTTGAAGTCCTGATAGCATGGCTTAAACATCCTGCCCTGCCGCTCCTTTAGCTCGTCATAAAGCCATTGCTGGATAGGAACCGTTCTGTTTTTTCCGCCTTTAGTTTTAAAGAATGAAAGTTTATTAGGTGATAGCTGTGAACGGGTCAAGGTTTCCGCTTCAGTCCAGCGCGCACCAGTAGCCAGGCAAACTTTACATATCATCTTTAAGTCTTGTTTTCCGTAAAGCTCGCAACCATCCAGAAGTTCTGTGACCTGCTTTAAGGTAAGCCAGGACATTTCTTTTTCATCTTCCCGGAACGTCCTGACGCCTTCCAATGGATTAGGTAAAGACCATTCCCCTAACCGCTTCAGCTCATTGAACACAGCGGCAAGATAGTTTTGTTCTCTGTTAACCGTGATAGGCTTTACTTTCCACTTAGATTGGTCGTCGTGATAGCCGTTAGAAATCTCGCCCTTAAGCCGACGATCACGATAATGCGCCCAGTCTTTTGCCGTCAGTTGAGAAGCTATCGGGTCTCCTAATCCGGCACACACAATATCTAACTTTGCCTTCCGAGATTTGACGGCCTTGAGTGACTGCCCATGTAGAGAATCCCAGAGTTTAATTAACTCACTAAGCTTGCGGCGATCTTCCTTCTCTTTTATCCACGGTTTGTTTTCGGCCTCAGCGCGCGTGTAATCTTCAAAAGCTACCGCTTCACCTTTTGTTGCAAAGCTTTTCCTGATGCGTCGACTGCCGCGACCATCTAAATAAAAATCAGCAAGCCATTCGCCTGACGACAGTTTTTTGATGGACATGTTATCTAACCAAAGATTTTTTAGATTTAGATATATTATTGATTAGGATGGCAATACATACAGCCGCTATTGAATATGAAACCCACATAGGAGCTAAGAAACTAAAAAGCATTATTGTACCCAGCACTGCCCCACCAAAGCATAGGCTCATAAAAGCTTTAAAACCTCTGATGCTTTTTGCTTTACAATTAATATGAGCTGAAACAATACCGCTCACTGTCGCAATTATTAATAAAATAAACTCGGCCATAATTTCCCTATAAATTTTTGGATATGGTCAGAATTACGAAGCCAATAGGGTTTACATCACTTTCTGAACATTCAAATGAAGATGTATTGTTAGTAACTTTGATCCTATTACCCGGAAGGCGTGACACGGTATAAATATCTTTATTTCCATCAATATCTAATAGCCAATCACCATTGCCAATGGTCTGAGCGCCCCCTTCCACGATCCATGACATCGAGCCGCGTTGAATATATAGGGGGTTACTTAAATCAAAGCCAAAAAGAGAAAGATTAAAACTCACATCAGGCTGATTCTCTAATGTGCCTCCAGAGAGTTTTCGCGCAGGTATGGATGGTATCAGCTGATCCGCTAAATCTCTTTTAGGTAGTGCCTCATCTTCATGGCCAGTAGCTAACCAAGAAAGAGAAACCCCCGTATCAAGTGCGCATGTAATGACAACATCACCTGGAAAATAATCTCTGCGAACCCATGCGCTCATCGTCGCTGAAGGAATATCAAGCAAGTCACCAAGCTGCTTCTGCATAGTAAAGCCATATGCGTGCATTATGCGATCCAACACTGCCCGCCCGCCATTAGCCAGCATAGTGTCGTGAAGTTTCTTCCCTTTAAGAGAGGGATGCTTCACTCCATCTGAACTTACATTTGCAAGTTCACCATTAACCAGCCATCTAAGGCTTACTCCTGTATCCAATGCGCATTGAACGATGTAATCGCCGGGTAAACTCTGGCGAGATACCCAATTTTGGATAGTAGGTAACGGAATTTTCAGAAGTTCCGCTAACTCTGGGCGTGAGCTAACCCCATAAGATTTAAGGATTCTCTCCAGTATGGCCTTAACATCGCTGTTGTAATCGGTCATATACCCTTCAAATAATCCAATATGATCTGTTTACACAAACCCATTTGGAATATATCATCCACTTCGTTAGTGAAAATGCACGCCAATGCACCGTAAATACTGCCAACTGGAGATAATCCCCGATGACCAATCAAATTACAATACCTAGCGGCCCCGATCTGATGACTTATGAACAGTTCGCACAGGCTTATGGTTACAGCCTTCGCACTGTGAAGCAGATGGTTGAAGACGGTGATCTGCTTGTTATGCCACGTAAAAAAATTGGCGGTGCTGCACGCATCAACATGGTTGCCTTCCGCGCGCGTTTGCTCGCTCAAGGTGTCAACTGCCGCTACGTCGCTGCGTAACAACTTAATTATTTAAGTTGAGCAAAGGAATGACCATGTTTGATTTCAAGACTTCCACCCATAACCACTACGAAGACGCCTGCCGCAAGTTTGCACTGTCTCACAACATGCGGGAGCTGGCCCAGCAAGCAGGCATGAAAGTGCAGACGCTTCGTAACAAGCTGAATCCTGATCAGGTGCATCAGCTGACCGTTCCAGAAGTGCTGCTGCTTACTGACCTGACCGAGGACGCGACTCTGATGGATGGGATGCTGGCGCAACTGCACTGTCTGCCATGTGTTCCTGTTAATGAACATGCCGCTGAAAAATTTCCGGCTTACGTGCTCAATGCCTCCGCTCAGGTGGGAACGCTTGCTGCCAGTGCTGCTAATCACGCAAGCATTACCACCTCATGCCGTCGCGGGATTGTTGAAGCCGCTAATACCGGCATTCGCTGCATGATGCTGGCGGCCCTCGCTGTACAGACTCGCGTTCATTCTAACCCTGCACTTTCAGGTACTGCTGATGTGTTAAGCGGTATCGGTGCATCAATCGGGATGGTCTGAGATATGGCGTTTTCAGTGGCTCCGCTTCTGAAGCGGCAAAGTCCGTCCCACGCATACGGCCACGGCTGGATTGCGGCAGATAAGGGCAGGCGCTGGCACCCGGCAATTTCACAGGCCGAACTGCTGGCAGCATTAACGAGTGAGAGGAAAGAATCATGGGTTACAAAGCTGAAAGTATCACTGTTCAGATGAACGCAGGGCAGCGTGCAAGTGCGCTTAATCATATCTCTGCCCTTCGTACCATGATGTATGGCGATTGCAGCCACGAACTCAAACGCTTTATCGCAGATATGCGTAATAAGCGCGATCACCAGGCTGAACAGAATGGCCGCGCACTTAGCGCAATTTTCTTTCTGGCAAATATCAGCAAAGAACGTCACAGCGTTGATTTCAGTGAACTGACGAGTGACGAATTAACGGCGCTGATTAGCGCGATGAATCACTTAAAAGCAGTCGTGAGTTTATTTCCAAAGAATCTGACGTTACCTAATTAATTAACCCAACGAAATTAAATGGCGTAAACCCGCCGGGCATTTTTTTGCCCGAATTCAGGAGAAAGTGAAATGCGAAATATTCAGACCCGTAATTTTAAAGCAGACGAAGACGCGCTTAATGCCCTGCTGAGCAAGGCCAAAACTGAGCAGCGTTCTGATGATGCGCTATCCGTTTCTATCCGCCTGGCCGCGCTGGCAATTCATGCCCGCAAACAGGAAATGTCAGCGGCGGAAATCATCGAGTTGCTGGACAAAGAAGCAGAACGCTTTGAGAACCAGGCGCAGGAGCTGCACTGATGGCTGATTCAATGGACATGGTACAGCAGCGCGTGCAGGAAGAGCTGGCGCGCAATCTGGCTAACGCGACTCACCGCCCGACAGGGGCGAGTGAGTTTTTCTGCCTGTCGTGCGGCGAAGAAATACCGGAGAAGCGCCGCCGCGCACTGCCGGGCGTTTCCCTGTGCGTGACCTGCAAGGAAATCAGTGAGCTGAAAAGCGCACATCACAAAGGTGCGGCATTATGAAAACCATCCTGAAATGGGCTGGCAGCAAGTCCGGCCTGATGCCTGAACTGATTAAGCACCTGCCCGCCGGTGATCGCCTGGTTGAGCCGTTTGCCGGTTCCTGTGCCGTCATGATGAATACGGATTATCCGGCCTATCTGGTAGCGGATGTTAATCCCGATCTGATTAACCTTTATCGTCAGGTTAAAGAGCATACCCGCCCGTTTATTGTCGTTGCGTTATCGCTCTTTACTCAGAATCAAACTGAAAAAAGTTATTATCAGGTTCGCGAAGATTTTAACTTCAATGCGGCGCTGCCACTGCTGGAACGTGCTGCGCAATTCCTCTACCTGAATCGCCACGGCTACCGTGGCCTTTGCCGCTATAACAAGCGCGGCGAATTTAATAACCCCTACGGTAATTATAAAGAGCCATATTTCCCGCTGGCAGAAATCGAAGCATTTGCCGTGAAGGCTCAGCGCGCGACGTTTGAATGTCTGGGGTATAGCGAAACCCTAAGCATGGTCCGTGCCGGTGATGTCGTGTACTGCGACCCGCCATATCACGGCACGTTCACCGCTTATCACACCGATGGGTTCAGCGACGATGATCAGCACTCGCTGGCCTGCACCCTGCTGGGTATTTCTGAGCGTAACCCGGTCATCGTTTCAAACAGCGACACCCTGTTTACCCGCAGTATCTTCCGTGAATTTGACCTGACAAAAGTCACTGCCGCCCGCTCTGTTGGCGTGGCTGCGGGTGAAAGCAAGCGCGCATCTGAAATCATCGCAGTGCGTCACATGAGTCTGGCGGTGTAATGACTCAGGTTTTCGCATACCCATGGAACGCCCCTAAAAAGGCAATCAATCCACAGCTGGACCCGGCGGAAGTTGCGCCGGTGTCCGCGCTTTCAAACCTGGTCAGTCTTTATGCTGCAGATAACGAGCAGGAGCAGCTGCGCCGTGAGGCAATGAGTGATGAGGTTTGGGACCGCTACTTTTTCAACGAGTCCCGCGATCCTGTCCAGCGCGAAATTGTGCAGGACAGAATTGTCAGCCGGGCAAAGATGGCCCGAGAACAGCAGCAGTTCAATCCCGATCTGGTCATTGTGGCCGATGTCAGCGCGCAGCCTTCGCACATCAGTAAGCCTCTCATGGAGCGCGTTAAGTTTTTCCACAATCTCGGCAGGCCGCAGGCTTATTCCCGTTACCTGCGCGAAACCATCCGCCCCTGCCTTGAAAGGCTGGCCCGCGTGCGCGAAAGCCAGATTTCTGCGTCATTCCGTTTTATGGCCGGTCACGACGGGCTGGACGGCCTGCTGGCGTTACCAGAAATGAACCAGAATCAGGTCAAGCGTTTATCAACGCTGGTTGCTGCTCACATGAGTATGTGCCTGGATAAAGCCAGCGGTCATCTGTTTGTCAGTGATGACGTAACGCCGGAGCAGGTCCGCCAGGCATGGGAAATTGTTGCGGCAGAAGCAATGCGTCTGGACGTAATCCCCCCGGCCTTTGAGCACTTGCGCCGTAAAAAGCGCCGTCGCAAGCCTGTGCCCTATGATCTGATCCCGCCATCGCTGGCCCGTATGCTCTGCGCGGACTGGTGGTATCGCAAGCTGTGGCAGCTGCGTTGTGAATGGCGTGAAGAGCAGCTGCGCGCTGTCTGCCTGGTCAACAAAAAAGCGTCCCCCTACGTCAGCTTTGAAGCCGTGATCCATAAGCGTGAGCAGCGCAGGAAGTCTCTGGAGTTTTTCCGTTCGCATGAGCTGGTGAGCAATGAAGGCGATACGCTCGATATGGAAGACGTGGTAAATGCCAGTAACAGCAACCCGGCACACCGCCGCAATGAAATGATGGCCTGCGTTAAGGGGCTGGAGCTTATTGCGGAAATGCGCGGCGACTGTGCCGTATTTTACACTCTCACCTGCCCGTCGCGTTTCCACGCCACGCTGAACAACGGCAGACCGAATCCGAAGTGGACCACGGCCACCGTTCGCCAGAGCAGTGATTATCTGGTTGATACCTTCGCTGCCTTTCGCAAGGCCATGCATAAAGCCGGGATGCGCTGGTATGGCGTGCGGGTTGCTGAGCCGCATCATGATGGCACCGTACACTGGCACCTGCTGTGCTTCATGCGCAAAAAAGAGCGCCGTTCAGTCACCGCACTGCTGCGGAAATTTGCCATTCGTGAGGACCGCGAAGAACTTGGCAACAATACCGGGCCGCGCTTTAAAGCTGAACTAATCAACCCGCGCAAAGGTTCACCGACCAGTTATATCGCTAAATACGTCAGTAAAAATATTGATGGCCGTGGCCTGTCTGATGAAATCAGTGCAGAAACAGGTAAATCACTGCGTGATAGCGCGGAGAACGTAGGCGCATGGGCGTCACTTCATCGCGTTCAGCAGTTCCGCTTCTTTGGTATTCCGGGCCGTCAGGCTTACCGGGAACTGCGCCTGCTTGCAGGTCAGGCGCTGAGAAATCAGAGCGACAAAAAGGCCGGTGCGCCGGTTCTTGAAAACGCGCAGCTGGACGCCGTGCTGGCAGCTGCAGATGTTGGCTGCTTTGCCACCTACATCATGAAGCAGGGCGGCGTTCTGGTTCCGCGTAAACATCACATCGTCAGAACGGCTTACGAGCTTAACGACGAGCCAACCCCTTACGGCGATCACGGCACACGCATTTATGGCATCTGGTCCCCGTTAGTGGCGGGCCGCATCTGCACGCACGCCACGAAGTGGAAAATGGTCCGTAAGGCCGTTGACGTTCAGGAGGCGACAGCCGACCAGGGCGCTAGCGCCCCTTGGACTCGTGGCAATAACTGTCCCCCTGATGAAAAACTGAACATTTCAGGGGGCAATCCGGTATCTGTTGAACCTCTAGAACCAGGTGAAACGCCTCTGTATGGCCCTGCAGACTTCGACAATATGACCAGAAAACAGCGCCGGGATCTGCTGGCGCGTCTTCGGGTAGTGAAACCACGTCAGAAAAAGGGTTACAAGCAGCAAATTGATGACGATCAGCGGGCGCTTCTGGTTGCAGAGTTGCTAGCGAGAGGTTTTACCGGTCAAGAAAATGAAACAAACCTACTTTTGGCCGGTGGCAGTCTCAATTCAGGCGCAGGGATGCGCATTTTCTATAAGAACGGGCGTCTGCAGGAGGATGATAAATGGCATCAATGGATCTGAACTGATAAAGCTGCCATAAGCGAAGCCGTTAGTCAGGGGTAAGCAAGGCTTTATCTAATCAAAATAACAAGTTGTAACCACTGAAAACCTTACATTTCATTTTCAGATTAGGTCCGATTGAATGAAAAATCATTTCACATTTCGCAACGCATCTACTACTGTATGGTTATACAGTCTTTAGAGTAAAGGGAGGGTTAGATGGACACTCAAGATTTGGCACCGATAAACCGTAAGATGGCTTGCGTTCAGTTCATTGCTGAGGTGTCGCTTATAGCGAATTGCAAGCCATCTGACATGAAATTGGCGATGAGTATCATCGCTGAGTTAGCGCATTCGAGCTGTGAAAAAGTCCCTGACGATGAGATTTTTTACGCTGCGGAATAGCATGAGTCCACAGCCAGGCATATTGATAACGTTGCTGGCGACAAAATTTATTTTTGGCGCTGGCAAGGTTGAACAACGAGTACCGCGAGGCGTTAGGCTATGGCCGGAAGCGATTCGAATTACCAGGTAGTTTACCGGGGCGAAAGCCTGACTGATTATGCACCTGGCGGATTAGTTTTCTTTCAGCGGCCTAAAGAGAACGGCGGCGGCTTCTGGTTAGGCCGGACTTATGATGGTGTCTTCTGGCTTGAGATTTCTGCCCCTGTCTCTCTTTCGCAGGGTCTGCTTTATCTGCAGGCGCTACAAAATTCTGTCACGGCCGATACAAAAATCACTGAGCCAGATAACAACCTGTCCCTGTTCTGACTCTTTGCAGGTGAGTGCATGTCTATGCTGCATGAATCCGCATGATCCCAAAAGGATCGTTTACCCTTTGGCCCGCCAGAACTGGCGGGCTTTTGTTTATGTCATGCAGGTGCATGAAAACCACTGCATAAAGCGGGCAGGCGTGGCGGGGCTACGAGCGCGCGCATAACAATCTGATATTATGACTTTTAGACAAAAGTTTAGGCAGCCTGCTGTTCTCCTGTTGTACTAAAGCTGAGCCTTGATCCTAAGTCTAAAAGTTACTTGATGTGCGGTGGCCAGCACTAGTTGGTAAGCCTGATTATCAGATTTTTCTTATTAAAATTTGACAAAGTGTTAATTTTTTTTGCAGAATTAGGAAAAACCTTAAAAGACACATCATTCTATGAGACTGCAAACCTCACATTCGAGAAACCGTGATGTACGTTTTAACTTCCTATACAGAAACGGAAAGATTAAAATACGAAATAAAGGCAGAGGTTTCTATTATGATGCTGACTGGCAGAAAATAAATCATTGGATTGAGCAGCAATCCAGTAATGGTTTACAAGTTGAATTAGTTCATAAAAGAAAAAAAGCTTTAGTTTTAACTCTTCCTGAAGTTATGAATTTCTCCGATGACTATGAAAGAACTACTCAGCATATCAATGCAATTAGGATTCTATCTGACAGGAAGGGTTTCCCAGACCCATCTTATAAATTAGCTGCTGTGAATTTTAGTAAATTAAAGAAAATCTCCACGTCATCTGCTTTAGTTTTAACGGCTGAATTATCTAAATGGGATGATGCAATACGTCAAAGATTGCGGCCTAATACTGAAGGTTGGGATAAGGTTATATTAAAACAATTTTTTGACTTGGGTTTCTTCGAGTTATTTAAAAAGAGCTCAGCTACAGAAATTAAAATCAATAAAAGCCCTGATCAGGGGATACGATTTGTTAAGTATTTAAAGGGAAAGTGCGGAGAAGTTTCTAAAACCAAAATTCTGAAAGGCGAGATAAGAAATGTTGTTGGTGAATCTATTGATAAATGGACATTTTTACATAGTGGATTGAGTGAAGCTATAACGAATGTTTCTCATCATGCTTATCCTGCCGATGCTGGTTATGAGGAGCTTGATAAAAACTGGTATTTGACTGGTTCATACGATGAACAAAAGAAAATTATTAAAATAGTATTCTATGATCAAGGTGTTGGCATTCCTAAAACATTGCCTGCTTCAGCTATTTGGGAGCGTGCGCTTGAGGTGATGTCGGGAATATCTATAGTTGATCAGAAACGCGACGAAGTACTTCTCAAAGCCGCTGTCGAACTAGATAGAACTAGAACTTATGAGGAAGATAGAGGTAAAGGATTACAAGATTTATTAGAGTTTATCAGACAACGCGGTGAAGGTTATCTTTCGATCATGAGTCTTAAAGGTCTTTATAAACAAGACATTAATGAAGGAGTAACAAAAGTCAAGACCGAAGGGTTTTCATCGCCAATTTGTGGTACACTTATAGTATGGTGTGCAACTCTTTGAGAGTAAAAAGGCTTAAATATGAACAGCTTAACTCTAAAAATCGGTGAAAGGTTTTCACAAACCCCCTCTGGCCGGTTCTATACTGATATGACGAAAAGCAGCGGTGAGGAGTTCCGTGAGGAGGTTTTATTACCTTTGTTAAGAAGTCTAAATAACAATCAGAAGATTGATATTGTTTTAGATGATGATGTTGAAGGTTATGGTTCGTCCTTTTTAGTTGAAGGTTTTGCAGGAATTATCAAATACGGCTATATGACAAGAGAAGAATTGATCAATAAAATCAACGTAATATACTCAGATCCTGATTTTAAATTATTCAAAGAGAAAATTTTTGAGTATATCAATAAAGCTGCTTATAAATCAAAACCTTACATTAGTACTAAGCCGGAATACGAAAGACTGATTTCTGGAGAGTGATATATGGGTAACGTGCATGGAAGAAAATTTTAATTATCACTATATTTGTGAGCAAAATGTAACCACCCCCAGTTCAATTGATTTATATAACTATGGTTTCTTTGGGCAATACCACTTTAATAATGACAACAATATAATAAGCACCTTGCAACATGGCTTTTCAAATTTAGCTACCACTATTGCAAATAGTGGTAACGATTCATTGTCTGATGGAATCTGGCTAGCATTAATCGGTGCCATAAGTGCGTTTTTGTTTAATGTTGTTCAGAAGTGGCTTGAGAGAAGCTCTGTTCGCCTAACTAAGAGTGGAGAGGCTACTTTAATTCTGATAAAGGAGCTTGAGTTAATTTCCATTGAATACTGGCTTAAAGGTTATGCATCTTCAGAAAGGGAAAAAACTCTTCTTTCTGAAATAAATATTAAAGCTATGCTAATAACCCTCAACGCTAACATTTTAACTATTATTGATAATTTACCTTACAAAGATAAAGAAAAAACAGCTAATAAGTTGAGGGGGTTTTCTTCCGATATTTTTGACTTAACTTCTGGTGGAGACTTCGAGTCAATGGTTAGACTTCCTGACAATCGCACTGCTTCAGCTATTGCCAGAAAGTGTAGTGACGCTAAAGCTATGATATTAAAGCTAATTTAATGTGTACTGTTCAAACTTAATAATTTCATCGCCTAGCCAATCGTTTAATTCCTCAAAACGTTTTTGCAATGGGATGAGTTCATTGCGTACAAACACCTTGCTGGCCTTTTCCACGTCACCAAACCCGCCCGTGTTGTTCGGGATGATCCCCATAAGCTGCGGTGGCACGCGATGCACGGCCAGCATGTCGTCGCGGCTCACGTTTTTGATGTTCAGGAATTCATCCTTCGCCGCCACCTCAGACAGCGGGATGATCTGGATGCCGTCCTTTTTCCCGTTCGGGCTGTACATAAACAGGTTACGGAAGTTGCCAGGGCCCTTCGCACTTTTCATGGCACCGCGGATATTGTCCACGTCCTGCTGGCTTTGCGCCGGGTCAGTCATGTACATGATGAAGCCTGCATGGCTGCCGTTCAGGTAATACTTGCGGCGGAACAGCGTAGCCGACTCGTTCAGAAGCGCGGACGGGATGGCCGACAGGTAGCCCGGCAGGCCGTAAATCTCCTGATTGATATCCGGCTCCATCAGGTGAAACACGCTGCCTTTCGCAAACTCATACGGCTCCGTGTTAATGCCATAGTGCGCATACCAGTAGGTATCCAGGTCAAGGCCGCGCCGGGTGAACTTTGCCAGCGACGGCTCCAGTTTCAGCACGTTACCGAGGCGGCTGGTGCGCTTCTCCAGGTAGGCATTGCCGAAAATCAGGTAATCCAGCGCGAAGCGGCTGAACGCCTGCTGACTTAGCAGCGGGTGCGGGATAAAGGTACTCGCCAGAATGTTGCACTTCACGCTAATGGGCGAGCTGTGATGCACGGCGGCACGGAACGTGCGCGCCAGCCCGTCAACACTCACGGGCGGTTCATACCAGCGATCATTGATAACGCACTCCACATAGTCCAGCAGTTCACGGCGGTCCAGCACCGGGATCGGGTCGCCAAAGGTAAACGCCTCCGACGCTGCCCCGCTGGTCATGTTATCCGGCTGCGGCACGGGCTGCGTACGGGTGCGGTTCCTGCGTTTGCTCATTAATAAATCTCCACAATGTTCTGCGTGTGTGCCGCCTGTCCCTGCAGCGGCTCGTTTGCCAGCGCGTGCATGGTCGCCCAGGCTAAATCGCCGTGGCTGACTTCCTCGCTGCGGCTGGTTTCATAGGTCGGACGGTTGCCGCTGGCCGTGGTGGCCTTGCGGATAGACATGAATGACTGCGCGATGTCGAGGTGGCTGGCGTCAAACTCCAGCCGCCCGCTGGCGATGGTGTCGTAAGCCTTCAGCACCAGGGCGTTCTTCACGTTCGGGTTATAGACAAACTCCTTCACCTGCGGGAAAAACGCTTTGACGTTCTCATACACGCCCAGCCCGACGCCGGTGGAGTCGATGCCGATATAGGTGACGTTATACTGCTGCGTCAGCGTCCTGATTGCGTCGGCCTGCGCCCGGAAATCCATGCCGCGCCACTGGTGGCGCTCAAGGATGCGGAACTTACCGCCCGGCACGGCAGGCGGTGCCATGACCACGCACCCGGCGCTGTCGCCGTTCTGCGTGCCCTTCGCCGGGTCATAGCCGATCCAGACCTCCTTCCAGCCGAACGGACGCAGCGCCAGCGCCTCGAAGTCTTTCCAGACTTCCCAGCTGTCCACCATGCACTTCTGCAGCATGGCCAGCTGGAACACCGACGCCAGATCGTCCATAAAGACGCACATCAGCAGGTTCTGATAGTCCTCCGGGCTGTAGCGCGTGCGCAGCTGCTCCAGGTCAAACAGGTCACAGCCGCCGCGCACCGCATCTTCAACGGTGACGATCTGGCGAAACTGGCCGTCTTCGCAGAGGCGGCCGGCGGCCAGTGAGTGATGGCTGAGGTCTATATCAACTTTGTCCGCTTTGGTCCGGCCCTTGTTGAACTGTGAACCGGACCAGAACGGATAGGCGCTGTGTGTGAGGCTGGACGGGGTGGAAAAGTAGGTTTCGCGCCATTTCTTATGCAGCGCCATGCCGGACGCCACCTTCTGCAGTTCCTGAAACTTGGGTATCCAGAAATATTCATCCAGGTACAGATTGCCGTGATAGCTCTGCGCGGTGCGGGCGTTGGTGCCCAGGAAATACAGGCACGCGCCGTTACTCAGCGTCATCGGGTCGCCCTTCAGGTCTACGTCCACCTCGCGGGCAAATTCGATGATGTACTGTTTGAAAACGTGCGCCTGCGCCTTGCTGGCGCTTAAGAAAATCTGATTGCGCCCGGTGGTCAGCGCATCGATCAGCGCCTCGCGGGCAAAAAAGAAGGTGGCCCCAATCTGGCGCGACTTCAGCAGGTTGCGTACCGAATACTTATTTCCGGCTTCCCACCACTGGCGCTGATAGCCGAACATCGAGCCGTGGAAAACCTCCTGCAACTTCTCAATCTGTTCATCGCTGAACAGGTTCTTTTCCGGGGGCTTACGCGGGCCTTTGTTGCGGTTCTCCACGTTCGGGTTCAGGTCCGCTTCATTGCCGCCGTTGCTGAATTTGCCGATCCGGGCGTGGCGCTCGGACTGCCGCGCCAGCAGGTCAATTTCCTTAAAGTCTTTCCCTTCCTTCTGCTCCTTCATGATGAGCTGGCAGTAACGTGCGGCTGTGGTCAGCTGCATCTGGTCCAGCGGGCCGTAGTCGGCCCACTTGTCGCGCTTCTTCCAGCTGTGAACGGTTGCGGGTTTCTCTCCCAGCATTTCAGCAATGCGGGCGATGCGGTATCCCTGAAAGTACAGCAGTAAAGCCTGCCTGCGGGGATCGAGGTCGTCGGGGGCGGGTGTCATGTTCATGCAGCCAAAATACGGCCCCGCCGCTTCCTTTTCCGCCATCCCTCATTGTGTGGTTTCCCGCACAACGTCCGCGCGTTGTTTCGATACCCCCGACGCCGCAACCATAGGGCCTCACAGAGTTTTACTGACCGGAGCCTGGACAATGGCAAAGAAAGCAAAGCGTTTTCGTATCGGGGTGGAAGGTGCCACCACGGACGGGCGCACCATCGAGCGCAGTTGGCTTGAACAGATGGCGGCAAATTACAGCCCTGAGCTGTACACCGCCGTGATCAACATGGAGCACATCAAGGGCTACACGCCAGACAGCCCGTTTCGCCGCTTTGGTGTGGTAGAGGCACTGGACGCTGAAGAAATCAGCGACGGCCCGCTGAAGGGCAAGCTGGGGCTGTATGCCCTGATCAACCCGACTGACGAGCTGATCACGCTGACCGGCACCATGCAAAAAATCTTTACCTCAATGGAAATCCGCCCGGAGTTCGCGGACACCGGCGCGGCCTATCTGATTGGCCTGGCCGTTACCGACGATCCGGCCAGCCTCGGCACCGAAATGCTGCAGTTCAGCGCCAGCGCCGGGGCGAACCCGCTAGCAAACCGCAAGCAGCACCCTGACAACGTTTTCTCTGCCGCTGAAGAAACCCTGATCGAGTTTGAGGACGTAGCAGACGAAAAGCGCGCCCTGTTTACCCGCATTAAAGCGATGTTCAGCAGACAGCAGCAGACCGACGCGGCGCGCTTCAGCGACGTGCATCAGGCGGTTGAACTGATTGCCATCGAGCAGCAGGACCTGAGCACGCGCATTGAAACGGCACTGAGCGAACAGGCCGACAGCCTGAAATCGCATTTCAGCAGTGCGCTGAGTGAGGAAGTGCTGAAGCGCGAACAGCTGCAGGCGGACTTCACCGAACTGCAGCAGCAGTTGAGCCGGGAAGATGGCCGCCAGCAGGTCCGCCCGCGCACGCAGGGTAACGGCAGCGGCGGCGAAGTGCGCACCGACTGCTGATACAGCGGCGGCAAACCTTAATAACGAACAGAGAAAGCGAAGCGATGAAAAATACTACCCGTTTTAAGCTGAATGCTTACATGTCGGTGCTGGCAGAAATCAACAAGATTGATCTGTCCGCGCTGAACAGCAAATTCACCATTGAGCCGTCCGTGTCGCAGACGCTGGAAAGCAAAATTCAGGAGTCGTCCGCGTTCCTTCAGGCCATCAACATCATGCCGGTCAGTGAGCAAAGCGGCGAACGGCTGGGGCTGGGGATCGGCACCACCATTGCGGGCACCACCGATACCACCCAGAAAGAGCGCGAGCCGACCGATCCGACTTACATCGACGGCGACGGCTATAAATGCACGCAGACCAACTTTGACACGGCGCTGCCTTATTCAAAGCTGGACATGTGGGCGAAATTCAGCGATTTCCAGGTGCGCATCCGTGACGCCATCGTGAAGCGTCAGGCGCTGGACCGCATCATGATCGGCTTCAATGGTCTGAAGCGTGAGAAAACCTCCAACCGCGTACAAAACCCGCTGCTGCAGGATGTGAATATCGGCTGGCTGGAAAAAATCCGCCAGGAAAAACCGTCGCAGGTGCTGGGTCAGCACATCGGTGACGACGGCAAGGTGGTGTCGGACAAAATCACCGTGGGGAAAAGCGGCCTGTTCCGTAACCTGGACGCCGTTGTGATGGGCGCGGTGTCGGAAAAAATCGGCGTGCAGTATCAGGACGACACCGAACTGGTGGTGATCTGCGGACGCCAGCTGCTGGCTGACAAGTATTTCCCGCTGGTCAATCAGAGCCAGCCCAACACCGAAGCGCTGGCCGCTGATCTGATCATCAGCCAGAAGCGCATCGGCGGCCTGCAGGCGGTCCGCGCGCCGTACTTCCCGGCCAATGCGCTGCTGATTACCCGCCTGGATAACCTGTCCATCTACTGGCAGGAAGAAACGCGCCGCCGCTCCATCATCGATAACCCGAAACGTGACCGCATCGAAAACCTTGAGTCAGTCAACGAGGCATACGTGGTCGAGGACTACGACTGCACCTGCCTGGTAGAAAACATCGAGCTGCTGGAGCAGGAGGCAGAGCCGACAAAAGAGCTGAGCCGGATGAGCAAGGAAGAATATGCCGACATCATCGGGATGGCGGCCAGCGTGGCGAAGTCGATGAGCGATGCTGAAAAGGCGCAGGCCGACGCAAACGCCACATTAGGCGGCACGGCTGCCAGCGGTACGCAGTCTGCCGACGGCAAAGCCGGAGCGTAACCCGTGACCAATCCTTTCCGCGCGCATACGCGCTTTATTCAGGCACAGGAGGCCGCCCGGTCGGGCGGCAGTGGCCGCAGCACAAAGGGCTATGACCTGATGCTGCTGCAGCTGAACGAAGACCGCCGCCGCCTCAAAGGCATTCAGTCCAACGTCCGAAAGGCCGAAATCAAGGTGGAGGTGCTGCCGAAGTACGCCGCCTGGGCTGAGGGCGTGCTGAGCGCGGACGGCGCGCAGCAGGATGACGTGCTGATGTACGTGATGCTGTGGCGCGTTGACGCCGGTGACTACGCCGGTGCGCTCGCGATTGGCCGCCACGCACTGAAGCACGGCTGGGCGATGCCGCTGGGAAGCCGCACCACGGCGACGGTACTGGCAGAAGAAATTGCCGACGCGGCGAAGGCCGCCATCCTGGCAAAGACGCCTTTTGATCCGGCCCTGCTGCTGGAAGCGCTGGAGGTGGTCGACGCACACGATATGCCCGATCAGTCGCGCGCCCGCCTGCACAAGTCCATCGGCTGGGTGCTGACGGAAAGCAGCCCGGCGTCCGCGCTGAACCATCTGAAGCGCGCCCTGCAGCTGGACGAGAAGTGCGGCGTTAAAAAAGACATAGAGCAGCTGGAGCGGAAAATCCGTAACGCCAGCTGATAACCGGACGTGCCCACGCGCGGGGCGGCACGGGGTGGCGACAGGCAGCGCCGCATCAAAACCCCGTCCACCGCCCACCTATTCAGGAGTAACAGAGCAATGGAATTTATCGCGCCACAGAAGGCGACGGCAGCGCCGGACATCATCCCCAATAACTCATTCTGGCCGGATGTCGATCTGGCGAAGTTCCGCAGCGTCATGCGCGTTGACGGCACCGTGACGCCGGAGCGTCTGCGTCAGGTGGTGCTGACCGCAATGGCAGAAGTTAACGCGGAGCTTTACCCGTGGCGTGAGCGGCAGGAGCTGGCTGGCCATAACGGCCTGGCCGACGTTCCGGCTGAGAAGCTGGCCGGTGAGAGCGTACGCCTGCATCACTACATAAATGCGGTGTGGTGCTGGACGCGCGCGGTGCTGAACGAGCGCTATCAGGACTTTGACGCCACCGCCTCAGCCGTGAAGCGCGGCGAAGAACTGAATGATGCCAGCGGCGACCTGTGGCGCGATGCGCGCTGGGCCATCAGCCGCGTGCAGGACATGCCGCACTGCACGGTGGAGCTTATCTGATGAAAGTGCGTGCGCAGCAGTATGACACGGTGGACGCACTCTGCTGGCGTCACTACGGGCGCACGCAGGGCATGACGGAACAGGTGCTGCAGGCAAATCCGGGGCTGGCGGAGCACGGCCCCCTCTTACCGCACGGGCTGGAGGTGGAGTTGCCGGACGTGACAGCGACGGCCACCGTGCAGGCCGTCCAGCTTTGGGACTGAATCATGTGGGAAAAAATCAGCACCTTTATCACCTGGTGCATGGCGGTAGTGATGGCGTGGCTGGGAGGCATGGATCTGAAGGACATGTCCACCGTGGCCGGGGTATTCATCGGCCTGCTGATGGCGCTTATCAGCTGGTACTACAAACACAAAACCTATCAGCTGCTGGCAAGCGGGCGCATTACGCGGAGTGAATATGAATCTGCAAACCGTTAAACGCTGCGCCGTGGGCGTGGTGCTGGCGCTGGCCGCCACGATGCCCGGTTTTCAGCTGCTGCATACCTCCGTGGAGGGACTGCGGCTGATTGCCGACTATGAGGGCTGCCGCCTGCAGCCGTACCAGTGCAGCGCGGGAAAGTGGACCGACGGGATCGGCAACACGTCCGGCGTTGTGCCGGGTAAATCCATCACGGAACGGCAGGCGGCGGGGAATTTCATCACCAACGTGTTGCGCACTGAGGCGGCACTGGCGCGCTGCGTGGCGGTCTCCATGCCGCAGCAGGTTTATGACGCGCTGGTGTCGCTGGCGTTTAACGTCGGCACCGGCAACGTGTGCGGCTCAACGATGGTGGCATTGCTGAAAAAGGGTCAGTGGCGCGAGGCGTGTTATCAGCTGCCGCGCTGGGTGTACGTGAAAGGCGTATTCAATCAGGGGCTGGATAACCGGCGCGGGCGTGAGCTGGCCTGGTGCCTTAAAGGAGTCTGAAATGCAGATGATTAAAAAATGGTGGTTTACGGCGTTACTCACCGTCCTGCTGACGCTGGTCAGTATCAGTCACGGCAGCTTTGCGGGCTATCCGCTGGCGGCCCTGCTTTGGGCTGACTTCTTCGCCTGGGCCGTTATCGGTTTTTCCGGCCTGTACGCCTGCACCCTGACCGGCAGTGACCGAAAGCAGGTGTTTGCCTGGCTGCTGCGGTTTGCGCAGCTGGCAGACCGCGTGCCGCTCAGGTGGTATCACCGCGTATTTATCGCGGTGGTGATGTGGACGGCGGGCTGGAAGCTGGCAGCGTTTGCCGGTCTTCATGCAGTGTTCTATCGCCGCATGATCAGGTCCGAGCTTGAGCGGGCCGCAGCATGACACGCGCACTGGCAGCCATCGTGCTGATCCTGCTGCTTGTCACCGGCGTGCAGTCTTACCGGCTGAGCAGCGCCCTCGGCAGGATTGATGCGCAGCAGACCACTATTGCGGGCCAGGGCAAAAAGCTGAGCCAGAAAAACAGTCAACTGATTGCCCTGAATATCCTGACGCAGACCAGCAGCCAGGCGCAGACGCAGCTTTACGCCGCCGCCGAACGCAACGGCCAGCTGCTGCGCGACCGGCAGCGAAAAATTGAGGAGCTGAAACGTGAAAATGAAGACCTGCGCCGCTGGGCTGATGTCGCTCTGCCTGATCCTGTTGTCCGGCTGCGCCAGCGACCGGCCCTCGCAGGAGGTGAATCTTACCGTCAGTGGCTGTCCGAAAATCACCCGCTGCCAGCTGGACCCGGCAGCGCCGCGCACTAACGGCGACCTTCTGGCCCTGCTGGACGAAACGGAGGCCGCCTGGGCGGCATGTGCCGGTAAGGTCGATACCATCATCAGCTGTCAGGAAAAAGACAATGAACAAGCCGCAGTCCTTACGCAGCGCCCTGAATAAGTCGGTCCCTTACGTGGCTGATAACCCGGACCGCCTGCACCTGTTCGTTGACAGCGGTCAGCTGGTCGCCACGTCCGCCGCGTCCCTGTCGTGGGAGTATCGCTACACCCTGAACGTGGTGATCACCGACTTCACCGGCGACCAGAACCTGCTGATGGCCCCGGTGCTTTTGTGGCTGCGGGAAAATCAGCCCGACGCGCTGCAGAACAGCGAGGCGCGCGAAAAGCTGTTTTCGTTTGAGGTCGATATTCTGGGCAATGACCGCTGCGACATCAGCATGGACCTGAAGCTGACCGAGCGCGTGGTAGCAACCTCTGTGGACGGTAAAATCAGCATTGAGGCGGTGCCCGAGCCGGACGCGCCGGAGGATGTCTGGACGGTGAAACGTGGCTGAACTGCATGAAGTGGACGCGTGGCTGGCGGCGCTGCTGTCACAGCTGGAGCCTGCCGCCCGGAAAAAAATGCTTCGCGAGGTGGCACGCGACGTGCGCCGCATTCAGCAGGCAAACATCACCGCGCAGCGCTCGCCGGACGGCACCGCATGGGAGCCGCGCCGCGTCAGCGCCCGCAGCAAAAAGGGCCGCATCCGTCGCGGGATGTTCGCGAAGCTGAAAACGGCGAAGTACCTGAAGGCGCAGGCGAATGCAGACGCCGCTGAGGTTGCCTTTGTTCCGGGGGTGCAGAAGCTGGCCCGCGTCCATCACTACGGCCTGCGGGACCGGGTAAGCCTTCGCGGGCCGATGGTCAAATATGCTGAACGTCCGCTTATTGGCTTAGACAATTCAGCAATCGAATCAATAAAAAAAATTATTTTTTACTTTCTGGAAAAATAGTAATTCAATTTTCAACTTTTGCTATTTGAAATGTTAGAAAATGCCTAATGTCAAAGTCATCAATAGCAACATCATCAATCAAACTTTTTCTAACTATTGAGTTTGGTGTGTTATAGATAATGTAATCAACCAGTTCATGGGCTAGTTGATCCTCGCCATCTTCTTTTAAGTGATTTATAAGTTTGGCACATAGTAAGGACTCATAGAATTCCGAAAGCCTCAGTTTATTTTTATGGTATTTCGATTCCTGATATTCATTAAATTTCTCATATAACTCTTTTGGGTTATCTAATCTGACTTCACAAAGAGTGTTTAGCAAAAGGGTATATATGTGACTTTCATTGAGCAACGCATCACATTTTTTAATTTTATCACTGTATTTGGGGCTTGCGGCAAAGCCGAAATAAAAGCTTAATAACACTAACATAGAAAATAATATCATTAAATATTCTTTGTTATTTTCATTAGATATTAAATCCGCAATTTTATCCACCACTGCTTGCATGTTAGGAATCTCAGCCTTACCGCCTGAGGAAATGTGTTCAATGCGAGACAGTATTGCATCAAGATATAGCAAACAACTCCTTTTATTCAAAGAAGTGGCATCACTCATCCAATAGATTTCAGACATCTTCGCCATGATTATTCCGGGTATATATTCATGTGCGTTGAGGACTTCTTTCCCTCCAATAGGGCAGTCTGCAATGTATTTTATCAGAACTTGATGATTAACTATTGATAACCCGTTGAAAGTGAGGTGTGGCTTTCCATCTATATCAACACAATAATTGTGGTTATATGGCATTGTAATCTTATCAGATAAAAGGCTCAGCACGTGTACATATTTTGAGCGAAGATTATAAGCATTTTTAACTGCTAGTTTTAATTCATTGACCCCAGCAACTTTTACCCCATCACGTGGTTTGTAAAAACTTTTATCTAAAGAACCCATTACAAGACCGCAAAACTTCCGACTTAGCCCTAAATGTTCATGCTTCAGAATCTCAAGCCTAATTTCTTCAGCGTTTTTAGAGTCAATGTTTGCAAGAGTTTTATCTAAGCCTGTCCTTTTGGAAGTATCTAAGTCTTTCCAATTTGTTTCGTACCCGGAAAGGTCTTGAGTTAAAGATTCTATTGAAGCCACGAACAATGCGTAAGCCGCATCAAGGTCATCAGATATCCTAATTAAGGCAGTGGTGTATCGTCTTATTGCTTTAATAGCTGTCGTGTAATTTTTTCTTGGCATACTAAGAAGTTTATTGAAAAAAACAATAAACTCATTGACTTCTTCTTGTGTCACTATTTTTCTCTTATTGAAAAAATGCTCCACAAAGTCACTTAGCTTGCATGTGGTATTAGGTACGACCTCATCAGATAAAAGTTGCTTCGCCATCATAAAAGATGTTGTGCAGTATCCTTTAAAGAAAAAAGAAATAACGATAGATAGATCATTCATAATATCGTTACCGGTAGTTGCAATAAATATACTTTTCTCACCTCTACTGTCAGTAGCAGGCTGTTTTTCCTCTATTTCAGCAATCAAAGTTGTCATTGGTAGGAAGTAAGATGTAGTAGTTAAAGCTCCAATTGATAGTTCTATCTTCCCATTAGGAAAAGATAAGTTTGTATATAAAGGAGCGCGATGAGTTGTTCTATAGACATCATCAGTAAAGAGGAAATTTCCATTACAAGCTTGTAGCATTTCGTTCTCATTTTTTAAAAGGCTTTGTGTGCTATCAACCTTACAACACAAGACTGAGGAAAATCTATTAACTAAAGTTCAGGCTATACACATGAACGAAAAACTCACCGAAATTATGCGCCTTATCACCAACCTGATCCGCACCGGCACCGTGTCCGAAGTGGATCCGGTGAACTGGCTGTGCCGGGTGAAAACAGGCGACCTTGAAACCAACTGGATTAACTGGCTCACCCTTCGCGCCGGTAGCACCCGTACATGGTGGCAGCCCACCGTCGGGGAACAGGTTGTGCTGCTGAGCCTTGGCGGCAATCTTGAAACTGCCTTTGCGCTGCCTGCCATTTATTCCGAAGCCTTTCCGCCGCCCGACTACTCGGAAGACGGCACCACGACCGTGTTCAGGGATGGCGGCTGGTTTCAGTACGAGCCGGAAACAGGCCTGCTGCTGATAAAGAACATCAAAAGCGTGCGCATTGAAGCGGCAGAGGGCATTCAGCTCATTACCGATGCGCTGGGGATAGAGGCCAGCCAGACACGGATTAACAGTGACACCACGATGAACGGTGATGTGACCCACGGCGGCGGCAAAATGAGTTCAAACGGAGTAATTGCTGATAAGCACTTACATGACGGGGTTAAGAAAGGCAGCGATATGTCAGGAGGCCCGCAATGATGTATCTCGGCATGAACCGCGACACCGGCGAAGCCATTACTGACATCGAACACATCCGCCAGAGCGTGCGCGACATTCTGATCACACCGGAAGGCAGCCGCATTGCCCGGCGTGGTTACGGTTCGATGTTGTCCGCGATGATTGACTGGCCGCAGAACGACGCCACCGAACTGCAGGTAATGGCCGCCACCTATACCGCACTGAGCCGGTGGGAGCCGCGTATCCGGCTGGCCTCGGTAAACATCACGCGCAATGCGGACGGCTCTATGCAGGTTGATCTGAGCGGCCAGCGCGCCGACGGCTCACCGCTTTCTCTGACGGTTTCAACGGGGGTGAACAGTGGCGGTAATTGATCTTTCCCAGCTGCCTGCGCCGCAGATTATTGAGGTGCCGGACTTTGAATCGCTGCTGGCAGAGCGTAAAGAGGCGCTGATTGCGCTTTATCCGGCGGATGAACAGGCCGCCATGCGCCGCGTGCTGGCGCTGGAATCTGACCCGATTGTTAAAAGCCTGCATGAGAACGTCTACCGGGAAATACTTCTGCGCCAGCGCATTAACGAGGCGGCGCAGGCGGTGATGGTGGCCTACGCCATCGGCAGCGATCTGGACCAGATGGCCGCCCGCAACAATGTGCAGCGCCTGACCGTTACCTCAGCGAACCCCGACGCGGTGCCGCCGGTGGATGCGGTAATGGAATCGGACGATGATCTGCGCGTGCGCGTGCCGGAGGCGTTTGAGGGGCTGAGCGTGGCCGGACCGACGGGCGCGTATGAGTTTCACGCTAAAAGCGCCGATGGCCGGGTGCAGGACGTGTCCGCCATCAGTCCGTCACCGGCGACGGTGCTGATCACCGTCCTGAGCCGTGAGGGCGATGGCACGGCAGCAGCGGATTTGCTGACTACAGTGGACACCGCGCTGAACGCAGACAGCGTGCGCCCGGTGGCCGACCGCGTGACGGTTCAGGGGGCGACCATCCGCAGCTACAGCGTGAAGGCCAGGCTGCACCTGTTCGACGGCGTGGCCGCCGGTCCCTGCCTTGAGGCGGCAAATGCGAAGCTGACCGCTTACCTGACCGAGCAGAAAAAGCTGGGCCGCAGCGTGCGGCGTGAGTCATACGGGGCGGTGATGCGCGTGGCCGGTGTGGACTGGGTGGAAATCACCGAACCGGCGCAGGACATCATCATGGACCGCACGCAGGCGGGCTACTGCACCGGCACGGACATTTCCGTGGCGGGCGATCAGGGGGTGACATGAGCAACAGCAGCCTGATGCCGCCCGGCTCGTCTGCGCTGGAGCGCCGCCTGGCAGAAGCGTGCAGCGGCATTTCCGGGCTGAGCGTGCCGCTGCGCGACTTATGGAACCCGGCGACCTGCCCGGCGGGCTTTCTGCCCTATCTGGCCTGGGCGTTTTCGGTAGACCGCTGGGACGAAAGCTGGGCGGAGAGCGTTAAGCGGCAGGTGGTGAGCGATGCGTTTTACATCCATCAGCACAAAGGCACCATCAGCGCCATCCGTCGCGTGGTGGAGCCGTTCGGCTTCCTGATCCGGGTTATTGAGTGGTGGAAAACCAGTGAGCCGCCGGGCACGTTCCGGCTGGACATCGGCGTGCAGGACCAGGGCATAACTGAAGAAACCTATCAGGAACTTGAGCGGCTGATCAGCGATGCGAAGCCCTGCAGCCGTCACCTGCTGGGGATGTCCATCAACCTGCAGGTGAGTGGCGAAATGCGGATAGCGGCGGCCAGCTATGACGGTGATGACCTGACCGTTTACCCGTATACCCCGGAACTTATTTCCGTCAGCGGCGCAGTTTATGGCGGCGCGGCGGTTCACGTTATTGACCTGATGGAAGTGGGACCATGACACAAAAATACTATGCAATTGTCACCAATCAGGGCGCGGCGAAGATTGCCAACGCTGCCGCACTCGGTACAAAACTGAATATCACGCAGATGGCCGTGGGCGACGGCGGCGGCACGCTGCCGACACCGAACGCCAGCCAGACGAAGCTGGTTAACGAGGTGCGCCGCGCCGCCATCAATACGCTGAGCATTGACCCGGCCAACGCCAGCCAGATGATTGCCGAACAGGTGATCCCCGAAACGTCGGGCGGGTTCTGGATCCGAGAAATGGGCCTGTTCGACGCGGACGGGACGCTGATCGCGGTCTGCAACACGCCGGAAACCTACAAACCCGCACTGCAGGAAGGCAGTGGCCGCACGCAGACCGTGCGCATGATGCTGATCATCAACAGCACCGACGCTATCACCCTGAAGATTGACCCGTCCGTGGTGCTGGCAACCCGCCAGTATACGGACGAGCGGGTGCTGGAGGTTCATCAGTATGCTGACGGCCTGCTGGCCGCACATCTGAAGGCGGCTGACCCCCATACTCAGTACGCGCCAAAAGCCAGCCCGGTGCTAACCGGTACGCCGAAAGCGCCCACGGCACCTGCAGGTAACAATTCCACTCAGCTGGCGACCACTGAATTTGTGCAGGCAGCACTGACCACACTGGCAGGTGGCGCACCCGCCGCGCTCGACACCCTGAAGGAGCTGGCAGACGCGCTGGGGGGCGATGCGAACTTCTCAGCGACGGTGCTTAATAAGCTGGCCGGAAAGCTGGATATCGCTAAGAACGGCAGCGATATCGCGGACGTGTCTACCTTCCTGAAGAATCTTGGCCTGGGCGATGGCTCGGCGCTGCCGGTCGGCGTGCCGGTGCCGTGGCCGACCGAAACTCCGCCTGCGGGCTGGATCAAGTGCAATGGTGCATCGTTCAGCGCGGCGGACTATCCACAGCTGGCGAAGGCGTATCCCCTGCTCAGGCTGCCCGATCTGCGCGGTGAGTTTATACGCGGCTGGGATGACGGGCGCGGTGTTGACTCCGGTCGATTCGTTGGCACTGCGCAGGCTTCGACGAGCCTGAGAACTGCTGCACTGGACTATCCCGGCATTGATTCCACAACAAGTGGGGCGACTATTGGGACAGCATTTAATCAGCCTGACTCTATCACAAAGGTTCAGCCAGCAGACGCTAAGGCCCCTGATAACAGCGTCTTACAACCAATTCTTAGTGATAACTCAATTCAGGCTACTCAGCTTCAGTCTGGCATTCCGGGTAATTCAGTATGGATTACATCCCGCCCGCGTAACGTGGCGTTTAACTATATCGTGAGGGCTGCATAATGGCCGAAGAAATGAACGTAACGCTGGATGACGACGGACTGGCGCAGGCGTCCGGCAGCCTGACCGTGTACAGCTTTGCCCCAGAAACGGGACTGTTTACCGGCAGCAGCCAGGAGTTTCTGGCAAAGGGGGTAGGCATTCCCGCACACTCAACCGGTATGGCCCCGCCCTCAGGCGTGCCGGGGAAGGTCTGCGTGTTCCGTGACGGCGGCTGGCAGCAGGTAGCCGACCATCGCGGGGAGACGGTCTACAGCACCGAAACCGGCGAAGCCGTCACCATCACGTTGACGGGCGATTATCCCGCCGGGAGCACCCTGCTGAAACCTGTAACTGCCTTTGATAAATGGGGTGGTGCCTCGTGGGTGACAGACAGGGCAGCCATGCAGCGGGCAGCCATCAGCGCTGCAGAGTCTGAGAAAGCGGCTCGCGTGAATGAAGCAAACGGCATCACCCAGGCATGGCAGACGCAGCTGCTGTTAGGCATCATCACCGTGGCGGATAAGGCCACGCTTACTGCCTGGATGAAGTACGTGCAGGCGGTGCAGGCCACCGACGTGTCAGGCGCGCCGGATATCAGCTGGCCCGAAAAGCCCGTCTGACAGGCGAACGGGTAACGGATTAACAACCTGCTGCGCAGGTGGTAAAGTTAAAATCTGTTAACCATTTAATGACAGGGATCTGAGGCGATGGATACGACTGAGCAACTGAACGGAACCTATTTTTATCACGGCTTGCAGAACCTGACGCCGCAGGAGTTACTGTTCTGGGTGCTGCTTGATGAAACCGAAAAACAGCTGGGCGTACAGGATATTGGCGCAGTTGCAGGCATCATCCTGGGTAACAATAGCATTGACGTGCCGGGAAAACCGCTTACGTCAACGCCGGGTACGTCTGTTGCGTCACTCTTTTTCCGCAGGCACATGTCCTATAAATTCCGGAAGCGCATTCTGCCGACCCTGACGTTAAAATCCTTCAGCATGCGCGGGCTGAAGATTTTCTGGGTGAATAACCTGGGAACATTCATTGGCAGGGCCGTGCCGGTTGTGGGGTGGGTGATTCTGGCAAATGATGTGGCACAAATCAGTTTTCGAACCGTCCATCGCTATAACCTGATTGTGCGACCGGAGGATAAAATCTGGTGAATAATATGACAGCAACCCCTGATGCGGTGCGCGAATTCATTCTGCGAGAGCTGCCGCTGGTGACAACGCTTCTCTTAAAAAAGATTCAAATCGGTGACGACGATATTCTGCAGGAACTGTTTGAAGCAGAGGATATTGCAGATATGGCAGAGACGTTTTTTCGCAACTTTAACGTACAGCCAGCAGGTTTTACGCCCGCCACTTATTTCCCTTGGAAAACCCGTTCTTTTTTATCCCGCGCACCGGTAAAGCAGGATAAATCCCCGCTGACGATACGCATGTTTATGGAGTCAGCCGCTGCCGGGCGCTGGCTTTTTTAGTCACTATCAGCGGGCAGCAGATTTGACCGTTGTGTCAGCTGCCACACAATGACAGCGGCGTGATTTCCCTTCCCTGAGACCTGACCATAGCGGAACCCCTTCACAGGAGAACCGCCACATGGCACAGGATAATCACCACGGCGTGCGCGTTGAGGAAATCAACGAAGGCACCCGAACCATCACCACCGTCAGCACCGCGATTGTCGGGCTGGTCTGCACCGGCGACGACGCCGACGCGGCCACCTTCCCGCTTAACCGCCCGGTGCTGTTAACCGACGTACTCACCGCCAGCGGTAAGGCCGGGGAATCAGGCACGCTGGCCCGCTCACTGGACGCCATCGCCGATCAGTCCAAACCCGTCACCGTCGTCGTGCGCGTGCCGCAGGGCGAAACCGAAGCGGAAACCACCGCCAACATCATCGGCGGCGTGACCGACGGCCAGCGCACCGGCATGAAGGCGCTGCTGGCCGCGCAGTCCGTCTGCGGCGTAAAGCCCCGCATTCTGGGCGTGCCGGGCCACGACACCAAAGCCGTTGCCACCGAACTGCTGAGTGTGGCGCAGAGCCTGCGCGGCTTTGCCTACCTGTCCGCGTATGGCTGCAAGAGCGTTGAAGAGGCGATTGCCTACCGCAGCAACTTCAGCCAGCGCGAAGGGATGCTGATCTGGCCTGACTTCATCAGTTTTGACACCGTGCTGAAGGCGGACGCGACGGCTTACGCCACCGCCCGCGCGCTGGGCCTGCGCGCCAAAATCGACGAGCAGACCGGCTGGCATAAATCCCTGTCAAACGTCGGCGTGAACGGCGTTACCGGCATTTCAAAAGACGTCTTCTGGGACCTGCAGGATCCGGCCACCGATGCGGGCCTGCTGAACCAGAACGACGTCACCACGCTGATCCGCAAAGACGGCTTCCGCTTCTGGGGTTCCCGCTGCCTCAGTGATGACCCGCTCTTTCAGTTTGAGTGTTATACCCGCACCGCGCAGGTGCTGATGGACACGATGGCAGAGGCGCAGATGTGGTCCGTTGACGGCGCGCTGAACCCGTCACTGGCCCGTGACATTATCGAGAGCATCCGCGCGAAGCTGCGAAGCTTGGTGAATCAGGGCTATCTGATTGGCGCGGACTGCTGGCTGGACGAGAGCATGAACGACAAGGACACGCTTAAGGCGGGCAAGCTGCTGATCGATTACGACTACACGCCGGTGCCCCCGCTGGAAAACCTGCTGCTGCGCCAGCGCATCACTGATCGTTACCTGCTCGATTTCAGCAGCCGCGTCAGCGCATAAGGAGACGGAAAAATGGCATTACCCCGCAAACTCAAGCATCTGAACCTGTTCAACGCAGGTAACAACTGGCAGGGGCTGGTTGAGTCCGTGACGCTGCCGAAATTCACCCGCAAGTTTGAGAAGTATCGCGGCGGCGGCATGGCCGGTGCGGTGGACATTGACATGGGCCTGGACGATGGCGCGCTGGATACGGAATTCACCATCGGCGGCACCGAAGCGCTGCTGATTAAGCAGATGGGCACCACCACCGTGGACGGTATTCAGCTGCGCTTTACCGGCTCCATCCAGCGCGACGACACCGGCGAAGTGCAGGCGGTCGAGCTGGTCACGCGCGGACGCTATAAGGAACTGGACTCCGGCGAATGGAAAACCGGCGAATCCAGCACCACCAAAGTGTCCGGCACAAACAGTTACGCAAAGCTGACCATCAACGGCGAAGTGCTCTATGAGTGCGATCTGGTGAACATGATCGAAATCGTGGGCGGCACCGACCTGATGGAAGCGCACCGCAACGCGCTGGGCCTGTAATCACACCGGCAGGCCGCGCGCCTGCCGCTTATCTCTCTTTTTAACGGAAAAGCACCATGACTGATAAAACCACGCCAAATGAAAAAGCCGTTGAGCTGGACACCCCGATCCTGCGCGGCAAAACAGAAATCACCTCCGTCACCGTGCGCAAGCCGCAGTCCGGTGCGCTGCGCGGCACCCGCCTGCAGGCACTGCTGGACATGGACGTGAACGCACTGATCACCGTGCTGCCGCGTATCACCACCCCGGCGCTGACCACGGCGGAAATTAACGAAATGGACCCCGCCGATCTGGTCAGCCTGTCGGTGGAGGTGGTCACTTTTTTGCTGAAGAAGTCGGTCCTGTCGGATTTAGCGACGGCCTGACGGTAGACGATCTGGTGGCGGACATCGCCACCGTCTTTCACTGGCCGCCCTCCGTGACCGAGTCCATGACGCTGACCGAGGTGCTGGAGTGGCGGCACAAAGCAATCCTGCGACACAGGGCCAGCGATGAGTGATAAAAATCTGCGTTTACAGGTCGTGCTGGGCGCGGTCGATAAGCTGACGCGCCCCTTCCGCAGCGCCCGCGACAGCACGCGCGAGCTGGCTGGCACCCTGCGCGACACGCGCAACACCCTCAAGGCGCTGGACGCACAGGCCGGGCGCATTGACGGCTTCCGTAAAACCCGCTCACAGCTTGCCATCACTGCTAACAACCTTAAAGCCGCCCGCGAGGAAGCGGCGCGGCTGGCCGTGCAGTTTACGGAAACAAACAAGCCCACCGCTGCACAGGCCCGCGTGCTGGAGCAGGCAAAAAACCGCGCCAGCCAGCTGCAGCAGACTTACAACGGGCTGCGCCTGTCGGTGCAGCGTCAGCGTGAGGCGCTGGGCGCTGCCGGTATCGACACGAAGAAACTGAGCCAGGCACAGCGCGAACTGAAAAGTCAGTCGGACGAGGCGCGCGCCGCCATTGACCGGCAGCAGCAGTCGCTTAAAAAGCTGGGAGATGGGCAGGCACAAATGCGCGCGGTACGTGAGCGCTATTCACGCTCGCTTGAGGTGCGCGACCGCGTGGCCGGTGCCGGTGCGGCAACGTCCGCCGCCGGACTGGCAATGGGCGCGCCGGTGCTGGCTGCCGTAAAGTCTTCAGCGGCAATGGAAGACGCCATGAAGGGCGTGGCAAAGCAGGTCAACGGGCTGCGCGACGACAGCGGCAACCGCACAAAGCAGTTTTATGACATGCAGGCCGCCATCAAGGCCGCCAGTGAGCAACTGCCGATGGAAAACGGCGCGATAGATTACGCCGCGCTGGTTGAGGGCGGCGCGCGCATGGGCGTGACTAACCAGAACGATTCTTATGAGGACCAGAAGCGCGACCTGATGGCCTTTGCCACCACGGCGGCGAAGGCGTCTACCGCGTTTGAGCTGCCCGCCGGTGAGCTGGCTGAAGGGCTGGGCAAGATTGCGCAGCTGTACAAAATCCCCACTCGCAACATTGAGCAGCTGGGCGACGCGCTGAACTATCTGGACGATAACGCCATGTCCAAAGGTTCAGACATCATCGACGTGCTGCAGCGCATGGGCGGCGTGGCCGACAGGATGAACTTCCGTCAGGTGGCGGCACTGGGTTCAACATTCCTGACGCTGGGTGCCACCTCTGAGATTGCGGCCAGTTCCGCTAATGCAATGGTGCGCGAGCTGTCTATAGCCACGATGCAGAGTAACCGGTTTATGGACGGCATGGACCTGCTGAAACTGGACCCGGCAAAGATTGAAAAGCAGATGACCACGGATGCGATGGGCACCATCATGCGCGTTCTGGAAAAGGTTAAAAAACTGCCGGATAGCAAGAGAGTGCCCGCGCTGACAATGCTCTTTGGCAAGGAGTTCGGTCCTGCAGCGGCAAAGCTTGTCAATAACATGCCTGAGCTGCGCAGGCAGCTGGCGCTGACACAGGGGGATGCTGCAAAGGGTTCGATGCAGAAAGAATCTGACATTAACAAGGATTCACTTTCCGCACAGTGGATGCTGACTAAAACCGGCGTGTCAAACACCATGAGCGGCTTGGGCGATTCACTGCGCACGCCGCTGATGGACATCATGAATATGGTGAAGAAAGTCACTGGCGTGACCCGCCGCTGGGTGGAAAACAACAAAGAGCTGGCGGGCACGCTGGTAAAAGCAGCGGCGGTCATATCCGTGATTGTGCTGGCGCTGGGTACGCTCATGATCGGCCTGGCGGCGGTGCTTGGGCCGATGGCGCTGCTTCGGCTCAGCTTTAATGTGCTGGGAATAAAAGCATTCAGCGCGTTTGGATTAATAAAAAGCGCCATCCGCATCGTGGGGAACGGCGTGCTGTGGCTGGGACGGCTGATGATGGCAAACCCGATTCTGGCCGTTATCGGGCTGATTGCCGCCGGAGCGCTTCTTATCTGGCAGAACTGGGACACGCTGGGGCCAAAGCTTGCCGCCATCTGGGACGCTATCAGCACAAAGGTCAGCAGCGTCTGGACTGCGATCCGCACCTACATCAGCACGAAGTGGGGTGAGATTGTCGCCGACGCGAAGGCCCTGCCCGCACGTTTTCAGGAGGCCGGTTCACAGATGATTGACGGGCTGATGGCGGGTATCAGCCAGAAGCGGGACGCGATTAAAAACAAGCTGTCGTCACTGACCGACTACCTGCCGGACTTTCTTAAGCCGGGCGGTGATAAGACCGGCGGGCCGCAGCTGCCGCGCCCGGCAACAGTCAAAACGGGCGGCGGTGTATCCCTGCCGCCGGGCGGGTTTCCCGGATTTGCGGGCATGTACGACAGCGGCGGCTTCATTCCATCCGGGCAGTTCGGCGTGGCCGGTGAGAACGGGCCGGAACTGGTCAGCGGTCCGGCGAACGTAACCAGCCGCCGTAGCACCGCACGGCTGGCTGCACTGGCGGCGCTGACGCTGGGCGGCACCGGAGCAACGGCGGAGGCGAAGCCGCTGCACCCGCTCAGCCTGCCGGTTCAGGCGTACCGGCAGGAAGCACCGCGCATGAGTGGCAGCGCTACACAGGCAGCTGCGCCGCAGATTCACGCCTCCTTCACCATCGTGCAGCAGCCGGGGCAGAGCCAGCAGGATCTGGTTGATGAGGTGATGCGCAGGATAGAGGCAAAAGAGCGGCAGGCGCAGGCCCGCGCCCGCAGCAGTTACCGGGACAGGGGAGGATTTGAGGAATGATGATGACGCTGGGCTTATTTGTTTTCATGCTGAGGACGGTGCCCTATCAGGAACTGCAGTATCAGCGCAGCTGGCGTTTCCCGTCAAACAGCCGCGTAGGAGTGAGGCCGTCGCTGCAGTTCTTAGGCCCGGACAATGACACGCTGACACTTTCCGGCGTGCTGCTGCCGGAGATTACCGGCGGCAGGCTGTCGCTGTTTGCGCTGGAGCAGATTGCAGAGCTGGGCCGCGCGTGGCCGCTTATTGAGGGCAGCGGGACGATTTACGGCATGTTCGTGATTGAAAGCCTGAGTCAGACCAAAGCGGAGTTCTTCAGCAGCGGCGTGTGCCGCCGTATTGAATTTACGCTGACGCTGAAGCGCACCGATGAATCGCTGGGGGAAATGTTCGGCAGCCTCAGCGATCAGTTGTCTGCCATGCAGGGCGCAGCAGTTACCGCAGCAGGTAAAGTCAGCGCAGCAGCGGGAGGGTTATTCTCATGATGACAACCCCGTGGATTAACGGCCAGCAGAATTCCCCCGCCTTCCGGCTGACGATGGACGGGGCAGACATCACGCAGAAGCTGGAAAGGCGCCTGCTGAGCCTGACGCTCACCGACAACCGGGGATTTGAGGCGGATCAACTGGACATCGAGCTGGACGACGCGGACGGCCAGCTGCAGCTGCCGCGCCGTGGTGTGGTGCTTTCCCTGTCGCTGGGCTGGCAGGATGCGCAGCTTTTCCCGAAAGGCAACTATACCGTTGACGAAATCGAACACAGCGGCACGCCGGACCGCCTGACGCTGCGGGCGCGCAGCGCGGACTTCAGGCAGACGCTGAACACGAAGCGTGAAAAGTCCTGGCACAAAACCAGCGTGGGCGAAATTGTCCGTGAGGTGGCCGGACGGCATAAGCTGAAAATGGCGATGGGTGAGGATATGGCAAAGATGGATATTGACCACCTCGATCAGACCAACGAATCAGACGCCAGCTTTATGATGCGCCTGGCTAAACAGTGCGGTGCGGTTGCCTGCATCAAGGACGGTAATCTGCTGTTTATCCGGCAGGGCCAGGGAAAGACGGCAAGCGGCAGAGCGCTGCCGGTTATCACTCTTCAGCGCAGGGACGGAGACGGCCACCGCTTCACCCTGGCGGACCGGGACGCCTACACCGGAGTTATTGCCAGCTGGCTGCACACCCGCGAACCGACAAAGAAGCCGGTGGCGAAGGTGAAGCGCAGGCGACGTAAAACCACGGCGAAGAAGAAAAAGGAGCCGGAGGCAAAACAGGGCGATTACCTGATCGGCACGGACGAGAACGTGCTGGTACTTAGCCGCACTTACGCGAACCGGGGTAACGCAGAACGGGCGGCCAAAATGCAGTGGGAACGCCTGCAGCGTGGTGTGGCAACGTTCTCAATCCAGCTGGCAAAGGGGCGCGCTGAGCTTTATACGGAAATGCCGTTGAAGGTCAGCGGCTTTAAACAACAGATAGATGCCGCGGAATGGATCATTACAACGCTGACGCACAGCCTGAGCGCGGACAGCGGGTATACAACCAATATCGAACTTGAGGTTAAAATTGAGGACTCAAGCTTACAATAGTAATATTTATTATCCTTTTGGATAATCAGTAGGTATGATCAAGTTAAATAATCAACAGGGCGAATCCTAAATGATGAATTGTCCAAAGTGCTCTCACGCTGCACACACTCGCAGCAGTGTTGTGCTCTCTGAGAACACAAAAGAACGATACAATCAATGCCAGAACATAAACTGTGGGTGTACCTTCAAATCCTTAGAAACTGTAACCGATATAATCATGTGCCCAGGCAGAGTAAATCCCGTACCGCCCCACCCTGCCCGTGGAGGCCCCAAAACGTCCCAAGGCCAACTCTGGCTCTAACCCGCTTCGGCGGGTTTTTTAATGCCTACAACTGACCACAAAAAAATCTGCGTAGCCAATCCGTGGACAAGGGCATAAAAAAAGGGGCTGGCATCACGCCAACCCCTTGTTTGCTATTAACTTTTAGATGTCGCGTTAGCGATACCTTAGTTAAGACGCTCTTTAATACGAGCAGACTTACCAGTACGCTCACGCAGGTAGTACAGTTTGGCTTTACGCACAGCGCCACGACGTTTAACAGCGATGCTGTCAATTACCGGCGAGTGAGTCTGGAATACACGCTCAACGCCTTCGCCGTTAGAAATTTTGCGAACAGTGAATGCAGAGTGCAGACCGCGGTTACGAATAGCGATAACCACGCCCTCGAATGCCTGCAGACGTTTTTTAGAACCTTCAACGACCCATACTTTCACTTCCACGGAATCACCCGGGCGGAAGGAAGGTACGTCCTGTTTCATCTGCTCTTGTTCAATTTGCTTGATAATGTTGCTCATAATTAAATCTCATATCCTGGGTAAACTGATAGTCGGGGAGGATCACTCTTCCACATCATCGTTTTGTTGCTGCTGAAATTCCCGCTGGAACTCATTCAGCAACCTTGCTTGCTCTTCAGTCAGAGCCAGGTTTTCCAGAAGTTCAGGTCTTCTCAGCCAGGTACGGCCTAGCGACTGCTTCAGACGCCAGCGGCGAATATCAGCATGGTTGCCTGACAGTAATACTGCCGGGACCTCCACGCCTTCTAACACTTCAGGTCGGGTATAGTGCGGACAATCCAGCAAGCCTTCAGAGAATGAATCCTCATCGGCTGACGCCTGCTTGCCGAGTACACCAGGAATAAACCGGGCGACTGCATCAATCATCGTCATTGCTGGCAGTTCCCCGCCGCTGAGAACGTAATCACCGATTGACCATTCTTCATCAATTTCGGTCTGGATTACGCGCTCATCAATCCCTTCATAACGACCGCAGACCAGAATTAACTTGTCCCGCGCCGCCAGTTCACAAACGCCCTGTTGGTCCAGTTTGCGACCCTGAGGTGAAAGATATATCACCCTGGCACCATCACCTGCCGCTGCTTTCGCTGCAGAGATAGCATCCCGTAAGGGTTGTACCATCATCAGCATTCCCGGTCCGCCGCCGTAAGGACGATCATCCACGGTACGGTGCCGGTCGTGCGTAAAGTCACGAGGACTCCAGCTTTGAATGCTGAGCAGACCGTTTTTTACAGCCCGGCCAGTTACCCCGTAATCGGTAATAGCGCGAAACATTTCTGGAAACAGGCTAATAACACCAATCCACATTGTATTCGCCGTTACGTTACCGTTCGATTCGGAGATCAAAAACCAGGATCCCAATCTACCTCAATGACACCAGTAGAGAGATCGACTTTCCTGATAACCTGTTCATCAAGAAACGGAATTAACCGCTCCTGAGCACCGAATGCATCCTTCAGGTTTGCCTTAACGACGAGAACGTCGTTCGAGCCGGTTTCCATCATATCGATGACTTTACCCATCTCGTAGCCTTCGAGATTAACCACCTGGCAGCCCATAAGGTCTTTCCAGTAGTAGTTACCCTCTTCCAGCGATGGCAACTGCGTCGAGTCAACCTGAATTTCGCAATTGGTTAACTGAGCCGCCGCATCCCGATCTTCAATGCCTGTGACTTTGATTATCAGGTCCTGATTATGGTGCTTCCAACCTTCCAGTTCGACCTGCTGCCATTTACCGGCGCGCTGGATGAACCAGGGTTGGTAGTTGAAGATGCTTTCAGCGTCTTCAGTGGAGGAAAACACTTTGAGCCAGCCGCGAATACCGTAGGCCGCTCCCATCTTACCCAATACAATCGGGTTAACAGGAGGCTGTGCGGCAAGTTGTCTGCTCATGCTCACCACCGTGACAGATTAAGCTGCTTTCTTAGCTTCTTTGACCAGCGCGTTAACGCGATCGGAAAGCGTTGCGCCCTGCCCAACCCAGTGCTCGATACGGTCCAGATCCAGACGCAGACCTTCAGCCTGACCAGATGCGATCGGGTTGAAGAAACCAACGCGCTCGATGAAACGACCGTTGCGTGCATTGCGGCTGTCAGTGACGACGACCTGATAGAACGGACGCTTTTTAGCGCCGTGACGTGCCAAACGAATTGTTACCATAACATCCTCTTCAGTTAATAAAACACCCGGCCCCCATCGAGGAACGGGGTCCGGGTGCTGTATAAAAAGCCCGAAAATTTTACTCATTTTGGCGCAAAAAGCAACCTAAACAGCGTCTTTTCGGGCTTTTTTGTGGAACGTTTAGCGGCCAGGAAAACCTGGCGGCATCATGCCCTTCATACCGCGCATCATTTTCGCCATACCGCCCTTCTTCATTTTCTTCATCATACGCTGCATGTCGTCGAACTGCTTCAATAAGCGGTTAACGTCCTGCACCTGCATACCAGAGCCCGTGGCGATGCGGCGCTTACGCGAGCCTTTGATGATTTCTGGCTTCTCACGCTCTTTGCGTGTCATCGAGTTGATAATCGCTTCCATGCGCACCAGCACTTTATCATCCATCTGCGACTTCACATTGTCAGGCAGCTGCCCCATACCGGGCAATTTACCCATCAAGCTGGCCATGCCACCCATGTTGCGCATCTGTTTCAGCTGCTCAAGGAAGTCATTGAGATCAAAACCGTCGCCAGTTTTCAGCTTCTTAGCCAGTTTCTCCGCCTGATCGCGGTCAACCTTGCTTTCGATATCTTCGATCAGCGACAGCACGTCCCCCATGCCGAGGATGCGCGAAGCAATACGGTCAGGATAGAATGGTTCAAGTGCGTCGGTTTTTTCACCGACACCCATGAATTTGATCGGCTTACCGGTGATATGACGAATCGAAAGCGCCGCACCACCTCGTGCATCACCGTCGACTTTGGTCAGAATAACCCCGGTCAGTGGCAGCGCTTCATTAAAGGCTTTAGCCGTGTTTGCCGCATCCTGACCGGTCATGGCATCGACTACAAACAGCGTCTCAACCGGCTTAATCGCGGCATGAACCTGCTTGATTTCGTCCATCATCGCTTCATCAACGTGCAGACGACCGGCGGTATCCACCAGCAGCACATCGTAGAACTTCAGGCGAGCCTCACGCAGCGCATTGTTAACGATATCCACCGGCTTCTGGCTGAGATCGGACGGGCAAAAATCCACCCCAACCTGTTGCGCCAGGGTTTCGAGCTGTTTGATTGCCGCCGGACGATAGACGTCGGCAGAAACCACCAAGACTTTCTTTTTGTGCTTCTCACGCAGAAACTTACCCAGCTTACCGACGCTGGTGGTTTTACCGGCACCCTGCAGGCCCGCCATCAGCACTACGGCTGGCGGTTGCGCAGCCAGGTCGAGTGCATTGTTCTCTGCACCCATCGCCGTAACCAGCTCGTTACGAACGATTTTGATAAACTCCTGACCTGGCGTCAGACTTTTATTCACATCATGACCGACCGCGCTTTCTTTCACACGGTTAATGAAGTCACGCACTACCGGCAGCGCAACGTCAGCTTCAAGCAGCGCCATGCGTACTTCGCGCAGGGTCTCTTTGATGTTCTCTTCAGTCAGCCTTCCGCGGCCGCTAATATTTCGCAGGGTTTGCGACAAACGATCGGTTAAATTATCAAACATGGTCTCTCACTTAAAAAGATCGCGAGGCGCCTGATCGGCAGAATGCGGCGGATTATAACACGAAGCCTCAGCGATCTCTGCAATTGCCCCTCAGATCGTTTGGAGCCTGCTTCGGCTGGCGCTATACTGCCTTTTTCCTTATCTGACTGAACCTGAAAGGATCTATGTTCGTTTTCGCGATAGTGGCGCTATTCGCCTACTCCTTAAGTCTTGCCCTTATCATTCCCAGCCTGTTGAAACATAACGGCGGCTGGCGGCGAATGGCGATGCTTTCTGCCTGTGTGGCGCTGGTGACGCACGCGGTGGCCTTGCAGCAACGCATATTTGCTGTTGATAGCGGACAGAATTTAAGCCTGCTCAACATTGGCTCGCTGGTCAGCCTGTTGATCTGCGCCATCATGACCATTGTGGCGTCACGAAACCGTGGCTGGCTGCTGCTGCCGATTGTTTACAGCTTTGCGTTGATCAATCTGGCCTTCGCCACCTTTGTCCCCAATGCGTTCATCACCCATCTGGAAACCACACCAGGCATGATGATCCATATCGGCCTATCGCTCTTCGCCTATGCGACGCTGATTATTGCCGCGCTCTATGCACTGCAACTGGCGTGGATCGATTACCAGTTAAAAAACAAACGCCTGGCGTTTACCCAGGATATGCCGCCGCTGCTGACCATTGAACGTAAGATGTTTCACATCACCCAGGTGGGGGTCGTGCTGTTAACACTGGTGCTCTGCACGGGTCTGTTTTATATGCAGGATCTCTTCAGCGCAGAAAACGTCGATAAAGCCGTTCTCTCTATCATTGCGTGGTTTGTTTATATCGTTTTGCTCTGGGGCCACTATCATGAAGGCTGGCGTGGTCGCCGCGTCGTCTGGTTTAACTGCAGCGGTGCGGTGCTGTTAACCATGGCTTACTTCGGCAGTCGCATCCTGCAGCATCTGCTTGTCCCTGTCTCTCGTTAAAAAGGAAGTTCTGCGTTGGAACATGTTTCAACCACCACGCTGATTATTATTCTCTGCGTCATGGTACTGGTTTCCGCCTGGTTTGCCGGGTCGGAAACCGGCATGATGACGCTTAATCGCTATAAGCTACGCCATCAGGTAAAAAACGGGAATCGCGCTGCACGCCGGGTGGAAAAGTTACTGCGGCGTCCCGACCGGTTGCTCAGTCTGGTATTAATCGGCAATAACCTGGTTAATATTCTGGCCTCTGCACTCGCCACCATCGTTGGCATGCGTATCCACGGTGATGAAGGAGTGGCGATCGCGACCGGTATTCTGACCTTTGTGGTGCTGGTCTTTGCGGAAGTGCTGCCGAAAACGGTCGCGGCGCTCTATCCCGAACGCGTCGCCTTTCCCAGCAGCCTGTTGCTGGTGCCGCTGCAATACATCATGCTACCGCTGGTCTGGCTTCTGAACACCATTACCCGTCTGCTGATGAGGATGGTGGGCATCCGTGCTGACGGTGCCATTAACTCCGCACTGAGCAAAGAGGAGTTACGCACCATCGTCTATGAGTCGCGCAGCCTAATGTCACGCCGAAACCAGGATATGCTGCTCTCTGTACTCGATCTGGAGAAAGTCAGCGTTGACGACATCATGGTGCCGCGTAATGAGATCGTCGGCATCAATATCAGCGATGACTGGAAGTCGGTAGTACGTCAGCTGAGCCACTCGCCACACGGCCGCATTGTGCTGTTCCGCGACTCGCTGGATGACTGCGTCGGCATGTTGCGGGTACGCGAAGCCTGGCGCATGATGACTGAGAAAAAAGAGTTCACCAAAGAGACGCTGCTGCGTGCCGCCGATGAGATCTACTACATTCCCGAAGGGACGCCGCTGAACACCCAACTGGTGAAGTTCCAGCGCAATAAAAAGAAAGCGGGCCTGGTAGTGGACGAATATGGCGACATCAAGGGGCTGGTGACGATAGAGGACATTCTGGAGGAGATAGTGGGTGACTTTACTACCTCAATGTCTCCGTCACTGGCAGAAGAAGTGATGCCGCAGAATGATGGATCCGTACTGATTGAAGGCAGCGCCAACGTGCGTGAAATCAACAAGGCATTTAACTGGCAACTGCCAGAGCAGGAGGCACGTACCATCAACGGCATGCTGCTGGAAGCGCTGGAAGAGATCCCAGCCATCGCCACCCGTGTTCAGATTAGCCACTACAACATTGATATTCTGGACGTGCAGGACAACATGATCAAACAGGTGCGCATCACGCCGAAGACTCCACTGAAAAAATCGGTAGGCTCCTGAAGCCAAAAAAACGCCGCAATCTACATGACGCGGCGTTTTTTAGCAGAAAAGCCCTGACTAGATGTGCAGTTCTTTCAGCTTTTCAGCAGGCAGCTTCAGATCTTCGTTACGGTTAACGCCGATCTCATGCGCCAGCACATTGCGTGCGATCTGCTGCGCTTCACCCAGCGAATGCAGCTTGTAGCTGCCGCACTGGTATTCATTCAGCTCAGGGATCTGGTTCTGATCTTTAACTTTCAGAACGTCTTCCATCGCCCCTTTCCACGCTTTGGCAACGCGCTGCTCGTCAGGCGTACCAATCAGGCTCATGTAGAAGCCAGTGCGGCAACCCATTGGCGAAATATCAACGATTTCCACACCGTCACCATTCAGGTGATCACGCATGAATCCGGCAAAGAGATGCTCCAGCGTATGAATGCCACGCTCGGTGAGGATATCGATGTTCGGGCGGCAAAAACGCAGGTCAAAAACGGTAATCGTATCACCATGCGGAGTCTTCATGGTTTTCGCAACGCGTACGGCCGGTGCGCCCATGATGGTATGATCAACGGTAAAACTATCCAGTAGTGGCATACGTCACCTCCTGTTCTGAGAATTTTTTTAAAATGATGAAACTTTTCTGTTCGCCTAACGTCTGAATATATGAAAGACGCGCATTTGTTATCATCATCCCTGACAACAGAGATGTTAATTTGGCCACATTGATGTGGCCTTTTTCTTTTCTACCCTTCCCGGCTCGCCAGATACGCTTCAAAATCCAGCTTATCATCCGCTTCCAGCTGCTGCTGTGCAGCAACAGATTCCTGTGCCTGACGCGTGAAATCTTCTTCTGCCAGAACTTCCAGCGGCTCTTCGCAGAGCAGATGGCGGTACTGTTCAGCCAGGGCCACGCCGGTTCCGGTTACACCATTGTCCTTCATTGCCTGAAGGATACGCGCCGAGTAGGTTAGCTCAGGATCGTCAAACGACGCTACCAGTTGATCGCAAACCTGCTGATATTCCGTGCTGTCCTGATTATTACTGTCTAAGACTTCAGCGACCCGACGCAGATCGGCAAACAGAGTTTTGCCCACTTCAACCAGCGAATGCTCCGCTTCTCCGCAGCCCACAGCAATTTTCTGATCCGGCTTACGTCCTTCCAGCACCACCCGATTCCAGTTTTTGCGGGTGCATTGCAACTCATCTGCACTCATTTCCGGCGCATCGGCCAGGGTACACCAGATCAGGAACAGGTCGAGGAAGCGGACCTGGTTCTCATCAACGCCAATGGCAGAGAACGGGTTGATATCCAGTGAACGCACTTCAATGTATTCGATGCCACCACGCAGGAGCGCATCAGAGGGCGCTTCACCCGAGCGAGTCACACGCTTAGGCCTGATAGGCGCATAGAGTTCGTTTTCAATCTGCAGCACGTTGGTGTTGAGTTGCAGCCAGTTACCGGCTGCATCTTTAGTGCCCATCGCCGCATACTGTTCTGACGGCGTTTTGATCGCTTTCTTCAGTGCAGTAACATAGCCTTCCAGTGAGTTAAACGTGATGCCCAGTGAGCTTTGCGATTTATTGGTGTAGCCCAAATCGCTCAGACGCAACGATGTGGCGTACGGTAGCCACATCGTGTCTTTGTCATTGGTTTCGAACGGCAGTGCGCTCTCACGGCCCTGCAGGAAGCTGGAGCTGATAGCCGGCGATGCACCAAACAGATAAGGGATCACCCAGCCGAAGCGATAATAGTTGCGGATCAATCGCAGATAGCCCGCCGAAATCGTCTCTTTTCCACTTTCCTTATCTTTAACGTCAGCCCACTCCTGCCAGAATGAGAGTGGCAGCGAGAAGTTATAGTGAATGCCGGAGATGGTCTGCATCAACGCGCCGTAGCGGTTTTTCAGGCCTTCTCGGTAGAGGGTCTTCATTTGACCGATATTGGAGGTGCCATATTGCGCCAGCTCAATATTGTCCGCATCGTCAATCACGCACGGCATACTGAAGGGCCACATGCGTTCATCACCCAGTTCACGGGCAACGTGACGATGGATATCGCGCAGGAATGCCAGCATGTGATCGATGCTGTGATCCACTGGTGTAATAAACTCTAGCAGCGTTTCGGCAAAATCAGTGGTGATCCAGTCATGTTTCAGCGCCGAACCCAGCGATTCCGGGTGGCCACTTTTTGCCAGATCGCCATTCGCCTGTACACGCAGCGTTTCACGCTCAATGCCACGGCCAATACCTTTAAGTGCATTGGGATGCTCTTCCAGCCAGGAGAGCGCTTTGGATACGTCCGGGATCACATTACCTCCCGCTGTGATAATAATTTATTTTTGTTCAGCATAATGTTAACCGTAGCCTCGAATCTGTGCGAATCACTGCCACCATTGCATTCCCTGTAATGTAGCAGTCGCGATAACGATATAACGCAGTGTTTTACCGACAGCGAGAAACAGCATCGCCGGTAGCCAGGCGAAACGTAACCAGCCTGCGAGAACGCAGAGCAGATCCCCTATCACCGGTAGCCAGCTTAATAAAAGTGCTGCAGGTCCCAGTCGGTGCAACCACGTCATTGCTGTGTCATGCCATCGCCCCTGACGTTTTAGCGGCAGCAAGCGACCAATAAGAATGTTGGTTAAGCCGCCCAAAGTGTTTCCAAGTGATGCGGCCAAAAGCAACCCGTAAACTGATGTCTTTTTTGCTATCAATAGTGCTATCAGCAGTGCTTCAGAGTTTCCCGGCAGAAGCGTCGCGCTTAAAAAACTGCTGCCGAACATCGAGGCATACGTGAGAACGTCACTCACAGTAAGCGGACATCCACCACAGCCATGCCTGCTGCCTTCGCGGCCTGAATACCAAAGTCCGCATCCTCGAACACCACACAACGTGCCGCCGCCACGCCCATCAGCTCAGCGCAGCGTAAGAAGGTTTCAGGCTCAGGTTTATGACGCTGTACGTCGTCAGCGCCGACGACTGCCGAAAAGAGCTCACGCACACCCAGTTGCGTCAGTAGCGCCTCTGCCATGCTGTGTTCGCTTCCGGTACCCACCGCCATCGGACGACGCCCATGGTACGTTCTAACCACCTCCATTAAAGGAAGTGGCTTGACGTTTTCCAGCAGTATCCTTTTCACAACAGCGTTTTTTTCAGCGGCAAGAAGATGCGGGTCGAGTGACGACTGATTGGACTCAATGATGAACTGCGCAAGCCGCCAGGCGGGTGCGCCATTAAAGTCGATAATACGTGCCTCATCCAGCATTAATCCATAACGCGCCAGTACCTGACGCCACGCTTTTCGATGTGTCGGCTCAGTATCAAGAATCGTGCCGTCCATATCGAAAATCAGGGCGTCATATTGATCGTACATTGTCACTCCGGACATTCACCAAATGAGACATTACTTTAGCCTAATGTGGGCAGGTTGTCGCCAGGGGGGATGAACAGCAAATGCTTTGAAAGCATTAGCAATTTTTGTTTTCAGATAAAGGTGATCGTGGGCGGCGAATGATAAATGTACGAAATATCAGCGTTTTTTCAACATTCTTTTGCGGACAGGCGGCAGCAGACGGGCATGGGCAGCAAAATAGAGAGCGTTGCCGCGTAAAACAGACGTTACGGGTCGCTTAAGTCAGGATGATGAATAAATGGGGCAGATTAAGGAGTAAAGCATTGCAGATAAAGCCAGTGGGAAACTGCAGAGGGTCTTTTCAGGATACTCACTCAGCTTTTGCTGCACACAGGTCGTTACTGATGTAAGGTTGTCGCTTTTAGTGAGGTCTTAACGGTAATCACGCCATGAGGCACTGACTCTACTGGAGAATATGGTGCATCCAGGAGGATTCGAACCTCCGACCGCTCGGTTCGTAGCCGAGTACTCTATCCAGCTGAGCTATGGATGCATTGGGGTCTATCTTTTGGGGTATAGCTTTTATGGATTTTCAGAAACCAACCTGAGGATGATACGAAGAATGGTGCATCCAGGAGGATTCGAACCTCCGACCGCTCGGTTCGTAGCCGAGTACTCTATCCAGCTGAGCTATGGATGCATTGGGGTCTATCTTTTGGGGTATAGCTTTTAT
>NZ_JBBCMO010000015.1:0-100387 GCF_037152305.1 Pantoea sp. AS142 | reverse complement strand
GCTCAAGAGAAAAATGCCCGGCTAGTCCTTCAGAGACTAGTGCTTCTCCCAGCGTTGAGCCGTATCCCGGTCCTGCCCACCTTGCAGCATGGTGAAGTTCATGAGCAAACATACGCTCAATAGAGTGCGCAACGTTTTTGCAGAATGCAGGGTTTTCAGGATCGACGGTTATATAGATAACACCAGCTTCAGGACAAAAAACCAGCATGCCCTTTTTCAGGGATAACAAACTTCCCAGCCTTAACTACGACATCTACTGAAGGAGTCGGCATCAACCTTGTGACTTGTACGTAGGTATCGGTCAGTTTAGTTCGCAGCCATTCACTGTGAACAGTGAGGTTTTCCTGAGCATTCAGAATATGGATGGTTATTTGAGACATGTCAGTCTTACCCAGAAACATTAGTAATGTGCGGATACTAACAGACATATAGAGCATGTTATGTTGCTGCTCAGCAAGTGGCCGACCAATGATCACTAATGTCCGCTTCTGGCACAGAGCGGACATTGATGGCAGTAGGAAGTATGAGAGTGCCATTGTCATACTGGACACAATCATAATTCTGTCCAGACTATGCAGATTGAAATCACAGGAAGAATCATGGATATCCAACTCACAAGCGTCACCCCGGACAGCCCAGGATTTGCTGAGTTAAGATCGCAGAGCATGGCCGAAGGATTTAACATGTTACGCCGACTGGAAGATAACTGGCTTAGCGGACACAACCGCTTTGATAGACCCGGAGAAAAACTAATTGGGGCTTCTGTAGATGGATTAATCGTTGGCGTTTGTGGACTCAATATCGACCCGTTTACGCTAAAAACTGGCATCGGACGTCTGCGACATCTCTATGTAGACTCAGGATGGAGAAAAAGGCAGGTTGGCAGCGCCCTGCTCAGTGAGATACTTAAGGATTCTGGCCACTGGTTTGATTTTATCAACACAAACGCTCCTCCATCGGCATTCACTTTCTATGAACGAGCAGGCTTTGTTGCTTTAACCGGCATAGAAAAAGTTACGCACCATATATGCCTCAGAGACCCAGCGCGTTGATACAGTCACGTCCTGGATAGACCGCATATTCTGTCCAGTGAACCACTTTTCAGGAATGCCTGACGAGATACAGCCCTGACGTAACCAAACCGAACCACTTTCAGGCAAATCAGAGCCATTACAGTTAAATCCGCGCCTCCCTGGACACGCTGCGTTTCTGACCAGGCATACAGAACGGCGGCTGAAACATCTTCAGGAAATCAAAGGAACTGACTGGCAGCCTTGAGCGAAAAGCGGACGCCAAAATCAAGATGAAAGGGTAGTTCTGCCACACTAAACATAACAATCCGCAATGAATTCATTCCCTAATGTTCTGAGTCAGCCAGAGCCAGTCTTAAATGATGTACTATAAAGTTCGCTTTGAGCACGTTATAGCGATAAGCATCGTTCCTGCTAAGTATTGCTGCTGAGTGTTTCAGTTCAGCATATTTCTCTGCAATGTTTGTGTTTTCTCGTAGATAATCACGGAAAACAAGATGTCTTAATACCTGCATGTCTCCAACAGCAAACGCATGCACCTGATGACTACGCTTATCGCCACCCTTAATGAAATATCTGCGCCCTGGGATGCCGTTTTCGCCGCGGGCAACATAACCGGCGTTGATCATTGCACGATTATATCCATCCAGTTCATTGATGTCGGAGACTTCCAGCAGTATATCGATTACGGGCTTTGCTGAGAGACCAGGCACTGATGTGCTGCCAATGTGATGGATATCTTTAGCCACTCCACCGAGCAATATTTTTATTAGTAAACTTTCAGCTTCAAACATCTCAGGCCATTTATTATCGTATGGCACAACTATAATCTTCCGCATAAACACATCCTCTCTGCCCTGAGTATGCAACTCAATGCCCCCCGGCATTGCCTGCCGCCGGCGTTCCCTGGTGAAAAAACAGAGTCCATTGGCCCTCATTCGAACAAATCCAGCAAGAGGAACGTAATGCATGATGGCTGCCATCAGCGTAAAACGTCCGATAGTGAAGTAGAGCGCAACCGCAGCCCATCTCCGTGAGCCGGAAATCGCTGCTGAGAATATACGGTGCAGCCTTCTCACTTAGCAGCGACGCAATGGTCTCTGATCGGCCGACCGTCACACCTGACCGGGTGATTTCACGGAACTCAGGATGAAGAATCAGCTCAAGCCACTCCCGATCGTTTCGCCTGTTACCGTGAAGGCTGCACTCAAGCAATCTGAGCTTTTCCAGAAGCATGCAGCTTATCCTCAAATGGTCATGCCGGACGTTTAAATTACTATAACAGCGCGCCTGGATCTTAACTCTCGATACAGGCAATTTCTGACGGACACATAGTCCGCAAAGAGCGAGGAGCAGACATTCAGTGTATAACTGAAAAAATGGCTGATTTTGCATTCAGGCCCTGTTAACTTGAATGACGATGAAAACACACTCTGTCCTGTCCCATTCAATGATTATTATCACCTGTCTGACTCAGGTGGGATAACGTTCGCCATTTTCCCGCCGGTAAGGCGGGCCTTACCGGTAACAATCCAGTGAGGTAAATAATGGACACCATTACAGTAACAACGTCAGAAAAACCCACTCTGCACTTGTTATGTGGAAAAATCGCATCAGGCAAATCCACATTGTCAGCAAAGTTAGGATCATCACCCGGCACCATAATTGTCAGTGAAGATCATTGGCTGGCAGCCCTCTTCGCCAATGAGATGCAATCCATATCTGATTATGTGCAGTATTCCTCAAGACTCAGAAACACTATGAAACCTCATCTGGTATCACTACTCAAAGCTGGTTTATCCGTTGTTCTAGATTTTCCGGCAAACACGCAAACAAATCGTCAATGGATGATGAGCATCATTAAAGAGTCAGGTGCCAGTAACAGGCTGCATTATCTGAAAGTATCTGATGAAGTATGTAAATCCCGATTACGCGCCCGTAATGCAGAACGAACACATGAATTTTCTGCTTCAGATCAACAATTTGACATCATAACGCGCTATTTCGCAGAGCCAACGGCTGATGAAGGATTTGATATTACTGAATACAGCTGAATCTGCTTTACTGCACATAAGCCGCCAGTTGACGGCTTTGATAATTTTCCATCTCATAAGCCAACTAAACGTCAGTTCTTGGCACATAGCGGACACGGCATCCTGCAGGTTCCCTCTGCTTTTCTTGCAAGCCAAATCAGTGCGAGAGCCTAACCAGTACAGTAGCCAGGCTCTGACGAACTGCCGGAAGCCAGTTTGCTCAGGAGTTCACCATGAAGAGAATAATTCACAATGTCGCTATTTATCCTGCCCCCTAAAGACTGATAAAAACGGTTTGCTCCGGCGTTTGATTTCTCGGCATTCCAGGTAAGGCTAAGACACTCCTGTTCAAGAGCGAGTTTCGCCATAAAGCGCATCATGGATTTCCCTGTGCCTTTACCTCTCTCACTCCGGGAGACATAAAGCTCTTTGATGTGCAACTGACCACTGTACCGGGGAGAAGGATAGAGAATACTGCAACACGCCGGCCCAATGATATGAGCGTTACGGCGTGCCCTGATGACCAGAGTACTGGAGAGCTGACTGAACAGTCGATTGCGGAGATAATTCTTCAACAGGGCTTCCTGAATGATGCCCTTGCCATAATAGTGCTCTTCCATCCCGGTAAAAATTTTCACCATGGATTCCCACCCATCTGGCGGACACATTTCTACCCTTACTTCCATGTTTACTCCTTTTAGCTAACAAAACGCCACAGCTGAGGTCGGTTTTACCAACATTACAGCCATTAACAATTCGGTCCGGTTGCTGGGTTAGCCCACCGACACAACAGAAGCGTCGTTTCAATCATGTCTTGTAGCGTACGACCAGGCCAATCCTGCGCTTTTAAATGTTAGCATTTCAATTAAGCAAGATGCCGTGTAAGCATTCGCAGGCGAACAGTACCAGGTTGCAGTCACCTATCCGGACGACGGGTAATTTGAGCTGCTATCTGATCCTTACGTCTTCCAGCACAATGTCCAAATTGTATCTCCTTTGTCGTAATTTGCTGGCCGCAGCTATGCGGCGGCCTTTTCCTCTTCTGAGTCTACTGAGCACTCATATTTAACATAAAATTTCAAGGAAAACGCCTTTACTCTAAGGAGCAAAGGAGTAAGAACTTAAGAAACTGGCCCCATATCTTTCAAGGTAACCGTCCAACCTTTGCCGTTTTTCTTAGCGATGTATTGGTTAGTTTGAGAGCTTAAATTACCTTCGTAATAAGCAGCTCGTACTAAATATTCATCATCAGAAATCTTACTGACTTCTGTGATTGTAAATTCAATAGCTCGCTGATCTGAGAAAGAAATACTACTGTCTTTGTTACGCTGACAAGCGGTATAAGACTCTACCCTGGAATTAGTTTTCTTCATCAGCCTAGAGAGTGTATTGGAGGCATCAGCTTCATGACCACTAACAGAGCTATCTCTCACACAGAAAGCCGACTCATTTTTTTGAAAAGCTGAGGCATTTTTATCGAATACATAATTCAATACGCTTGCCTTAGCCTGTTGCTCGTTACCCATGGAGACAGGGGTAACAATCCCTCCGCCACAAGATTGGGCCTGCGTATTTTTATCTTCCAAGTGACATCCCGCCAGAAAAGCCGTAGATAAGAAAATGGCACCTAACGTTCTCTTTTTCATAAATCATCCAATGTGTAAATGTATCCACTGTCAACTTTAGCATTCTAGATTTAGATTTGAAAAAGTGAGCATTTAACATAAGCCCTTTTATGCTACTTCTTCTTCTGGCACAAAGCAGACATGCACGAGTGGCAAGGTCCGCTATGAGCGAGGAGCAGAAATCAGTAATAATCATGCAGTCAATCACCCGACGTACATACTATATGTCGTGGCATCCTCAGCTGGGCTGACGCACTACATATTGTGCCTGCTGGGCGTTACATTTTCCTTCAGAAGCATTGTTCTGCACCCGCGCTGTTCGGCGCCTTCGTTAAAACTTTGTTAGAGGCTTGCTCCCCGAATCAGATTTTAGGCCAGCGGAGTTTGTCTTCGTGCTTTTATAGGCAGTCCAACTTGGGGGGTTAACCAAAAATGTTATTTTTGTCATAAAGTTGAGATTTCTTTTTCGCTTATAGCAGACTGTAAGCAAGCTACTGCGGCTAACCGAGCCGTTACCATCAGACCCAAGCAGGCACCCCCGGAACGCCTCGAGGACTTGCGAAGCAGCAGCGCTACGTCAAAAAGTTCACAGGCAACAATAAGCAGATAGAAAACCGTGAGACAGAGTCCCGGAGAGAGAAAACGTAGGCGAAGGTAAAACCGTTGCTTTAGCACCGCTTTTACCAGGATCGGAGGACGGCCCTTTTGCACGCGTTTATTGCAACGCTGTTATTAACGGTCGTTTTATTAAGGACATAAGAGGCGCATTATCATCAGAATGCTATTTTATCTGACTATGGCTTCATGCTGCGAGAACGGCTAGAACTGAGGGCGAGTATAGAGTTCTCTACGATTTTGACGGATCTAAAATTCAGATACTCATGTTTATCAGCATGAAACAAGACTTCGAAAAGCAGCTGTACCGTTACATCTTACTGAACTGAAGCTAAATGCCCGGCTATGCCGGATTTTTATGGGGGTCGGATCGTACCTTGTCGAAAATGCCTAAGCCTAGTTCTGCTCCATCACTTCTACTTTAAAAACCGAGATATGCGATCGTTGATACTTTTTTTGCATAACGAAAATGAAAATTCATTAATTTTTATCAAGATGAAACAATCATAAAGCTTAAAAAGGAGAAACTATGCAAACCCGAATTTTATCTCAAAACCTTACTGTCAGTTCTATCGGCTATGGAGCCATGGGACTAAGCGAATTTTATGGTCAGACAGATGATCAGGCCTCCCTGCAGCTGTTACATAAACTTATCGACCTGAATATTACGTTCATTGATACCGCGAATCTGTATGGCCGGGGCCATAACGAGCGGCTAATTGGCCACTTCCTTGCCGGGCTGGATAAAACGACGCGTGAGCAATTCAAAATTGCCACAAAGTGCGGAATCGATCGCTCACCCGATGAGTCGTACGCCCGTACCATTAACAATGAGCCCGATTATATTACACGCTGCTGTAATGAATCCCTCAAAAGACTGGGCGTTGAGCGAATCGATTTGTTCTATCTTCATCGGGTCAGTCAGGCCACTCCCATTGAAGAGAGCATGGAATGCCTGAGCCGTCTTGTGAGGGAAGGGAAGATCAATCATATTGGCCTCTGTGAGGTCTCGGCTTCCACCCTGCGCAGGGCCCATTCGGTCCACCCGCTTACTGCGCTGCAGACGGAATATTCGCTGTGGACGCGTGATATTGAGGAAGAGATCCTGCCGGCTTTGAAAGAGCTGGGCATTGGCCTGGTGCCTTACTCCCCGCTAGGCCGGGGATTTCTGACCGGGAAATACCGGAAAAACAGCGATTTTTCTGAAGGCGATTTCCGTAAAAATAATGAGCGGTTCATGCAGGCAAGCCTCGACCATAACGCCAAGCTTCTTGACGTTATTGAGCCATTGGCTGAAAAGTATGGCTGTACTACGGGGCAGATCGCGCTGGCTTGGCTGCTGGCACAGTACGACCAACTGGTTCCTATTCCCGGTACTAAACATATCAATTATTTGACTGAGAATGCCCAAGCGGCAGATATCATTCTGGAAGGTTCTGACATTGTCTTGCTGAACGATATTCACCAGCGCGTTGAGATCAAAGGCGGCCGCTACTCTGAGGAAGGTATGAAAGGCGTTAACGCCTGAAAACAGCAGGCATAAAAAAACGGGTAATGCCTTAATGCCGGTCACTTAAGGTAACCGGCATTGTTTTTAAAGGGATTTTCGAGCTTCTTGGCCTAATTTCCCTGTCGTATTTCCGTTCCCGCCCGGTGGCAGTTTCAGCATCCCTGCATTGCTGTAAAAGTGCTTCAGATGTCCCGGCACCGCCCCCGGCGACGACTATGGCAGCCCGATCAACAGCCTTAATATCTCTGCCAGCGACCCGCTGAAGCTCAGCTGATACGACAGATACTCGCCTTACAGGCTGAACGCCATTTTCACCCTCTGATAACGCACCAGATTATATGTCAGCAATATTCCCCACAGCGCCTGCCTGACCCTTTCAGGTAATCTGCTCCTCAGCGTCCAGCGATTACCGCACAGGGTCTGCTTTGCCTCACGATACCCCAGCTCTGTTTCCCAACGGTGCTTACAGAGTTTCGCCACACCGACTGCGGGATAATGCAGGGCATACGTCATAGACGTGACAACCTGACGCTCAACACCGTTAACTTTCCTGCGGATTAACCGTACGGTAAATTCATCCGGCAGGTCTTCCCGCTGTTTTCTCGCCTGCGGCGAAATCCTGAGCGTTATCAGTTCATCCTGCTTTCCCAGTCTGCACACCACTTCATACTGCGTTCTCTTTTTCAGTTGCAGCAGCCGGTGCCTGTTCTCTCCCGCCCGGTGCCTGCTCTGCAGGCGCTGCGGCCAGGCGCATTTCACTGACGTCATAGCGGTCTATCACGCTGGCGCGCAGCAGATGACTGCTCAGCTCCGTCAGACACGCCATGCGGACCTGCGGATACCCTTTCCCGCCATGCTGGTTTGTCGCTCTGGCGAAGGCTTCTGCATTTTCAGGGGTATCGGAGGTTCGCCAGACCACGCCATCAACGGAGTTCAGCGTCAGCCCATGCCAGAGCAGGTGCTTTGCTTCTTCGAGCCAGTGCCGCCGGGTCAGGCCGAACAGCACGCGGATGGCGTCTTCTCCCAGCGTTTTACGGCGGGCAGTCACGGAGCTGGGGGCGGTAGAGGGTCTGCCGGTCCGGTCAGCAATATCCATCAGGTTGACGATATGTGACAGCGGCCTGTTGTTAAAGACAGCCCTACCGATGACCAGCCAGACCATGGACTCAAGGGGGAGTTTACGCAGCGTCACGGTGTCGGTGATGGAAAAGGCCTGTTGAATAAGGTCAGCAAAGCTCTGCGCTTGGTCGAGTTCGGTAAGATTTATAATGCTCAGGGCCTGTTAAAGTTCCATTTAAAAGGGTTCCATGATGAACATGGAACCCTTTTACACCAGCCACCGGATCGGTCAACCGATCCTTAAACGATCGACATTAGGCAATACCCAGTTTTATTATCAGCGCAGCGGCTGTATGTTTGTTATCCTTAACGATACACGCTCAGCGCCACACCTTCGCCGCCGCCTACGCATAATGCTGCTACGCCACGCGTGGTATTATTGTGCATCAGGCTATGGACGAGTGTCACAAGGATGCGGCATCCGGACGATCCGATAGCATGACCTAGCGCAATTGCGCCGCCGTAAGGATTAATGCGTTCCGGTGATATTCCCGTCCTGCTGGCAACTGCCAGCGCCTGGGCTGCAAATGCTTCGTTCGACTCAAGATGTTCAACATCCTCAGGTTTCCATCCTGACCGGGAAAGGCAGTCTGCAATCGCCTGCACCGGCGCGGCGCCCATTAATGCCGGTCTGATACCCGAGTTGGCAAATACACCCAGCGAGGCGAGAACCGGCAGCCCTCTAGCCGCTGCCGTGTCCCGGGTGCAGAGAAGCACTGCGGCAGCGCCATCGTTAAGCGAAGACGCATTTCCTGCGGTTACCGTACCGCCCTTTCTGAACACGGGTTTCAGCTGCCCAAGTTTTTCAATACTGGTTTTGCGGGGACCTTCATCCGTGTAGACCCGTAGGGTCTCGCCTTTCCTGTTCTGCCATTCCACAGGAACAATTTCACGTTCAAAAAAGCCCTTTTCCTGCGCATTCAGCGCCTTTAGGTGGGATAAAAGCGCGAATTCATCCTGCATTTCACGGCTTATACCAAACTCCTCCGCAACATTTTCGGCGGTCATTCCCATGTGATTATCGTCGAATGCATCCCAGAGGCCGTCAGATACCAGGCTGTCTTTCAAATTACTGTCACCCAGCCGCATCCCTGTACGCGATGACTTCAGAATATGCGGTGCGCTGGACATGCTTTCCTGACCGCCAGCGATAACAAACTCCGCCTCATCCGTCAGCAGTGCCTGCATGCCTAGGTGAACAGACTTGAGGCCCGATCCGCAGACCTTATTAATGGTCAGGCACTGCGTTTCAACCGGCAGTCCGGCATTCAGCGCGGACTGTCGTGCAGGATTCTGGCCACAGCCAGCCGTCAGAACCTGCCCCATAATAACCTGAGAAATTTCAGCCGCTTTCACGCCCGACTCTTCAAGAAGCGCGCGAATGACGTAACTTCCCAGCGCTGCTGCGGAATGATCAGACAGGGAACCCATAAATGCGCCGGTAGCCGTGCGCTTTGCAGAAACGATCACAACTTCATTCATCATTTTTTCCCTTCAGGCCGAGTAAAGTATGACCAGTTGCCGCCATCGCAGCACGATAAGCCGTCAGACCGTTCATGCAAGCCGGTACGCCGGCGTAAACGGCCATCTGTATCACGATTTCAAGCAGCTCTTCAGGGGTGACGCCGGTGTTAAGCGCCGCTCTCATGTGCAATTCAAGCTGGGGCATGGCGTTACCCAGCGTCACAAGCGATGCCACCGTGAGCATTTCCCGCGTTCTGAGATCCAGTCCGGGACGGCCCACCACAGCGCCAAATGCGTAATCGGTGATCAGCGCCGGCAGAGTGGCGTCAAGTTCACTCAGACGTCCGGTGACCTTATCGGCCAGTCCTGGTTCAAGGCGGTCCATAATGTCTCTGCCATAGCGAGTAAGATCGTTAGTTTGACTCATAAGATTTCTCCAGTACGGTTTGAGCTGACGCCACGCGCGTTGGGATAGCGAGCACGAGCAACACAGAGAGGCCGATCGCGGCGCCGGCTATGATGTAGAGCACCGGAACGGATAAAGCGGATACCATCCAGGCGCCGGCAGATGCGCCGATACCGATAGCGGCATTGAAAAATGAAACGTAGACCGCAGAAGCCGGGAAGGTTTTATCTTCCGCCAGGCGTAAGACCCACGTCTGAAAGCCCACGAAGATTCCGGATACTGCCACGCCCCAGATAACCATCGCCGCGAAAACTGCATTATCTGAAAGTGCCGCACCGGATAGTCCCAGAAATACCAGCACTGCGCAGATAAGCAGCACTGAGACGGAAACCGTAGCCTTTAGGTGTTTATCGATAACCATCCCGGTCAGGAAATTACCGGCGAGGCCAGCGATACCGTATGCGAACAGAACCATCGGTATTAATGAAGTAGCAAGGGTTTGCTGCGTGTGCAGCCAAGGTTCAATGTAGGTGAACGCGGCGAAGTGCGCGGTCACTGCCAGTAGCGTAGCCGAATAGATTTTCCACAGCGCAGAAGATTTCAGCACACTTTTTAGCGCGTCCAGGCCGATTGCACTTTTACTGGCTATCTGCGGAACAAGTACGCTTATGCCGGCAAATGCGATTACGCTGAGCATCGCCATCAACCAGAACGCCTGCCTCCAGCCGAAGTGAATGCCGATATAGTTTGATACCGGCACGCCAAACACGCTTGCTGCAGACACGCCCCCAAAAACAATCGACGTGGCGGCGCCAATGTATCTGGCTGGGACAATGGATACCGCCGTTGCCCCGATCATCGCCCAGAATGCCCCGTGAGCCAGCGCACCCAGCACGCGCGCGGCAAGCAACACAGCGTAAGTGTTTACCGAAGCTGAAAGTACGTTAGACAGAAAAAGGATGACCGTCAGCGTAAGCAGAAGGCGTTTCTTCGCAACATTGCCCAAGAAGACTGACGCAATGAGTGCGCTCAGTGCACCGACCCAGGCATAAAGCGAGACCGTCATACCCACAGCTGATTCAGAAGAGTGAAGCCCTTCCGCTATTGGCGTCAGCAGACCAACAGGCGCCAGCTCTGTAGTAACGATTGTGAATGTTGATAGTGCCAGAATAAACAGGGCAAGCCATGATCTTAAGGACATAGCCTGCGGAGCGTTATCTGTATTCATATTTTTTACCTCGGGAGTGAATTAAATAACTGGCCAGCATTTTTCTTTCGCGTGTCTGGCAAGCGCCGTAGATTTTCCTACACACACGGGGTAGCCGACTGATTCGAGCATAGGTATGTCTGAAAGATCATCTCCATAGGCATAGCAATCATTAGGGCTTATTCTCATCTGGCTGCAAAACTGAATAAGCGCCTCCATTTTTCCGCTGCCTATAGTCTGTGGAATGCCTATTTCACCTGTAAGGATCCCCTCATCAGTTATTTCCAGCGGTGCACAGAGGATATCTTTTACGCCAAGATATTTTGCAATTGGTGCCAGAACAGGACGCATAGAGCCGGAAACAAAAACGGCAGGTGTATTATCTGCCTGATGTTTTTTCAAGAACGCGACAGCGCTATCTATAAAAAAAGATGAGTAAAGCTTAGTGCTGAACCACTTTTCACCCGCTTCTTCCAGTTTCTTGTAACGGATGCCTGCGAACTGACGGTAATATTCTTCGTTAAGCTGCTCGCGGGATGTTCCTTTGTTAACTTCAGCCCGGAAGTGTGTCATATAACGATCAAGTTTTTCATGGTCATTATTCTCACGACACCAGAAGTCGTAAAAATCAAACATACTTTTAATCGTTATAAGCGTCTCATCAACGTCAAAAAATGCGGCTGACTTCTGCAAAGTTTATTCCTCGTAATTTTTTCTCCGGCTTTTTACCGGAAAATCTTTATGACTGCCGGGGACGCCCGCATCAGCCCAGCGAGAGGGTGATATCTCAGTAATTACAACAGAGATTTTATCGAGCGGTGCGCCCGTGTTTTTATGTACGGCATAAGTGATATCTTCCTGCAGTCCGATAATTTCACTTTCATCTTTTGCAGGCCATGTGGTGATATGAACATATGGCATATTTATTTCTCACCTTACTGTAGTAAATTCGTCGAAAGAGCGGCTTTTCATTTTCAGATGGGCATGAATGTCTCCACCTAGGCCATAAAGTCCTATTGCGCCGCCATAGCTCTGGCGGGAGCTCATATAAAGCACGACAACGTTAATTATTCGGTTTTCATCGCGATCATGCGCCGGAAACGGATCGGGTAATTCTGCCCAGTAATCTGCATTCCCGTTGTGATCGGTAATAAATACGTTTGGTATACCCAGCGGTCCGGGGCGGCTCGGGTTTTCAGTCGCCAAATCCTTTTCCCGCAGGCTCATAACAGTATAAAGGCTATCAGGAACCAGATGGCGGAAAGAAAACTTAAACAGAGCGTGCCTGTTGTCTCCCGAAAGATGTACCTCAAGCGTACCCTCAGCCTGCATCCAGTCTGCCAGAGTGATTGGAGAAACAGGACGTTTGCCATCGCTGCTGCGGTAATCCGCTATATAGCCTTCATGTAGTGGCAGGCTTGGCCGGCTTTCGGTGTTTGCCTGTGGACGCTGCTGGGGCGCGAATACCATCCCGTAGTTGTTTAGCGGAATGGGTAAGGGAAGTGTGTGCATGATAATATCCCGGCACTCTTCCTGTGACATGTCTTCAATATCGCGCAGTATTTTATAAGGTGCCATTTCTCCGAATACAGGAAGCGGGCTGTCAGCCGCAACGATGACGCTGCGCCATTCAGGTCCGTTTTCTCCCGGAACCATGCCAACCACCACAAAGTTACCCTGCTGGTCCATTACCTCCGCAGGGGGGTAAAGCGGCCCCTGCGTGGTAGCAGCCAGACGGTATTTCTGGCTACGTAACTCAGGCATGCATCACCCCGGGCGTTACGCTCTGCTGCGCCGCGATTGCTGCCTGCATGGCCGTCTCAGCCAGTAACTTTTCCTTTTCAGAAATCAGCCCTGAAGGATATACTGTGAACGACACATCCATGGTTGCACAAAGCGTCTGATGCTGGGTCACGCGTACCTGCGCCTTAAAGCGTCCCCTGCGGTCGTTAACATCCTTTTCAAGATATTCAAAGTGGACCAGTGCAGGTAAAGGAAACAGAAAGCTTGAAAAGTTAATCGCCATGTTGTTGATGACATAGTAACGTCCCGTTTCCTGCTTGTAGATAAACTCTTCGGTCACGGCGATAAAAGCCTGACGGCTTGCCTCGACCAGAAGCATTCCCTGAATGTGCTGCCCGGTCTGATGATCGGCCATGATCTCACAGCGCTCATCGATCAGTAGCGGCATGGCAAAAAGGTCACGGTTATGTTCAGTCTGCTCCGCTGACCCAATCAGAACATTCTGCTCATGCCGCTTGTGGCAGTGTGCATTCTTTTTATCGTTAACCAGCTTTTTCAGAGAGCACATTTTAAGTTTATTACCGTGATCGGCATTTCTTGCCTGATTGGAAATTACCTTTCCCGCAAAATCTTTACGCACACCCTGCCCGATGATAATCTCGTGCTCTTTGTCGATAATATTTGCGGGTATTTGCGTCAGTAATTCAAGCTGAGAAATTGTCAGGACATCTTTTCCGTTTGCGAATTCATTAAACTTATCGCCGACGACCACCAGTTTTTTACAATTCATTTGTTCTTCCTCAACAGCAACATGAGCGGTAGATGCGGGTATACAGGCCTTCATTACCTCCGGTAATATAGTTATCACCAGCCTGCTGGATAATTCCCTGATATCGCGCATTGGTAAAAGCTTCTTTGTAGGCTTCTTTGTTGCCATTGAATGCGGAGATAAACATTACCCCCGGCACGCCGCTGATGAGCGAGTGGAATGCTTCGAAACTTTCAATTTTATCCTTATTATCCCTGACTACGTTAAAAATAGTTTCATCACGCCACTGGCGATATTGCTTGTAGTTATGCGCTGGCACTTCAACATGACGTAGCTGGATATAATTTGTTTCCGGAAGGTCTTTTTTATTGTCGACAGGAGATTCAACAAACTTGAGTAACTCCCTTCGAATATCTGCAGAAAGAACGTCAGCGAAGCGATGGAACATTGATTCCAGTTCTTCTTCAACCCATGAAATCTCTTTAATATCATTAAATGAACGAAGTTCAAGTAATTCGTTTACACCTTGCTCTTCACAATAGTAATAGCGCGTGCTTTCGGTATTGTTTAAGGACGAGAAATCGTCAGTAGAAACGTTGTCTTTTAACGGGAAACGCGATACCAGCACATAGTTAGATGACATTATTATCTCCGTAAGGATATTTGATTAAGTTTCGGGGGAAACTTATCAGTCTTTGATGCAGATGGAATTGTTAAATGTGTAATATAATTTTTGTATCACTGTGGAGGGGGGGTTATGATATGACTTTCCAAGTTATATCTGAGCGTATAAAAAGGTAGAATGACTTCTTTAACTGGCAGGATGGGATCTATGGCTACTGCAGGACACCTAATCAGCAACAACCTTCCCAGCGTTAAACAACTTCAGTGTTTTCTGGCAGTGGCGCATGAGCTGAACTTTCGCAGAGCCGCCGAACGGCTCAGAATGACCCAGCCTCCGTTAACCCGTCAGATCAAATGCCTGGAAGTCGTTCTTGATCTGCAGCTGTTCAGCCGCAGTACGCATGATGTCAGCCTGACTGAAGCTGGCCGTGCGCTGGTTATAAAAGCGGAGGAAATTCTTCAGGAACTCAGCGAGCTGAAAACAGGCACACTATCATCGGAAAAGACTCTGCGCATCGGCCTGACCCGCACACTGAATTTCGAGCTGATTGAGCCTGTTAAGCGGCAGCTGAACAGATTAGACGCCGGTGACGACGTTGAAACGCCTAACCTGACGTCTGCTCAACTGCTTCAATGCCTGTCGAAAAATATGCTCGATCTTGTGCTAACAGGGGAAAAGGGTACAGGCCATGAAGACGTCGTTCAGTATCGTTGGATCTGCCGTGAGCCGCTTCTGATGGCTATGCCAGCCATGCATTCTGCAAGCCTCAAAGAGAAAGTTTCGCTGGAGGACGTTAGTGATTTACCGCTTTTCTGGTTCGCCAGAAGCGCCAATCCATCATTTTATGACAAGTGTGAAAGCTATTTTGAACTACTTCATTTTCCCCTTAAAAGGCTTAAAGAACCGGATGATTCCCTCGTTATGCTTACCCATATAGCGAAGGGAAAGGGATTTGCCCTTATGCCCCAGTCGAAATGCATCTTTAATCAGGAAGGGCTTTGCTACCGCGAGCTGACAGATCGTGAATCGCAAAAGCTGAATATAGACATCTACGCTGCTACCCGCCTTAATGAAAAACGGGAGGCCATTCTGAAGGCTCAGGACATGTTATGTGATACTGGCTTCGCCGATTGAAGACCAGGAGCTGTGGCGTAACTTCTGTCAGAAACAGCTTTAGTTTTATCGGCGGGGCTTTATAAAAAGTTTTTGACCTGCCCTCCTGTAGTGACCGCATTACTTCGTTATCTGGCAGGCGCATCAGCGCCCGCCTTAACCAGCTGGGTATCACCACAGCGCTGCAGCTGGCAGATAGCAACATCAGCATAATACGTAAGAACTTCAATGTTATCGTTGAGCGAATCGCACGCGAGCTCAACGGGGAGTCGTGCCTGGCGCTCGAAGACGGGACGCCAGCGATGCAGCAAATAATGAACTCCCGCTCCATTGGAGAGCGTATTATCCAGCTGGAGCACATGCAGCTGGCGGTGATATTGTATGCCTCACGCGCGTCGGAAAAGGCGACAATTACTTGACGAGCTCAGCTAGCTGCTTTTCGCATAAACTTAGTCAAACTTTTATGATGACATGCACCTATTCGAAGTATGCAGAATGATGTTCGTCAAGCCCTCATTAGTGCTGAGAGCTATTGTGATCTTCTGTTCCTCGCCCATAGCCGCCCTTAAAGCATCAATAATTTCTGTAGATTTTCTGTTCCACATAAACGGCGACATGTCAGCGCGCATGATGGCCATACTGGGTGAGATGGCCGCGGGACAGGAAGTCTATTCCATCGATGAGTCTTTCCTGGATGTGACCGGGATTAGTGACCTTATCTCCCTTGAGACATTTGGTCAGCAGATGCGGGAGCGCATCCGGCGTGAAACCGGGCTGATTATTGGCGTAGGGTTCGGACCAACGAAGACACTGGCCAAACTGGCCAACCATGCGGCAAAGAAGTGGACGCAGACCGGGGGCGTCGTGGATTTGTCCAGCAGAATCCGGCAGCGAAAACTACTGCACCTGACCGACGTCGGTGATATCTGGGGGATTGGCCCGCGCATTACCAAACGCATGCACCAGCTGGGGATCACAACGGCTCTGCAGCTGGCTGACAGCAACATCAGCATGATACGGAAAAACTTTGACGTTATTATTGAGCGCACTACTCGCGAACTTAATGGTGAGTCCTGCATTGCACTGGAAGATGCCCCGCCACCAAAGCAGCACATTTTAAACTCGCGATCTTTTGGCGAAAGAGTCACTAAACTGGAAGACATGCAGCAGGCAATCGTGCTGTATGCCACACGTGCGGCAGAAAAACTCAGGGAGCAGAATTCGCGCTGCCGACATATCAGTGTTTCCATCGCCACCGCTCGTCACGGTGATGAACCGCAATATTCGAATACCGCCTCTCGCGTCTGTGATTATCCGACGAACGACACCCGCGACATAATTGAGTCAGCGCTAAGTGGCCTCAGCACCATCTGGCAGGAGGGTTACCGGTATGCGAAAGCTGGCGTCATGCTGGGAGATTTTTATCAGTCAGGCGTGGCACAGTTTGACATGTTCAGTGAGCAGCAGCCGCGTGCGAACGCAGACGCGCTAATGGCAGCACTGGACGGTATTAATCGATCCGGGAAAGGAAAAGTCTTTTTCGCGGGTCAGGGTGATCGCGACAGTTCATGGCAGATGAAACGTGAAATGCTGTCACCTCGCTATACAACGAGATTAAAAGATATCCCAGGAATAAAGTAACGTTAAAGGAACATCCGAAGCTCATAGAGTTGTATTTTCAAAAAAAATTCCGCTCTGTGCCAAGAGCGGAAGTAGCTAACAAATTTATGTATTGATCAATGGAGTGCAGGTTACACTCAACACAATAACTATAAAGAAAACGCCTTAATGCAATCGCGCACTTTAAATATTTCTTTTTCCGCTGAAGCCACAAGTGAGCTGATTTTCTCATGTCTATCAGCATCTACTCGCAATTTCAATAAACTCAAAGAAAGAGCATAATTCTCGACAATCCTTAAGAAGTTTATTCCTTCTTTAATATCATTGCTTACTTGTATATTGTGAAAATAAAAATCACTCAAACTAATGCCTTTATGATTGCTCTTATGGGCTTTTAATATTAAATGCCGTAATGCATTGATAATCATCGCCAGCGTACTTAGCCTTCGACTCAACTCATACCTGGACCTTCGTTTAAAAGATAAATAGTATCCCTTGAGTCGCCTTAACTCATTCAAGCTGATTCTGTGATCTTTTGGGGCATTTTCAATCTTGATAAGAATCTCAGCTCTAGTATGTTTAGAAAACTCACTAAAAGCTTTCTCAATATATTTTTTAGCTGGAGTATCATAAGCATAAAGCACTGAGTAAAATAGGCTGGGTTGGACTCTGCTGTTTACAAAAGACTCAGGCATAGAATCATAGATTGAACGCTTTAGTTGATAATCAATTGCGGAACTAACGCTCTCCCGGTAATCTTTGCAAAAACGTTTGCTTACATGGATATCAAGATATTGACGCTCGGATATTGCATCATCGAAAAAAATGTCATTCTTGAAGAACTCAAATTTTTGTAATAAGCCTCTCAGATTTGCGTTATCAACGTGGTCGAAGCTTCCATAATTTAACCCATAGATCGCAATTATCAATTTCAGTCTATCAGTAAGAACATTTGATAGTTGATCTGTAAAAATCTTCTTACCTATTAAATCGTGTTCGCCACCATAATACTCATTGTCAATATAGTTCAAAATATGACAAGCGTGTCTTATGAATGAGGATAAAATACTATCTGAAGTGATGGGGCTATGAATCTTAGCCAAAATAAGATTAGGCTTGAGTTTATCATTAAGTTCTTTGTTGCTATTTAGGTGCGCTTCAACGCCTTTTTGCATTTCAAGGTTTTTTTCAAGCAACAGATAATACCATTGTTTAAAAGAAGCCTTCTTTGATTCTATTAAGGATTCACGAGTCAACTCTACTGCTCGAAATGCTGCCTTAGCGCTTGAGCGCGCTTCAAAAGCCGCCCAGGCAGTTGCAAAAAATGCAAGTGCTGTTGCCAATGCACCAAGAACTTCAATGTTGGAAATGATTGAGTCCCAATACATAAAACTAAACAGACCTATGATTAAAAATATTATAATGGGCATATGAAACCTTATATCAGCTATCCTAGCATTATGACTAAAAAAGAAACCTCGTATATTTATTTTTTCACATCAGTTAATGTTTTAACATTATTTTTTATTCTCAAATAGATATCGAGAAAGAACACATAGTCATCATAGATGACCAGTGTATCTTCAAGGTCCCACCATCCCGGCCAAAGCCTCTGGCTGAGACTGGTAGCATCCGTGATGACCTGCCCCCGATGATTAATGCACCATAAGGAAATAGCTTCGCTCCGCTTCTTTTGCCGCTCCCCGTCCTCCGGCCGGAAACCTGCAGGGATAATGTGCCGTGCCCTCACGGTAGCCGGGCCGCTTCGCATTCAAGGGAAGCTTCGCCGTCCTGCTCACCCGTTCCCCGCCGTGCGCGGGACATTCAGTCCGCTCCGGCGGCGCGTGCGGCTTGCGCGTCCGCCCCTGCCTGCTCCGCTTTACGCCCGTCTTTGTGGTGGTCACGGCACCACAGGGGTGCCCCCTGACACTGAGGAGCATAACTATGTCCCGATTCATGCGTGGCGACAGCGTAGAGATCATGGCCAACTTTCCGGATAACAGCATCGACTTCATTCTGACAGATCCCCCGTACCTCGTCGGCTTTAAGGACCGGTCCGGCCGTTCGATCGCGGGCGACGTGAGCGACGAATGGGTGCTGCCGGCCAACCGTGAAATGTTCCGCGTGCTCAAAAACAACAGCCTGGCGGTGAGCTTCTACGGCTGGAACCGCGTAGACATTTTTATGCAGGCGTGGAAAGCGGCGGGCTTCCGCGTCGTCGGGCACCTTGTGTTTACCAAAACCTACGCATCGAAATCGGCATTTGTCGGGTATCAGCATGAAAGCGCCTACCTGCTGGCCAAAGGACGCCCGCCGCTGCCGGCTAAGCCCTTACCTGACGTGATGCCCTGGCAGTACACGGGCAACCGGTACCACCCGACCGAAAAGCCGGTGAGCGTGTTGCAGCCGCTTATTGAAACCTTCACTAAGCCTGGGGATTTAATTCTGGACCCGTTTGCAGGCTCCGGCTCGACCTGCGTCGCCGCGGACCAGTGTGGCCGCCGCTGGATTGGTATTGAACTAATGGAGCAGTACCACATCGCCGGCCTGCGCCGCCTTGGAGAACTGCGCGCCGCCCGTGCCGCATAACGTATTTTCCGTAACCAGACCAAGAGGACAGCACCATGACAGACCAGATAATGACAACTGACAACACCCGGCTTACCGACGACATTAACGACCTGGAGGAATCACTTTACGAATTTCACCTGCGGTTACGGGATATGACTAAGCGCCATCTTTACCGCGGTGCGGCGCCGGCACAGAAAATGGCCGGGATGCTGATCGAGCAGATCGATACCGAACTGGTGGCGTTGTACCGGCGCGCTGCCGAAATGCGCGGCCACCTGAAATAACGGACGGGGCGGTCATTTTATGACCGCCTGCTGTCTGTGCGCGGATAATGCTGCCGCTGCGCTTTTGTCCACAGAGTTACTGACCGGATATGCACTAGGGCTGTGGACAGAATGAAATAAGGATGTTGCTGCGCGCCGCTATATTCCGCCATGCGGCGGGGCAGGGAAGAAAACCCGGTCCGTGCGGTCTGCGGCCGGTGCCGTGACTTCACTTTAGCCCGGCTGCTGCGTGTTCAAGAGACCGCTTCGCTCGCCATCCTCGCCCGTTCGCACTTGCTCCGCCGTGCTTACTCCCGTCGCGCCGCCGCTCAGAAATTCGCGCCAGCGCCGTGCGTAATCCCGTCTCCCGCTCGCTTGCGCTGCGGCCTGCGGTGTCGCTCCTGAACACTCCGCTTTCCGCCGGGCTGTCATTCAGTCACGGCACAGGCCGGAACTGTGATGACTTTGACTGTGGAGGATTTCTTATGACATTTAGCGGACCAGCGGTATACGTCGGGACTTACCATAAATACAACTGCGGCAGCATTTTCGGGAAGTGGTTTGATCTCACTGATTTTGAGGAAAGGAATGAGTTTCACGACGCGTGTCGCGAACTCCATGCATCTGAAGATGATCCAGAATTCATGTTTCAGGACTGGGAAGGCATTCCGTCTAAATTCGTTTCTGAATCCTTTATCGACTGGGATTTCATTGCGGCCTGGAAGCAGGCGAAAGAAGAGGGCAGGGAAGACGCATTTGTTGCCTGGGCGGATTACTCCGGCGAGTGTGATTTTGACGCATTTGATGATGCGTACAGAGGGACGGCCGAATCTGAAGAAGATTTTGCCTTTGATCATATCGAAGACTGCGGTCTGCTGAGCTCCGTGCCGGAGCCGCTGCGCTCTTATTTCGACTATGAGGCCTATGCCCGCGACCTGTTCAGCAGCGGCTATGTACTGCACGACGGCTTTGTATTCAGCAACTGATAGATAATACCGGCAGGGTAAGCCCTGTCGAAAAGGAGAACAAATTGAAACTTACACCACAAACCCGCGACATCCTTCGCCAGTACAAAGCCGTGATCAACGAGCGCCGCCGCAGCAGTGGCCAGAGAGAGCTGAGAACCGAAGAGATCGTAGACGAAATCTGCTATTTCATGACCTGTCAGAGTGCTGTTTATCTCGGAAGCCACTTTATCTTGCAGAGGGGGTAAGGGTAAGCCGGCAGCTTCAGGCGGTTGCGGCCGCCTTTTAGCCCGCGAAAACCGCGCCTGCGGCAGCAGAAAAGAATGAGGCGCGCCTGACGGCGCGACTCCCGTCTTTCTGCCTGTAACGACATCGTGGTAAATATCATGGAAAGTAAAACCACGCAGTAGAGATAAAATCATCAGTAATTTCGAAAACGGCAATGCTTTCAAGGGGAGTGGGTGAAATGCCATGAATCAATTCGTGATCAAACACTTTGTTACCCAGCACCGTTCTTGAAATAAGTTCTGCCCTGAGTTCCGGATTATTGAAGCGATTACTTATGTAAAACTCCCGCAGCGCTGATTTTCCGATCGTGGAGGGCGTTTCGGCGGGCATGCGATAGCCTCTGAAATCCTCAGAAAAACAATCAATGAAGGCATTAATATCGCGTTTATTGTAAGCCTCAAACTGAGCGGCGACGGGACGTGTAACTGACATGTTCAGCTTTCCTTTGGTGATTATTTATGCTTTTTATTAGCATTAATATTCGATAATTAAAAGGTTTCTGAAACCCTTTCTTCCGGGCATCGCTGATTGAATTTAAAACGGCCGTTGCGCTGGGCGTCCTGTCGGCTGTCATGCTTCGCACAGAGCCGGCAGGCCGTCTCTGCCCGGCCCCGTTCCGGGGCAGCGGGTTTCCATCCTGACGCAACACCTTCCGCTCACAGCAGCCGTTCCGGCTGCGCCGCTCAGTCACGCCATAAACGGCGCTCCATGCATCCCGCCACCACACACGGCGGGATGTAAGGGGCAACGTCGTTTCGCGCCCGCGCGTCACGCCGTTCCGCCGTGACGACTGTGTTCATGCTCATCCCTGTGCTGTCACCCTTTTCCGGCTGGTACGGAGCGGAGGGCTTTTCGTAGCACAGTCATCCGTTCGCCCACTAGGGGTACGCTTCGCCGTTCCTCGCCCGTTCGCACTCGCCATAAAGACGGCTCGCTTGCGCTGCGGCCTGCGGTGACGCCCCGTGTTCGCCCGTCTGCCGGTGCTACTTCTGCCCTTCGCCGCTCCATACCAACCGAAACAGGGTTTTAGTAACCATCAGAGGAGAACCAGCATGAACACACAGAACGTCAAAACCGCCGCAACCAAAACCACCGAAACCTGGGCTGAAGGTCAAAACAGTAATTACTACCTGGGAGATCGTTTTGCCAGCGCAGAGGGGTACGCCGAAGAAGCGCGGAATTACTGGCTGAATCGTGAGGCGGCGGCGGTAAAAGCGCCTGCGGAGATCGACGTACACCGCTTTCATGATGCGCTGGGGACACTCTATCCGCTGAACTGGGCATGCAGTGAGAGCGGAAATTGTGAAACGTTCATGTTTGCAGAAATGTACTGCGGCGAGGTAACGGACATTTACGCCCGGATCGGGGTGCGGTACTTCCGCCTGCGTAATTACAACCACATGACCCACGCGCAGATCATAACGAGCGTTAAGGAGGTAATTGAACTGAATCAGAAATGAAAAAAGCAGGCATAAGCCTGCTCATTCACCGCCGGAATCACGCTACCAACGAACATTCCGGCGCTGTCAAACTTAACGGAGATAAACCCATGCAATTCGACCCGCAAATCGTGTCACAGGCGAGAGTATTTGTAAATGCGCTTCGCGAAGGAAAAAGCGCCCGCGTTCCTGCGATGAAGCTGAAGAACTGGCCGAAGTTTATGAAACTGGTTCATGCTGGCCTCAGCATGGCGTGATGTGAAAAGCCGCCCCTGATCGGGGCGGCTGTAAAAGGAATAGATTCATGTCACAGATAAGTTTTGCGGAATTTTTTGACCAGGCACAGGACGCGGCACCGGTTGTTCAGCATCCTTTACCCGCGCTGCCGGTAAATCTGCCTGCGGTTTCCGCACCCGCGTTAAGCCTGGCAGCGGCGCGACGACAGTTTATCAGCGTCTTCCATGAGACAGCGTACAACCTGCGCCGCTGGGAGGTGTTCAGCGATTTCATTATCCTGGCGGCCAGTGAACTGGATATCGCCCGGATCAGAACGCCGGAGAATATTGAACGCTGCCGCAAAATCAGCGAACGCTACAGTGCCGCCGACATGCAAAATATGCATGAACTGTTCGCGCTGATGGTATGTGCGCTTCAGGCTCAGTTTCATGATTTTCTGGGCGCAGTTTTTATGGAGCTGGAGCTGGGCGACGATCGCCAGGGGCAGTATTTTACGCCTTACAATGTGCAGTCAATGATGGCCCGCCTGCTGATGCCAGGCGTGATTGATACCATCCGGCGGGAAGGGATGTTTACGCTGTCAGAGCCGACCTGCGGAGCCGGGGGAATGGTGATCGCTTACGCAGAGTGCCTGATTGAAGCCGGGCTTAATCCTTCCGTTCAGATGTTCGTCAGTTGTATTGATATCGATCCTGTCGCAGCAGACATGGCGTTTATACAGCTTTCTCTTCTGGGCATTGCTGCCGAGGTTGTCACCGGTAACACGCTGACGCTGGAGTTTAACCGGGTACGCTATACACCGGCTTACTATCTCAACGATTTTGAAGAACGCCTTAAAAGCCAGCGCCGGATCAAAGCGATGATGGAATTTATCAGGGCAATGTAAGCCACGGACAAAACAGCAGGGAACAGAAAGGCAGGGAAGCCGGAGTTACGGGGTTATATAGGGTGCATGCGTAAGGCAGAAATTGCACAATATACGGAATTTCGTATAATGAGGGGATGATGCGTAAGAAAATCAGTTTCATTGACAGCAGTCTTGAGGATTTACGGGCTTTCCCGGAGGAGGCCCGCACAGCGTCAGGGTATCAGCTTGACCTGGTTCAGCAGGGACTTGAGCCGGACGACTGGAAGCCTTTTGCTACGGTAGGCCAGGGAGCACGTGAAATCCGCATCCGGGGTAATGACGGCATTTTCCGGGTCATGTATGTCGCCAAATTTGAAGAGGCCGTGTATGTGCTGCACTGCTTCCAGAAAAAGACACATAAGACCAGCCAGAGTGACGTGGAGCTTGCCCGGAATCGTTATCGCAGACTGGTAGAGGAGCGTAAAAAATGAATATTCAGACTTTTGATAATGTGTGGGACGCGATCAGCGAAACGCCAGAGCAGGCGGAAAATATGAAACTCCGCGCCGAGTTGGTAGGCCGCCTGAATAGCTGGATTAAGCGTAATGGCCTGAATCAGGCCACTGCCGCCGCTGCGCTGGGTGTTTCACAGCCAAGAGTGTCCGAGCTGGCAGGAGGCCGGATCAACTGCTTTTCGATTGATAAGCTGGTCAGCATGATGGCGCATGCCGGACTGCACATCACCAGTATTGAGATAAGCGAACCAGAGGCGGCGTAAGCTGCCTTTTTGCCCCGCGCAAACTGCCAGGGCGGTAGCCCCTGCGGGGCAGGATAAATCCGGTGCTGACGCACCGGCTATACCCTTTCACCTGACCGCCGTCATCACCTGTTCCCATCTGCCACTGACAGCCTGCCGTTTCTGCTCTGTGGGCTGATTCTGCCACTGCCACTGCCACTGCCACTGCCTGGACATGGCCACCTTCGGCTCCCCGGCGTTGCCGGGTCGTCAGTCCCACTTCGCTAAGCGGCAAGCCGCTAAGCTCCGCCGAACCCCTTCGGGTTTCGGACATAGGGCCTGATGGCTGAGGTCAACGGCTGCAACCGGCTGTCGCCGGTGCTTCAACCGGGCGCGCAGCGCCCTTTAATGGCGTCACGCCGTTCCGCCGTGACGACTGTGTTCATGCTCATCCCTGTGCTGTCACCCTTTTCCGGCTGGTACGGAGCGGAGGGCTTTTCGTAGCACAGTCATCCGTTCGCCCACTAGGGGTACGCTTCGCCGTTCCTCGCCCGTTCGCACTCGCCATAAAGACGGCTCGCTTGCGCTGCGGCCTGCGGTGACGCCCCGTGTTCGCCCGTCTGCCGGTGCTACTTCTGCCCTTCGCCGCTCCATACCAACCGAAACAGGGTTTTAGTAACCATCAGAGGAGAACCAGCATGAACACACAGAACGTCAAAACCGCCGCAACCAAAACCACCGAAACCTGGGCTGAAGGGCAAGACACTGACGGCCTTGATCCGGCACTGGCTCAGAGCCTGGATTACCTCAGATCATTGAAGTCAGAGAGCATGACCGAGAGTGAACGTTTTGAACTTCTCACAGGCACACTGATGAATATGGCTAAAGAAGTTTGTGACACTGTTACTGACTGGTCGCGCCCGCGCCCGATGATCCCGCTGGCGTCATTTAAAGCGTGGATTGAGGCGGCACACATTGCGCACGGCTATCCAGACGGGATGGGCGATGCAGCATGGGGATATGCAAGCAGTGAACTGGCTTTGATTCTCAAAGCCGGATACGCCATGCATAAAGCGGATATTGCCTGATGAGCAAACAGCAGTTGTAAAAAAAGCAGAGTTACCTCTGCTTTCTTCACCGCCGGTATTTACGAGATACCGGCAACATCAAAACCAGAATCTGGAGAGATATATGATTTTTGACATGCAAATCGTCGCACATGCCATCGCGATTGTAAACGCCATGCGCAGCGGCCAGCTGGCACATTTAACGGCAATGCTTTTTTCACAGTGGATGCAGGCAGCGCGTCAGGCGGAGAAGCAGTCATGAGCAAAATTGTCGAGCAACCACATTTCACAGCATTCACCAGCCCGGTTCAGCAGGACGATATTACCAGAGTGATGGGTAAGTACTGTCTGATCCGCCTGGATAATGGTGCAGAGTCCTTCTGGCACAATGGCCATTATGTCTGCGAGGCGAACGGCGCATATGGTGAAACGGGTGTGTCAGACATTGCCAGGCTGACCGCACGGGCGGGTGGTCATTCGTTACGGTGCATCGAGCTGCCGGTGCCTGATGGCGAGTGGTGCTGGGGTGATATAGCGGAAAACCTCGCCCGGAGTGCCCTGACTGAAAAGGTACGGGCCACCTGCATCGTGACGGGCTGCGTAACAGCGCAGGGCAGGGGGTTTCACTTCTGCAATCATCCGCTGCTAAGCGGTGACAACTCGAATCTCTGGTTTCCGATTGGCAACAAGGAAGATTGGTTTGAGGCTGTGGAGCGGATTCTGGTTATGAACGGCTTAGCCGAGAATCTCACCAGTCTTACACCGCTTCGTGACGGACCAGAGTATATGGACTGGAAAGCGACCTATAACAGGAAGGTCATAATCTAGAGAAACTAAGGCCGGTTTACACCGGCCATTTTGGCCATGAGCGCGGTGATGAACCGCGAAAAAACCTGCAGGCCTTTCAGGCCAGGTAAAACCCGGTGCTGACGCACCGGCTCTCCCCCTCCGCGTTCTCTGCAGTCTGCCAGTGATGCCCGATGTCTCACTGCTGTCCGGATGGTGTTGCCGGTTATGCAGGCTCAGGTGCAATTGCTGCATTTACTGACTGAACATCAACTTCACGGTCCGGGACATGGCCACCTTCGGCTCCCCGGCGTTGCCGGGTCGTCAGTCCCACTCCGCTAAGCGGCAAGCCGCTAAGCTCCGCCGAACCCCTTCGGGTTTCGGACATAGGGCCTGATGGCTGAGGTCAACGGCTGCAACCGGCTGTCGCCGGTGCGTTCACTGGCCCCAATAACGGGGCCGCTAAGGACCGGACCGGCAGAGCCGTCCGGGGCTGTGCCCTGTTCATCTTCCGCGTTCTGCTTCGTTTCCTGAATCCCTTCGCCGTGCAGAAATCTGGCTCACGGGCGTCTTCGCGCAAGGGCCGCAAGCTAAACGGCTGCACCCGGTCCCTGCGGGCTGCGGCTTAGCCGTTTCCCTCTGCGCTCAGCCTGATCCCCGCGCGCCCATTCTGCCCTCACGGCGAGGAACTCAGAGAAACATCGAATAAACCACACGGGAGACACAACATGTCACAGCTCAACGTCAACACAACGGCTTCAGAATCTAAAGAATCATCGTCTTTAACGGCAAAACCTTCAGAAGAAATCAGCTATGAAGCTATCCGCCGTGCCTTGCGTCGCAGCCTTTTTTACAGGGATCATCCGCAGTTCAATGTGAACACTGCTGCATTGCGTAGCGATTTCGGCATGAATCTGGAGTACCTGACAGCGGCAACCTTTACGCGCGAAGAAGCAGAATTTAATACGGGAAAATATCGCTCAGGAATCGAGATGCTGCTGATTAACGCGCACGAGAAACTGCTGATCACGGTTTATGTATACGGTCCAGTGGCAGGCTCTGCAGCGGAAACCTATGAAACCCGAATCGTTCATTCAGCAAATCCAATCGGTGAAGAAGAGTACGTGGAAAACACTGAATACCAGACAACTAATGTCTATAAAGCAGAAGGTGAGATGAATGACACAGCTCGTGACCTGTTCTGGGCTGAGCATGGAGGGCTGAGCAGATATGCGCAGCAGAACCTGCCTCTGGCTGACGAATACAGCCCATTCTGCCACTGGCAGTTTTCGCGTCTGAAAGGATAGATGCTGACTCCCCTGCATTACCTGCAGGGGAAATCGGGTGCTGTTACACCCTGTATAGCCCTTCATCTGCGCTTTCTCAACGGGGCCGACTGTCCCGCTGTCTTCCCTTCGGACACAGAGCTGCTGTAAGCAGCCTTACTTCCTGCAGCTGTTGCACGTAGCTGCTATCAACGTTATTAACACCATAATCATCTCTTCTGAAGTACCGGAATGCCCTGTATCGCCTGGTAAAAAGCTGGCACACCGGGCGTCCGGGCGGCTGTCATGCTTCGCACAGAGCCGGCAAGCCGTCTCTGCCCGGGCCCGTTCCGGGCCAGCGGGTTTCCATCCTGACGCAACCCCTGCAACCGGCTGTCGCCGGTGCGTTCACTGGCCACGAAAGGCCGTGGCCGTTGACGACCCGACCGGCTGAGCCGTCCGGGATGTGTTCGTGCCCGTTATCGGGCGCGGCGGGCCAGTTGCGGTCAGCCCAGGCGCGGAGGGCTTGTCGTAGCACCGTCGTTCGTCAGGTGCAAGGGTGAAATGCACGCCTGCGGCGCCCTTGCACCTGCCGCCTGCCGTTGCTCCTTTGCCCTTTGCCGCGACTGGATCGACCGAAACATGACAACCCACCTGAGCAGGAGAAACGCCATGAACACACAGAACGTCAACACCGCCACGCCAGAATCTCCCAAAACATGCGCAGAAAAGCAGGGCGAGACGCTCAGTCCGGCGCAGTTTCGCGATCTGTATGAGCATATGCACAGGCATGCGGTGTTCACCGGAATCAGCGGAGTTAATGGCGCACAGCTGGCTGACCTCGATGCACTTGAGGAGCCAACAGAAGAACCTGAAGCAGCAATTATATACCTGCATAAAGGCTGGCCGCTGGCGCTGTATGAGTACGACATCGGTTATCTGATATTCCGCGAAGCGCTGGCTGCTTTATAAACCGGCTTTTATTTCACTACTGACACAGAACCCTTAAGAGGTAATTAATTATGGTCCGTTTGGCTTCCCGCTATGCCGCCCAGACAGCTCTCCGTAAAAACAGCCCGCTGAGCAATGACGAGCTGATGCGAATTGTTCCAAGCGCATTTTCAGCAGAAAAGCATGACTCACGTTCTGAGCGCTACACTTATATTCCGACCATTACGCTGCTGGATAAACTGCGTGAAGAAGGGTTCGAACCTTTTTATGCCAGCCAGTCACGCGTACGTGATCCGGCGCGCCGGGAATTTACTAAGCATATGATCCGCCTGCGCCGGGGAAATAAAAATGGCGGCGAAGAAGTGCCGGAAATCGTATTACTGAACAGTCATGATGGTTCAAGCAGTTATAAGATGATCCCGGGCATTTTCCGGCAGGTCTGCACTAACGGGTTAGTGTGCTGGAAGTCGTTCGGTGAAATCAGCGTGCCGCATAAGGGGGATATTGTATCACAGGTTATCGAAGGTGCTTATGAGGTGCTGGGTGTGTTCGATAAGGTGGAAAATAATATTGGCACAATGAAATCCATTGAGGTTAACAGCGAAGAACGCCGCCTGCTGGGGCAACTGGCGCTGGAATATAAATATGACGGTAAAGTGCCGCCGGTAACCGCTGAGCGTATTATTCAGCCTCGCGCATGGTATGACAAAGGCACCGACCTGTGGACCGCGTTTAATATTGTGCAGGAGAACCTGATCAAGGGCGGCGTGCCTGGCAGAACGGCGAAGGGAAAAAGAACCACTACCCGACCGGTAACGCGCATCGACGGCGATATAAAACTGAATCAGGCGCTATGGAAAATGGCGGAAGAGTTCGCGAAACTTAAATCGTAAAAATAACCCCGGCATGCCGGGGTTATTTTTTGTCTGGCATGACGTCCGCAGTGAGGAATTTTTCCGGTGCGGGCGCTTTTTTATTTTTCTGCACCATTGCGGTGTAAACCTCATCCCGTGCAATAAGCACGCGGTAAATGCTTTTGATGATGGCTGCATATTCCCGACGCTGCTTGATCAACTTAGGGCTCGGGCCGGTATTGTACATCCCTACGCTGTCCCAGTTTCTGCCATACTGCCTGAAGTTTCGCGCCTCGATCCACGCACCGGTATAAATGCAGATGCACGGATCTTTAAGCAACCTTTCCCGCGTAATATCAAACTTTTTCAGCTGATTAAAGTGAGAGCTGTTTATCTGCATATTGCAGACGTCATGCGTGCCGCCGCTGCTTTTAGTATTCAGTGCGTTGTTACGCATGCGTGATTCCTGAATTGAGTGTGCCATCAGCAGACGCGGATCAATACCGAAATCGTGACCAGCTTTTGTGAAGCACATTTCCGGCGCAGCCTGCACGCTGAATACAGCGGCAAGCCCGAATACAGCAAACCATTTCATTCTTATAATCTCACTTGCTTGCGCAAAATGCGTCAGGCGGGGGTCGTGTGAAAAATACCCGCTCAGATCATCACTTGCAAGATAATTCGTTACAAACGCGCACAGTGCGCTGACAGGCATGTGATGAACTTCGTCCGGGATATAAAGAATTCATTAAGACAGGGTTAATTAACAAGCCGCTTTTCAGAGGTAAAGTTTCATCACACCCCACGCAAGATGAAATCTTGCAGTTTAGTTGTTTAAAAACATAGGTTTAATTTTACTTTTTAGCTGTTTTTTAGAAGTATGATGAAAATTGTGTGTTAATTAACACACTTTGCAGTGCCTGATTGTGTGTTAATAGGGTGCCTGATTGTGTGTTAGTACAGTGCCTGATTGTGTGTTAATCCGGCACTGTAAACGGCACTGTGGTGTGTGCTGATTGTGGCTATTTAATAAAAACATAATGTTATGTATAGTATGTCAGTGTGTGGTGCCGGATTGACACACATCAAAAGCCAGTACAGTGCCGGATTAACACACATCTTTCACAGACTGAAGTCGCAATTTTCGTATAAAAAGCGTGCACAGTGCCGGATTGACACACACAGAACTGAGGTGCAGTGCCTGATTAACACACCCACCGGATTAAATGAACAGTGCCGGATTGACACACACTGAAACCGGGGTGAATAATACAGGAAGGGCAATCTTATCCGAATGCGGCAGTAACGCTGGTGCCGTGCAGACAATATTTTTTAAATAAATCAAAAAGGCTGGGTAAAATATATCCTGTCTTACAGGGAATACGGGAATGGCGCGCAGAAACATTTACTTCAAAGAAAAAACCGAAAGAGAAGTCCAGGAGCTGGTGCAGATAGAGCTGCAGAACGGCGCAACACACGGTGAGGTTAACTTCTCCTCTGTGGTGAATGAACTGGTGGGTATCGGCCTGATGGTCAAGAAACATCAGGGTGAAGGAAATAAGTTTGATACAGAGGAATTTAATCGCGACTTAATACGTCGTGTTGCAGGCACGCGCGAAGGAACCAGCATCATGATGGCGATGCTGACGGAAATGTATCTGCATATCCGCGGTGAGTCCGGGGCGCAGGCGCTTGAGGAGATGATTGACCAGAACCTGACGGGAATGAGCTCCGCAGAGGATAAAGCGGAGAGTAAACATTTTATAGTTGAGTAATAGATAAGTCCGGAAGCTCCGGACTTTATTCTCTTTTTGATGAGTATAAATTAACAGTAGTTATTGGGATTAAAATTTTAAAAGTAGAGCCTTTACCAATTTCAGAATGTGCACTGATTCTTCCTTTCATTGTTTTTAGGTAGCTTTTAACTATTGAAAGCCCCAGCCCTAAACCTTGCCGGGTTTCACTTTCTACACCCTGATTGAAGGGCCTGAAAAGCAGGTTAAGTTTCTTACTATCAAATCCGCAGCCTGTGTCACTCACTCTCAAAAATAGGTGTGAGCTTGTCACTCTGAGCCTTACTTTTATTAGCCCGGAATGGGTGTTTTTGTTTGCGTTATCTATAATATTGTGGATTATGGATATTATTTTTTGTTTGTCAGCATTGATTAGAACGTTCTGCGGATATACGCTGCACTCAATTTTATTAGCATTGCTTTCGTTATAGAGCGACAGGCCTGCATTCAGAGCATCTTCTGTATAGAAACTAACATTATTGATACCTACATTACCGATTTCAATTTTTGAGAATTCAAGTATTTCTTTTGTCTGAAGGTAAAGCTTATTAGAATGAAAAGTGATTTTTGCCAGATACTTTTCTGAGTTTAAAATATCTCCCCTGACATCAATCATATCTGATGATAACTGGATTTTCTGAATGGAGCCTGAAAGTTCATGATATATAGCAGATATAAAGATGTTTTTACCTCTAATCGCTGAGTTTAGTCTCGCGATATGTACCCAAAGCAAAATAATTAAGGTAAAGAGAAGTACTATACAGGAGAGAGCAGCAAGTTCTGTATAAGAGGAGTTGTCAATAATCAGTGATTTTATTGTGTTGAAGTTTCTTATCTGAATTCTATAGATTATTTCCTGCAGATTGATAAGTGTGGGCTGCATCTTATTCATCTGCTGTAATAGCACATCCTTCCTTTCTGAAGCAGTTGTCTCTTCATTTAGCCTGCTTAACTCAGCACTTTGCTTTTCGAGAAGTTCAAGGGCACTCAGAAAATCTGGCTCATAATAAAAGGAATTTATTCGTAACGATTTGTTTTTAAGAATTCTGACTTTTGAATCAAAAACGGATTTCTTTGTTTCAAAGTTGTCAGGTGTTTCTGTCTGATAAACAGAGGTCCGGGTTCTTTCAAATGCCAGGAAGAGGATTTCAGCTGTCGAATAGTTATCAAGGTTTGGCTCAATACTCTTATACTGATTTTTTATCTCGTTAAATTTCTGGACAGTGAAAAAAACAGAACCTGAAAAAGAAAGGGTCAGCACCAACCCGAGCAAGACCGGGACAATCCTCCCCTTCATTTGATAGCCTCAATCCTGTTGATCTGCCATACAGTTTTGGCATTTACGTCAAGTTTGTTCAGTTCCGGATGCTGGTCTCTCGGGTAAATCACGGCAAAAGGACCCAGGTCAGATACCGGTATCACTTTGTCATTTTTACGGAATGCCAGGATGACATGGTACTTCAGCAGTTCTTCAACAGGCAGTGTGTAGCTGTAGTCATCAAGTGCATAGATTCTCAGGGATGATGCCGTAATCGAGTAATTTGATAGCAGCTCTGTAAAGGTCACACCCTCAAAGGTCGCTTTAGGCGTGAAATTTGTAGCTGTCGTGATTGATGTGACTGGTAGCTTTAGTAAATCCTCTGTAGAAACGTTAATTTCTTTACTGCCATCTGCCAGAACAAAGGAGTTAGCATACGCTGCTTTGGCAGAGAGCAAAGAGAACAGAATCGCTGTAAATAACTTCATTTGGCCATTTTCCTTTTCTTCATAATCAACTGTCCATATTCATCTTGACCGCAGCTATGCCAGCCTCTCGCTTGATAGAAACGAGCAGCTGATGAGTGTTCGTCAGTGGTAAGCTCAATCTCAGTGTCCCCCTGTTCAAAAAACCACTCAGTGATTTTTTCCAGTATTGCTCCCCCTACTCCCCGCCCCTGGAACTCTGGCCTCACAAACAGACCACCTATCAATGCATGGGGTATGTGGATGCCGAGGCCATAACCTACATAGTAATCATCAAGTCTGCAGATCCATCCGCCATTCTGAGCAACATCAGCCAGAATTACTTCTCTCTGCAGATACTCAATCTGATGGGCATGGACAAGATTTTCGGTGACGGAAAATCGTATGTCGTACATCTCTTTTATATGTTCAGCCGTTAATTTAATTAATTCCATTTCAGTGCCATTTAAAAAAAGAGGTTTGCCAGTAATATGGAGGAAAGTATAAAAACACGGGTCGGCTTTTCAACCAGTTCAACTCCGTATTCTATAATGGTTTCTCCTATCTCTCGTTCATGCTGATTCAGTTGCCCTGTGAGCAGGATTATCGGTACTGCCTCGCTTTTAGAACGGATCTTCTTGATCACTGCCTCAGAAGTTTCGCTGTAGTCCAGTAACCAGTCAATAACATATCCATCATAATCTTCCCTGTCGACTGCCTGCATCATTTCTTGTGCAGTCTCGTAAACCGACGCATCGATACCGTATCTGTTAGATACTGATTTTAATAGTTCTAGAAGTTCTTTATCATTATCGAGTATTGCCAGTTTAGGTGCGGGCAGAAAATCCATTCTAATTACCCGCTTCATATTTTTATTGAATTTAACGCCCGTTGGATTGACTACATAATAATTTTTATGAAAGTAAGCGTAGTTAATACCAGGCTCTTTAATATCTACATTTTCGTCACTGACGACAATATTACATCTTACATGCATATCGTTAACAATAAAAATGCCGTTATAAGACTTTTCTTCTTCGAGGGATTCGTGGAAGTAATTATAAACTGATTTTAGCTCGTTATAGAAAACGCCTCTTTTACCATCAAGTTTTTGTTTGGCGCTCTGATATTTAATACTGAGAATGTCAGCCATTGTCGAAGCCTGCTTCCTCTTTTCGATTCCTTTCCGCTCAAAAATTTCTAATATTTTTTTGAGGTTTTTATTAGATGTGTCCAAAGTCTACTCCCGCCCATCGGTTACGTTCTGCTCAGCTAACGCCATGACTTAAGAATTTGGGTTAAACAAAAGATGATACACGAATGAGTATCTTTTGAAGGGTTTTTTGATCACGTAAAGCTCTGTTTAATAAGTGATTTTTCGATAATCTCATTTTCTATATAGGAAAATACTCAAAAACTACTCGAAATACTTTTCAATACATGCATAATTCTTTACAGATCCACATCACTAATGAGTTGTTTTTGAGTTGTTTTGTAAGGGTTTGTTATCAGTGTGTGAAACGGCTTGATATAGGTTTTAAGAGCTAAGTTCATGATTAATAGAATTTTTAGTCATATAAGAGACGCCTTATGGCCAATGAAAAATCCATCAGGGGAGGTTCAGTATTAGTCCACCTGTCAGAGGAGACTAACCAGCTCCTAGTGGAATCGTCGAAGCGTTCAGGAAGAAGTAAAACACGAGAGGCAAAAATCAGACTTGAAGACTCACTCAGATCATTCTCCGACTTAGCCGCCACCGGTCGGAGATTCGAATCTGCTACTGACTGTGAGTAGTTTTTGAGTCTGTTCGCCGCCCATGCCTCTCATCTGAATTTTTTGTATAACGCAAATATAAATTTACTGCTTATAAGGAGGTGGATGTACAGCCTATTCTGAAAAAAAGATTCATATTCGCTCGAAATATTTTTCCAGTCTGCATCAGATATTGCTGATACAGGACACTGCTCGCCATTATAAAAATGGTGAGTCCTTTTTTTTTAGAACCTGATTCTGATTAAGGATTAAATAATGCAAACTTCAAGATTCGCTTCCGGTAAAACGGACAGCGTGGCGGTAGCATTGTCTGATGTCTACCATAAACCCTTATCTGGTAAATATCCCTCCATTCAACAAATACTGAAAGGTGTCACTCATACCGCCTGTAAGAAAGTTTATCGGAATCGCGCAAACGTAACCCTTGTAGCTCTCGCAATCCTGTTCTTTGCGTTGCCACATTTTGCAGGAGCTACTGACCTGCTGGCCACGCAGAAGCAGGATGCCAAAGACACGTTCGGTCATGGCAGTACCGTTGAGTGGGGGTTTTACATCGGCGAAATCATCATCTCGATTGGCGCATATATTAAAACGCGCAACCCGATGCTGTTCGTCGGCGGTCTGGCTTTCCTCATCGTTATCACCCGCACCTTCTTCTCCCTGGCCGGTTAATCCCGCATGAACGGGGAATCGCTTCAGTACCAGTTCCCGGAAACCCTCAATCAGCAGAAACGCCTCGGCGGACTCCCTACAGAGGAGGCCGTGCTCATCCTTGCGTGCGCGGGCATCGGCCTGTTCTGCGACCTGTTCATTGTGATGCTGATTGTGGCGGGCGCGCTCTGGCTGTTAGTCCGCCATCTGAAGAAGGGGCAGGGCACCTGGTGGCTCATGAATCTTCTTTACTGGTACCTGCCGACCGCGCTGCTCCGGCTGCAGTTCCGCCGCGTGCCCGACTCGGGCAACCGGCACTGGATGCAGTAACCCACGCGCCATCTCCGGATGGCGCTTATTAAAAGGATAACGCTATGAAGTATCAGGTCCGGGAGGGGCGCAACCGGGTAATCATTCTGGCCCTGTGCGCACTTTCGCTGCTCGTGTTTATTCTCGCCGTCAGCAACGTCGTTACCGGCGCGCTGGCGTGGCATTTTGCAAAAACGCAGAGGACCCTGACCACCCCGATGATGTTTGACCGCCCGTTTATCTCCGATTCCGCTTCCGGAGACGCGGCCTTAAACGGCATGCTGGTGCGCTCTTTCGTCAACCTCCGCCTTTCCGTCACGCCTGAAACCGTGGACAGCCAGCACGCCGCCCTGCTGCGCTTCGTTCCCGCTGAATACCGTGACGACATGAAAAAGCAGCTCGCCGCCGAAGCTGAGTACATCAAAAACAACGGCGTCTCTTCCGTGTTCCGCATCGATGACGAAATCACCGACTCCACCACCGGTGACATCACCGTGCAGGGCACGCTGAGCGCGAGCACCACGAACGGTAACCTGAACATTTCGCTTCCGGATGCCAGTAAAGCCTACCGGCTCAGCGTGCACTACGTGGACGGCCTTATCCGCCTGACGGCCTTCCCCGAGGTGCCCTGGACTCAACCTGAACGCCGCCCGCAACAGGACTGAACCGATGAAAAAGACCCTTTCCGCCTTGGCCGTTGCCGGCGCGCTGGCGCTGCTGCCTGCCGCCGGGCAGGCAGCCGTACCCGGCCCGGCCGGGACCCCGTTTGAGAATAATGCGCATCTTAAGGCGCAGATGAGTAATACCAGTCCTAACAAAATCATTATCGACGGCGAGCTGATTACCGGCATCACCGGTCCGGACAATGCCTACCTCAAAAGCAACACCGCCGACGGCGCGCTGCTGATTACGCCACAGACCGGTCAGGACTTCACCATCTTCCTGGAAACGGCCGGCGGCGTGGGCGTTTCGATCGACGTGTCACCCAAACCCGGTAACGGTCGCACGCTGCACCTGATACCGGCGGATGTGCCACTGAAGCCTAACCCGGACGCGAAAGTCTGGGAGGAGAGTCAGCCCTTCCAGAAAACGCTGGTAAGTGTTGCGCGCAGCGTGGTCAGCGGCGAGGTGCCGGAGAACTACACGGAGATTAAAGCCTCGCGCGGTCCCGTCTATAACCCGCCTGCGGGCGTGCTGCTGACACCTGAGCGTCAGCTTGCCGGCTCCCACCTGCGGGTGATGCGATACCGCATGAAAAACACCGGCTACGTGACGCGGTCGTTGAGTGAAAAGCAGTTCTGGCTGAAGGGCGTGCGGGCGGTAATGCTCTCGACCCGCACCCTGTATGCAAACGGCGAAGGCTTCGTGTGGGTGATTTTCTCCACTGACGCGGAGGGCGGATCATGAGCAATATCAACACCGCCACGCGCCGGCGCCAGTGGGTGATTGCCGGCGTGGCCGCCGCGGTCATGCTGGCCGTGGGCGGGGGCATCTGGGCGTACTCACACCATCAGGCGGAACTGAACCGTCCCGCGCCGAAGGCGGCACCGAACCTGACCGGCAGCCTGGTGAACACGTCCTTTAAAGAAGGGGTGGACACCTCCGCGCTGCAGCAGCAGCAGCAGAACAAGACCGCCGGCCTTGAGCGCGACCTCGGCACGCTTACCGGCACGCTGAAAAGCCAGAATGAGGAACTGCAGAAGAAGCTCAACACGATGGCAGACGCAATCAGTCAGCTGCAGACGCAGCAGGCGGGCCGGCCAGCAAACGGTCCTGCAGCTACCACGACGGCGGCTGGAACCACTCCTGTTAATGCACCGGTCTCCGCCGGGCAGTCCGGTCCGGCGCAGTGGAGCATCAACAGTCCGGGTAGTGGACCGGCCAGAGGGCAGGGCGGACAGTTTTACCCGACGCAGGGGCAGGCCTTCTATCCCGGCGCCGGTACGGTGCGTCCGGGCGGTCTGAGCCGCGAAACCTTCACCTACGCTGCGCTTACCGGGAAAAAGACAAAGCTTCCCTGGATACCTTCCGGCTCCTTTTCCGAGGCCACGATGATTGAGGGCGCTGACGCCAACGCCAGTGTGACCGGTCAGCAGAACACCTCGCCGGTGGTCATTACCCTGCTCGGCGAGGTCTCCATGCCGAACGGGAAGACCTGGAACATGGACCAGTGCCGCGTGACCGGAGAAATGTACGGTGACATCTCCAGCGAGCGTGGCGAGGTGCGGACCAAAAACATCAGCTGCATCCTGGATAACGGCAAGCATATAGACATGCCGTTCGACGGGCACGTTTCCTTCCAGGGCAAAGTGGGTATCCGCGGCAAGCCGGTCATGCGTAACGGCGCCATCATCGCCAACGCCGGGGCTGCCGGGCTGCTGTCCGGCTTCGGTGAGGGCATACAGTCTGCCGCGACCCCTACGGTCGGGCTCGGTGGCAGCGCCTCTGTTGGTGCCGGCGACATCTTCAAGCAGGGCCTCGGTGGTGGTGCCAGCAAGGCGGCGGACACGCTGAGCCAGTACTGGATTAAGCGTGCCGAGCAGTATCACCCGGTAATCGATATTGGCGCCGGCAACGCCGTGACGGTGGTCTTCCAGCAGGGTTTCCGCCTGGAAACGATTGAGGATGCCGAAGCTGAAAAGGCGAAGCAGGAGGCCCCGCAGGCCGCCGTGCAGCAGGCCTCGGCAACTGCACCGGCAGTCAGCAACAGTAATGGCAGTGCGCCTGTTCTGAACCCTGACGAAGTTCTGCGTCAGGCCAGCCAGCTGCGCCTCGGCGACACTATTAATTAAGGAGATGACAGATGAAACAGTGGTATGTACTCAAGTCGTTATTTAATCAGGAAAAACGCGCTGAAGCCCATCTGCTCAACCAGGGGGTGGAATGTTACCTTCCGCTTTTCACCTGTCAGCTTGTTGCCGGGGGAAGTGTTAAACCGGTTAAACCTCAGCCACTTTTTCCTGGCTATCTGTTTGCACGATTCAATCCTGAAGAAATTCATACAACGACGATTAAAGCAACGCGCGGAGTCTCAACCATAGTCAGCTTTGGCAATCGCATAGCAATTATGGGTGATGCGGAAATGGAGCGCATGAAGCAGGGAGCTGAATCGGCCGCGCAGGCAGACATGCAGGCACCTGAGCATGGCGATACGGTTCTGATAACAAATGGCACGTTTGAAAACATGCAAGCTATCTGGCATGAGCCGCAGGGCGCAAAGCGTGCAATGCTTCTCCTGAACCTTATGGGAAGACTGGTTGAACTTGATCTCAAAAAGGTCCGGTCTCAGAACATCCAATTCCGCAGGACGTCAACACACGGGCAGGAGGCAGCATGAAGGCGCTGATTAAACGCTGGCTTCATCCGGACAGCAGAGATCACCTTTTTGTGATTCTGATTGCAGTCACGCTGGCGGCGAACTTCACCGTATCCGGTCTGACGATGCGTGAGGGGCTGACCGTCTTCCCGGGCTTCCCTGGCTGGCAGGTCTGGCGGCTGGCCCTGTTCACGTCTCCCATTATTATTCTGCTGGCGTACATGTTCAGGGACATGGCGGTCATGACCTTCGGGGGGATGGCGCTGTTCTGGCTGATACTGGCGGCATATTATTTTGTCAAGAGCGTGTGGTTCTGGATGGTACCGGTACCCAACCCCACAGATATTTTATTCATGGCGGGCTTTACCACCGGTATCGCGTATTTTTTTACGCTGTTCTACTTCCTGCTTAACCTCAGATAACGAAATCAGGCTGCGGAGGCAATCATGAGTGAACATAACCAGCGTGAACTGCGTATCCGGCTCTGCGCACTGCGGCTTCGTTATCAGCGTGCCTGGCTGGGGCAGGCGAGCAGCTGCCGGCTGGCCGCTATGCTGACCGAAATCGAGTCGGTCCGTCAGCGTCTGGCTTCAGACAGTCCCGGGCCTGAAGCTTTGAACAGATGAGAGGACTGCGCCTGACCATACTCAGCCTGCTATCCAGTATTCCAGTCAGGCCACACATCATCAGGAGAAGAGTTGTGGTAACAGATAGAGTTTTAAAAATGCTTATGCTGCTGTCAGTCATGCTGCTGTCGGCCTGTGACAATCAGAAAGCAGAGTTCGACGCCATTCGGGCCAGAGCCCTGCAGAATCCTGATGCGTGGCAGGCCTGGCAGCAACTGAATGCTGAAGCCGAAAAAGCCTGTCCGGAAAAACAGCTTTTACCATCCTGTTCTGAAAAACGTAAAACTGACTACCGCAACCTCTCAGTTTCGCTCTATCGTAAAGCGTTAGACCAGCACTCTTATGCGGCTTTAACCGATCTGTTTATGCGGGATGAGCCACCGGCCGAACTGAAATCACAAATGCCAGCATTTGCTGCAGAGCTCATTACTGTTGCCGATCATTCATCGGGTGACCGCGCCTCAGCAAAAATACTTGCAACAGCGGCTCATGTTTTGGAACTCGGTAAATGGGTGCAGAAAGACAGTGTCCGTGCGGCTGCTTTTTTTGCCCGGGCGTGGCTTGCATATGACACACAGGCGCCAGCCAGTCTGAGCCGGCTTTACAGTGAGCAGCATGATGAGGCCAGCGCACTGCTGTGGCGGCTTCGCTGTACCGGAGATTGTGACAGCAGCCTGGCAGAATATGATGATTCTGCTTCGCTAAGCCCGAGACAGATATTACGCATTCAGTCTCTCGCGCAGGACCGAAGCATCATCACCGTGAACGGGCAGGCCAGCTGGGAGGAGAAATGAAATATCTTCTGAAAGGCGCGCTTATTGCGCTTTGCTTTTTGCAGTCATTGCCGGTTATGGCGGGCAGTTCCTCTTCCCGGTCATCGTTTAAGTCAGCAGCAGGTTATGCCGCTCGCAGCCCGGCTTACCGGAGCTCCGTCACAGGCAGTACACCTGTTTATAAGAGCTTCAGGCCCGCAGCCGGAAGCAGTACGGCAACGGGCAGAACTGATAGCAGGTCTGCCGGAGCAAAACTTTCACCTTCAGTACCTCAGTCTTTGCAAAACCGCAGCGGGCCACAACCTTCTCCACAGCTTCAGACCATCATCAGGGAAAAGGAAGCCAGCGGGCCAGGCTGGCTGGGTACGGCAGGACTGATCTGGTTACTGAGCCAGCATGACCTGTCATCCAGCGATCGTGAATGGATTAACAACAGGCTCCGCGATGAAAACAGTGAAAACACACCACCTGTTACTGAGCAGTCTGACGTCAGTTTTCAGTGGTCAGTGCCGGCAGCCGTTACCAATGGTCAGCCTGCGAAGATTGTGATTGCAGCCGTACGTCACGGCAAGGTTCTGCAACCCGACTGCGAACTGGGCGACGTAAAAAGCGTGCATGAAAATAACGCTGCTGTACTCAACTGGACTCCGGAAAACACGGTTTCGGCAGTAGCGACCTGCAGGGCAGATGGATGGGTGGATCAGCGTCTGCTGGCCGTCAGCCAGCCGCATGTGGAAACCCGGTAAATCAGCTTCCACGTATCCCGCTGACAGTCCCCCTTTAATAAGAAGACAGTTCTGAGCCTATGCTGCCGGCCGGGACTGCTATCGCACAACACTACAAACAATACTTCCGCCTTCACCAGGGCACCCTGCGGCTCCATGCGCGCCTTTCTCAAAAAACCTGATTTTTAACGAGGCTAAGAATGGTCCACGATGAAACCACTCCTGCTCCGGACTCGCTGTTGATCCGGATTAAAGACGGGCGGCAATCCAGCGGCAATATGCTGTTCCGGCTTGAAAGGTTTAACACCCGACCGGTTCCGGATGCGGCAATACGCCCGCTGGCAGAGAATTTCGGATACATACCCGCATTCACAGACATCACGATTGAACAGCTTGCGACATATATCGCTGACGTCATTCGTCAGGTTTCACCCGGCATGCTACATGCTGATATCTGGACGCAAACAAAAGCGCCGGTAAAAAACATACACGCTGCCAGCAGCCCCCGCGTTATGAGCGAGGATGCGCTTAAGGACCTGCAGATGGTCAACGCCTTTATGAAAGGTAAACATACCGGCTGAACCCGTTTTTTAGTGCCTTCACCAGGGCAACCTGCACCACCCGATTGACCCGCACGTTTATCTCCCTGACCTATTGCGGCCCGGCCGCCACTGAGGATTCCACCATGCAGAAACTTTTTGCGTGCGCACTGCTGTGCGCTGCGCTGACCGGCTGCGCCGGCATGAACTCTGATTTTGACTGTAATAAGACCGCGACCGACCAGTGCCTGTCGATGTCCGATGCCAGCAGGCTGGCATCAAAGCACCAGAGCCTGGACGACCTGACGGCAGCTAAGGAGGCCGGCCCAAAGCCTGCCGCTGAGGCGCTGGCGACGCCCGGCAACGTGAAGCCCGCCGTCAGCCCTTACCGCCCGGTAAGCGTGGCAACACTTGCCCCGCTTACGGTGAAAGGCCAGGGCGCGACCGCAGACAGCCTGCGGGCATCCACGGTGCCGGTCCGTACCGGTGCCACCGGTCCTGTGGTCCCGGGTGACTACAGCGGACCGGGCCAGGTTGACGCCCGCCGCATCCCCGATGCGACGCAGCGCCTGTGGATTGCGCCCTGGGTGGATGAGCAGGACAGCTTTCATCAGCCTGCCGTGGTTGAGTTCGTGAAAGAGAAGTCCCGCTGGGACGAAGACTTTCGCGTAATCAGCGAGGGGGAGTAATGAAAAAGCGCTTTTCATTCAGCAGTGCCCGTGAGCAGCGGGAGCGCGCATCATCTGCGGCCGAGCCGCATCACAGGGTTCGGGCAGGAGGTCAGCATGCTCAATAACGTTATCGATCACCTCACCGGTATTTTCAGCAGCAGCCGGGATGAGGGCGGCGCAAAGCAGGCGCGCCAGAGGCTGCAGGAGAGCTTCAGCTATCCGTCGCTGACCAGCCTGCTGCCGTGGCGCGAATTTGATGAGAAGTCTGAACTGTTCATCAACAGCCGCTCGGTCGGCTTCATTATGGAGGTGGCGCCGCTTGCCGGCGCAAATCAGCAGGTGGTACAGGCGCTCGATGACCTGCTGCGCAAAAAGCTGCCCCGCAAAACGCCGGTCACGGTGCTGATGGTGGCCAGCAAGTGCGTGGGCGACATGCTGGAGAACGGGCTGAGCCGGGACATGTGGAAGGGTGACATGGCGCCGCGCCTCAACGCCATCACCAAAGCCTTCTGGGAACGGTCGGCGCTAAAGGGGCTGGCCAACGAGCGCGAGTACCCGCTGTACCTGCGTAACTACCGCGTCTTCCTGGTGTACGCACACTCCGGCACCGGCGGCATCAGATCGATGGACGCGGTGGCGCATGTTCGCGAAACGCTCCGCGTATCGATGCTGGCCGCACACATGGACACACGTCGCGTGGGACCGAATGAGTTTTTATCCGTCATCCGCGAGCAGCTGAATTACCGGCCGGGGCAGGTCAGTGCCGGCAGCGAGCACTGGAACCCGGAGCAGGAGTTGCACCGCCAGTGCGTGGATAACAGTACCGAAATGGAGGTTCATCCGGATCACCTGAAGCTGATCACCGCGCGGCAGCAGGGTGACCGGGCGGTCAGCGAGAGCGGCGATAAAGCGGTGGTCAGCACGCGCATCGTGAACATGCAGCTGACGAAGGTGCCGAGGCAGTTTGCACTCTGGCAGGCGGCGGACAACCTGCAGAACATGCGCTTCCCGGATTTAGGTATTCCCTGTCCGTTCCTGCTGAGCTGGACCATCTGCGTGGAGGATCAGGTGAGCAGTCAGAACGAGGCGTTCCGCAAAGAGCAGGACATGGGCAAGAAGGCCAACTCCTCCTACGGCAAGCTGTTTCCCAATACGCAGCGCACCTATGAGGAGTGGCGCGACCTGCGTATGGGGCTTGCCAGCAACGAAATCGCCATGTGCAGCTTTAACCTCAACCTGACGCTGTTCACGCCCGACAGCGACAGCGAACAGCAGCGCTGTGAACTCTCCGCCATCAACGTGTTCCGCAAAAATGACCTGGAAATGTCCGCCCCCCGTTACCAGCAGCTGCGCAACTGGATGACCTCGCTGCCGTTCGTGATGCAGGAAGGGCTGTGGGACGACATGAAGCACATGAATGCCACCCTGCGCTGCAAGAGCTTTAACGCCGTCAACCTCATGCCGGTCGTGGCCGAGCGGCAGATGGCGGCATCGGGCAGCCCGCTGCCGACCTATCGCAACGCGCTGGCCTTTTTTGACATGTTCAGCGAAAGCAACGGGGCCACCAACTTTAACATCGCGGTGACCGGCACCACCGGGGCGGGGAAGAGCTTCTTCATACAGGAAATCCTGCGGCAGGTGCTGAACGCCGGCGGCTTCGGCTGGGTTATCGACATGGGGGGCAGCTATAAGAACTTCTGCCGGCAGGCGGGAGGGGCCTATCTGGATGGCGCGACGCTGCGCTTTAACCCGTTCGCCAACGTGCGGGACATTAAAGAATCCGCCGAGGGCATTCAGGGCCTGCTGACCGTTCTGGCCAGCCCTAACGAACCGCTTGATAAGGTCAGCGAAACCATCCTTCTCAAAGGGGTGGTGGCGGCATACGAATCGAAGCAGAACACCGCGCGTATTGATGACGTAGTGCTTTACATGAAGTCGGCGGCGGTGAAAGAGGAATATGGCCAGCAGCCGACCATCATGAACCGCATTAACGAGCTGGTGCTGCTGCTGGACCGCTGGTGTACGTGGGGAGCCAACGGCGACTACTTCAACTCGGACAAGCCGACGCTCGACGGCGACACGCGCTTTGCCGTACTGGAGCTGCTGAGCCTGGAGAACCAGCCGCACCTGCTCTCCGCCATCCTGTACTCGCTGATTCTGGCGATTCAGGAAAAGATGTACCACTCGCCGCGCAGCCTGAAGAAGGTCGCCATTATCGATGAGGCCTGGCGCCTGTTCAGCGGCTCTAACCCGCACGCAGCCCGCTTTATCGAAACCGGCTACCGTACGGTTCGGCGCCACCGCGGGGCGTTCATTACCATCACGCAGGGCATCAAAGACTTTACCGGCACCAAAGATCAGGCTGCACCGCCAGCTGCTGCGGCGGCATGGGACTGTTCGGGCACCAAAGTAACCCTGCTGCAGGATGCGAAGGCATTCAAAACCTACCTCAACTCCAACCCGGATCAGTTCAGCGAAGTTGAAACGCAGGTCATCCGCGGGTTCCAGCCTGCGCGCGATACCGGCTTCAGCTCGGTGATGATCTCAACGGGCGAAAACAGCTCGTTCCACCGCGTCTTTGTTGACCCGGTCACGCGCGCCATGTTCAGCACCCGTGGGGAAGACTATCAGTACATGACGGAGGCGCAGAAGGCCGGGGCGACCAGCGAAGAAGCTGCCTACCTGCTGGCCTGCGAGCCGTACATGTACCAGGCCGAGATGCAGGAGCTGGAGCGCTGGGCCGGACTGACCACTGCTTAAAAGAGGAATTAACGATGCAGGAAGAAAGACAGCCGCCTCAGCAGGTGGCCACAGAAACCGCGGATAACGCAGGGGTGAGTGACGGCGCTCGCATGACAGCGGCTGCGCGACTGATGCGCAGCCGCAGCATCCGGCTGGCGGCGTTCACCGTGCTGGTCATCGCTACAAGCGCCGGCGTCAGTGCGCTGGTTGCCAGGGCCGTACAGCCCGATTACGTGGTTTTTGACATGAAAGGCACCATCGACACGTTCCGGCAGCAGACGGCGCAGCAGCCGGTGGAAAAGGGGGCGCTGGAAACGCTGACGAAGTGCTTTGGCGCCGCGCTGGACGCCAGCCTGTCTGATTGGCAGGCCGCACACGGCGGCGTCATTCTGGTGAAGGGCGCGGTGGTTGCCGGCGTCACCGATATTACCCCGGTCATTCAGGCCGATATTGCCCGGCAGATGCAGGGGGCGCCATGAGGCAACTCGCCACAGCGGTTGTTCTGCTCGCTGCAGTGGTTGCTCAGCCCGTGCAGGCTAAAGAGCTCGGCACCATCGGCCACCTGTTCCCGATCGCCGAGCCGGACCTGCTGACCTTTATCGGTCAGCGCCTTAAGGGCATGGAGGACAGCGGCGAGATGGACCGCCTGCAGCGTGAGGCTGAGGCCCGGGTGAAGGCCCATGCCGTTCGTCCGGCACCGGTTGCCGGGCTGACGCCAGCGAAAACGGACCGCGCGTTCCTGTATGACCCGACCTTTACGGTGCGGGAAACCATCCGCGACATGCGCGGCAACGTCATCGCGCGGGTGGGCGACAGGGTTAATCCGCTGGATAAAGTCGCCTTCAGCGAGACGCTGTACTTCGTGGACGGTGACAATCCGCAGCAAATGGCGTGGCTGAAGCAACAGCTCGCGGGGCTGCAGAACTTTAAGGTCATCCTAGTGAAGGGCAACGTACACAACAGCAGCATCGCGCTGGATGAGCCGGTGTACTTCGACCAGTATGGCACGTTAACAACGAAATTCGGCTTTGAGCATACGCCAGTGCGCATAACGCGAGCGGACAGGATGCTCAGGGTAGAGGAGGTGGCACTGAAATGAGTGATAACACGCCGTATGATCTTGTGCAGAGACTGGTAAATGACTGGCAATACTCTGCGTCGTCATCCGAGGCCGCACCCGTTCAGCTGCACGCTGAGCCGGTGATGCAGACAGAATGGGCGGTACAAGCCCCGCCTATATGTCGTGCCGAATTCTCACTGGCACCGGAAAGCATCCGGGCGTTTACATCAGGCCTGCCGGCTGTGGGTGGTTTCATTGTCTTCATGGTGATGGCCATCGTCCTTGTCCGTTTAGGAAGGAGAACGAATCCTGAACGGCCGGACACGATGCGCGTGGCTTTTGTCTCATCATCTCCGGCATCGTTTGGCAGTCGCGAGATGGCGAAGCTGGCAGCTGATGAGGCGAACAGCCACTACTGGCAGTGCATGCTGGCAGCATTTGGCGGCGCACTGGAGGCGGAAGGCTTTGCGCTTCGCAACGAGCCGCGGTCAAAGGTCCCGCTGCCCTATCCTGTCCGGGCCCGGGTAGGTGTGGCCATCGTAAAGGCGCATTCCCGCTATCTGAACCCGCGCCAGAGTGACGACGCTGAAGAGGCGATGCTGCGCGATGCCGAACAGGATGACTACACGGGCAGCTGGACCGATTACTGTATGCGGGGAGCGGAGGCGGCCGGCTGGTACATTGTCAGGCGCGACCACGGTCCTGAGTCGACAGAATGACGACACGCGGGATGCAGTGCCTCGGTGCCGTGGCTCACAGCGGCTGGTCTATAATTCTGCGCGTGAATACTCACACAAAGGGATACAGGCAATGAAAAAAATGACATTCGGCCTTTTACTGCTTGCGGCCGGCCATGCCACCGCGGCTTCGTCATTTACGCAGGACTGGCCGTCATGCGATGTAAAGGCTCAGCATGACGTGAAGGGGGAAACCGGTGGAAGGATTAAAGACCCGCTTCAGGCGCACATATCAGTGCGCATTAACGTGCTGCAGGCCGATATCGGTAACGCCCGCAAGGCGCGTCATTTGACAGAAGCGCAGTCTGAACAGCTGTGGCAGCAGGCTGACCGGGTCAGAAAAGATGCTGACGGCTACGTAAAGCAGCAGGGCTTTCTGAGTGCGGCCGAGCGTGCCAGCTATGACCGCGAGCTCGACGATATCACCAGCAGGCTGTGCCGCGTGGTGAAGTAAATCCTCCCCGGGTGGCTGCGGCCACCTGAATGCCTTTTCTGCCCGCAGTGCGCAGGCTGTTCGTTCCTCGCGCTGCTGCGGTACGCCTCAGCCTGCACCCCGCAGGCAGGCCCGTTTAACGTCTGACCCCGGCAGTTCCGCTGCCATCTTTACGGAATCTCACCCTATGACACACCCTGCTGAAATATCGGCTCAGCCGGTCGTGCGCGATCGCTGGGGCGGCTGGACACATCCTGAATTTTTTGTGCCCGCTGACGGCAATGAATATCCGCAGCCCGGCGAGTTTGAGGCCTGGCTTACTGCACATAACCTGGCAGCCGCCTTCACCTGGATGGAAAACGACGCGCCGGACTGGATGATGCAGGCCTTCCGGAAAACCGGTGACTGCAGCAGCTGGGAGCCGTCCGGGCCAGCGGGCGCAGGCTGGTTTACCGGCAGCATTCACGACACGGACGACGGCCCGGTATGCGTCTGGCTCCGCAGTAAAGCAGAGGTCAGAGGCTCATGAAACGTTTCCTCCTTATAATCTGTCTGCTCACGGCAGGTGTCATGGCGAAGCCTGTCATGGCAGCAACCAGCAACGCCGGCGACGGGCGCTGGGTAAACCCTATCAGTGACGTCTGCTGGAAGTGCCTGTTCCCGATGTCGCTGGGCAGCATACAGCTCGCATCAGGCGCACATCCGGACACCCCGAACCCTGCTTCGCCGATTCAGATGTGTCCGTACGGTATTTTCTACCGGCTGGGGCTGGCCATTGGCTTCTGGGAGCCGCTGGCGCTGACCGACGTAACGCGCGAGCCCGGCGTTATGGTGAACATGGGCGGCTTTAAAATTAACCTCGGCCGCACCGGTGCCGGACGCGGCGGGCAGAGCGACTCACCCACTCCCGGCAGCTTCTATCACGTTCACTGGTACAAATACCCGCTGATTTACTGGCTCAACATCATCACCAGTACGGGCTGCATGCAGACCGGCGACATGGACATCGCCTATCTGTCCGAGGTTGACCCGCTGTGGAACGACAGCACGCTGGCCATGATCCTGAACCCGGAAGTGGCGCTGTTCAATAACCTGCTGGCGCAGGGCGCCTGTGCGGCGGACTCGATTGCCTCCACGGCGGGCGTGCCGCTGGACCCGCTGTTCTGGTGCGCCGGCGCACAGGGTTCGATGTATCCGTTTACCGGCTTCACCAGTAATGAGTTTTCGCCGCTGGAGGCCTCGCTGCTGGTCAGCGAGCGCATGGCCTTCAAGCTGCACAGGGAGGGACTGGTGATGGAGACGGTCGGGGCGGACGTGGCTGTGTGCTACCAGTATCCGTCCCCAATCATTCCGAAATCACGCTGGCGTTATCAGATGGTGAATATGTACCCCGAACCTAATGACTGCCACCCGTTCGGCACCACGACCCAGCTCTGGGGCTCGGTACACAACTCACCGGCGACGAAAAAGAACTTCGGCTACCTCATGTGGCGAAAGCGTAACTGCGTTTATCTGTAAGGACTCACCATGAAACAACCTCTGATTACGGCGCTGCTTGCGGGCGCCGCGCTTCTTTGCGCAGAAATGGCGAATGCTGCAGAGCAGCCGGTCGTGTCAGGTAATGACATGGCGTACATGAAGCAACAGCAGCGCGACCTGGAGCTGTTCAAAAGCCAGCTGAAGGGCATGAATATCACGCTGCCGGATGCGCAGCAGGATCGGGTCTCGCAGCTGCAGAACGAAATTGCCGCCTCGCAGGCGGATCAGAATAGCGCCGCCCGCCCCGCGCCGCGGGCTGTGTATTTCGTGAGCCTGGGTATCCCAGAGGAAGGGCTGCTGCCGATGCTTGCGGACGCCCGCCGGTTCGGCATACCGGCCACGCTGCACGGCCTGCTGAACAACGACTTCCGTCAGACCGCTGAGACAATGTTTGAACTGTCTAAAAAAGATAAGCAGGCCGGGGTGCAGATTGACCCGACCCTGTACGAAAAGTACAACATTAAAGCCGTGCCGGCACTTGTCGTCACCTGTGGCAGTCAGTCTGACGTCATCTATGGCAGCCTGCCGGTCAAGCAGGCGCTCGAAGAGGTTAAGCAGCGCGGTGACTGTGGAAGTACGGCCGCGCAGCTGCTTCAGGATGCGGAGGGTACGAAATGAAGCGTGCCCTGCTGCTTTCTTTATGTCTGATGGCGTCCGGCGCATTCGCTGATGCGACGAGTGACGCTTACAACGCGGGTGCGGGATATGCGGGCTCAAATAAGGGGCAGGGCACCGCTGCGGCGAAGGGGACCGACCCGGCGTCAGTGATCCCGGGCTACACCGCCAGTCCTCCGCAGGGGGGGTACTACGGCGGCGTCCAGGGCGGGGACGGCGGGATAAAGGATAAGGGGCAGACCCAGATCGGAAGTAATGAAGCGGGGCAGGCGGTCACGGACTCTTCAACAAAGAATCCGGCCGTGACCATTGACCCGAACGCCGACTTTATCCAGAACGGCAAGAATGCGGAGGCGAACAGCGGCTCCATCGTGGACGGTACCAACAGCCAGTGCACCGCCAAAGTCGTGTCGAAGTCAGTATTTGAAAACTTCACCTGCGACAGGGACGTAGCACAGGTCCAGACCTGTGCCCGCACCGGCAGCGTAATCGTCACGGGCTCAAGCCACACGGAAACCCGGACGATGAATATGCTGCTCAAAAACGCACGGCGCTCGGGCAATCAGATACTGGTAGATTTCACGTTTCCTGAAACGGCTACCCTCGTCAGCGGCACCACGCAGCTGGTTTATACCCCGGCCCCGTCTTATAACTCCGGGGCAGATTATGTCACCTCGATACTGAATAACAATGTAACCCTCCGATACGGCAAGGGGGCTGACAGCCTGGGTGTCGCAGGACAGCAGGTTAATGCGGGTCAGGTTTACTCTGCCGTGATTACCCCTAAAGGGTCCCGACTTGATTCCGTCATTAACACGCTCATTAAATACATTAATAACGGCACCACGCTGTTCCACCTCGACGTGACGTTTAACGTGACCGTGTCCGACAAAAAGGCCGACACGACCTGGTCCGAAAGCTGCAGCTTTGACAAATCCCAGGCCACCGCCAGTACCGGCAGCGTCTGCACCGACCCGGGAGGCTCACGATCTGTTACCTCCGACGGCCAGACCTATACCCAGACGCAGGGCTGCTGGCAGTACCAGGACAGCTACATCGTGCCGGTGAACTCCACCGGTAACTGCGCTCAGCTGATGTCTGACCGCAACTGCACCATTGCCGGCCGCGGCTGTACCGAGGCGGAAGGCGGAACGTGCATGCATGAGCAGGATACTTACCAGTGCCAGACCACCTACAGCTCGCAGGGCCTGCTGTGCGGCGGAGAATACCTCTGTCAGAGCGGCGACTGCAACGGTACCGACGGTGCCGGCGACAGCGGCTTTGATACCGCCGTGGCCAAACTTGCCGGACTTGCCTCTGCCGGCGATGACGTCAAGAACGGCGATCAGATAGATATTAAGGCCTTTACCGGACAGGCGCTCTACTGCCGCAAGGCGATGGCCGGCTTCTCAAACTGCTGCGTTGATACCGGCTGGGGGAACAGTTCGGGGCTGGCCAACTGTAACAGTGACGAAATGGCCATCGGTAAAGCGAAGGCTAAAAAGGTTACCGTTCTGGTCGGCGAAGCCTGCAACAAGGCAGTGCTGGGGGTGTGCGTGCAGAAGAAGCAGGCCTATTGCGTGTTCGGCGGCAAGCTCGCCCGCATTATCCAGGAGCAGGGGCGCCGCGATCAGCTGCACGTCAGCTTTGGTAGCGGTGACTCACCGAACTGTCGTGGCATAACGGTTCCTGAACTGCAGGCCATTAACTTTGATCTGATTAACTTCCAGGACTTCTACAGCGACCTCATGGCCAATCAGAAAATCCCTGACTCAGCGACGATGATCAAGCAGGCAAAAGACCGTATAGCTGCGCAGGTCAATGCGCAGACAGGAGGTAAATAATGAAGCGGCTGCTGATTAGCCTGATGATAGCAATGTGCGCCGGACAGGCGGTGGCGGACGATGCGCCGGCTGCTGACGCGGTGGTGACGCCGGCTGACCCGTTTACCGGCTGGCACTGGTACAACGAGCCGAAGAAAAAGCCTGACCCGCCGGCACCAAAAGCGCAGCCCGCGCCGCAGGTGCCGGACTTCAGCAGGCTGTCACCGTCAGAGCAGGCGGACGTACTTAAAGCGTACACAAAGGAGGCGCTGAACAACGCCATCCTCCATCCGTCTGCAGAGCATACCGCCACGTTCCTGCGCTGGCAGAAGTTCTGGACCGACCGGGCCTCGATGTTCAGTCAGTCCTTTGCCGTGGCGCAGCTTGACCATCCGGATCTCGACTATAACCTTGACCATCCGCACTACAACAGCACCGCGCCGCTGCAGCAGGCACGGGACCAGCAGGAGCAGACGCAGGCCATCAGTCAGCTTTCCGGCCAGTACGGGCTGTTCTACTTCTACCGTGGCGGTGACCCGATTGATGCACAGATGGCCGGCGTGGTGGCGGACTTTGCCCGCCTGCGGCACATCTCCCTGATACCGGTCAGCGTGGACGGCACGGTGTCGCCGCAGGTGCCCGACAGCCGGCCGGACGCCGGCCAGAGCGCGCGCATGGGAATTACGCACTATCCGGCGCTGTTTCTGGTTGACCCCAAGTCAAAAAGCTTCCGTCCGCTCGCCTACGGTTTTATGACGCAGGACGACCTGGCGAAGCGCTTTCTCAATGTGGCCACCGGCTTTAAGCCTAACTTCTGAGGACCTGATTATGCTGACACTCTCACCTGTCTGGCACGGGCGGTTGCTTACCGCAAACCGGGCAGGCAACTTTCTGCTGCAGACGCTGGTGATTCATCCGGCGCTGCTGTTTTTTCTGCTGTTCCTGCTCAGCGCGCACAGCGCCGGTGGCGCCGGGCATCTGCTGGTGAGCGAGGCCGAAAGGCTGATACGCGATGCTCCGGCAGGGCAGGTGTGGAGTTGCGCCTCGCAGGCCACACGCGTGGAGTCCTGGCCGTCCGTTCCTGATACATCATGGGATAAGGCCGTACCGGTCAGCAGAGATATCAGGCCTGCCCCCCCGCCTGCCAAGTGTGTGAAGGCGGCAGAGAGCCGTGATGCATGGGCAACAGAGACTGACAGTACACTGCGCAGCCTCTACCTCACCGGCGTACTGTTTTCCATTATTGCCGGCGTGGCGGTGCGGACCCTGCGCCGCCACGCTCAGGGAGTCCGTAAATGAACCGCTTACCTCTTATCATCTTACTGTTCATGTCAGGCATCATTTTTAACTGCCTGCGCCAGCTGCTGGCGTGGTCAGTCAGCTTCACGTACGACGTGCTTGCCGGCGTCTCGGTAGCCTGTCTGGTTCTGGTTGCGCTGGGCCTCATCGCGGAGCTGATTGCCTGGCGAAGGTCGCGAGGCGGCCGGGGAGGCCATCATGAGGCTTAACGTGCTGCTGATGGTACTGCTGACGCTGCCGGTATTCGCACAGGCGTCGGTGGCCTCGGACATTGCTGCGCTTGAGCAGGCGAAGGGGCAGCGCGGTGCGCAGCTGCCGGATTTCGGATTGCCCGGGACCCGCCCGGTGCGTTCGGCACCCGTAAAGCCCCCCAGAATAATGTCCCTCACCGACGGGCGGCAGGTCAACCTGAACGATTATGCGGTGGTGGTCTTTATGCAGCGGAGCTGTAAGAACAGCGCGGAGTTCGACCCGAAGCTGAAGGCCTGGGCCGATGAAGAGGGAATCAAGGTGTATCCCTACAGCCTTGACGGCTACGGGGATACGGCCTTTCCGGTGGCGCTTATCCCGCGCAAGGCGGGACCGAATGAGCCGATAGCCGGTGAGATCCTGACCTTCTTCGGCAACGGGCTGCCCATCGCCACGCCGACCACCTTTATGGTTAACGTGAACACCAACGTGGCCTACCCGCTGTTTCAGGGGGAGACGGACATGGGAACCATGAGCCAGCGACTGGCGCAGATGATCGAAGCCGATATCGATAACCTCCCGCCGGACACGCTGGGTCCGGTCCCGAGCAGTACCTTACTTACCCCGCAGTAATACGGGCGGCAGTGCCGCCGACGGAATACCCATGACTGAAAAAACGTTAACGCTCTCCCGGCTGGAGACGGCGCTGCTGCTTGTCTGCGCCTCGCTGCTGGCCGCCGCCGGCCTGTATGCCTGGCTCGCCTGCGAAATTGCCGGCCGTATGGACGGCATGACTTACGGTTCTGACGCGCTGGTGCTCAGCGGTCTGCAGCTTTATCCGCTGCTGTTCCTGTTCTCCCTTGCCGGTGGCTTCGGCTGCGGCGTGCTGACCAGCATCACCCTGCGCCGGCACGGATTTATGAATGAACGGAGTTTTCAATGACAGAACGTACACACTTGCAGGCGGGGAAAACATCATGAATCTGCGTCAGTTCCTAATAGGCGCTCTGGCTGCGCTTACCCTGAGTGCGCCGGCCTTTGCCGACGTGCAGGGTGACCTGAACGGCTACTTTGGCAGCCTCGGCTTTGACGGCAACGTCTCAAAGGCGCAGGCATGGCAGGGTCAGGCCGCAGGCTACGTTACCGGCGGCTCCATCTATCTGCGTAACCCGGTCAAACAGGTGCAGCTCATTTCGATGCAGGTACCGTCACTCAACGCCGGCTGCGGTGGCATTGACTCCTATCTGGGCGCCTTTTCCTACATCAACGGGGCCGAACTGCAGAGATTCGTTAAGCAGATCATGAGTAATGCTGCGGGCTACGCCTTTGACCTGGCATTGCAGACGATGGTGCCGGAGCTCAAGCAGGCCAAAGACTTTCTGCAGAAACTCGCCTCGGACGTGAACTCCGCCAACATGAGCTCCTGTCAGGCCGCGCAGGGCATCATCGGCGGCCTGTGGCCGGTGTCTCAGGTATCGAACCAGAAAATCTGTCAGGACATTGCAGGTGAGAGCAACATTTTCTCCGACTGGGCGGCGTCGCGTCAGGGCTGCACCGTGGGCGGTCAGGGTGACAGCGTCACCGGCCGGGCGTCCGCCAACATGAAGGATCAGGTGCTGAAAAACAAAAATCTCATCTGGGACGCGCTGGGCCGCAATCACCTGTTCGACGGTAACCGCCAGCTGAAGGAACTGGTGATGAGCGTAGTGGGCTCCATCATCTTCAATAAAGCCGGACAGGTCACCGTCCTGACGCCGCTGGTTGATAACCGCGACATCATTACCGTGCTGATGCGCGGCGGCACCGCGAAGATGTACGGCTGTGATGAGCAGGACCTGTGCCTCGGGCCGACGGTGGCCAGCGTCACGGTCAGCAGCGATGTGGCGCTGGTGACGCAGGTAAGAAACCTGATGATTTCTATCGATAGCAAGCTCACGGCCGATACCGGCCTGTCGGACAGAGAGAAAGGCTTCATCAACACCACCTCGGTGCCGGTGCTGAAATACCTGACCAACTCCCGCAGCATGGGCATGAGCCCGACCTACCTGATACAGGTCGCCGACTTTATCGCGCAGGACATGATGATCCAGTACCTGCAGGAGCTGGTAAAACAGGCGAGCCAGTCACTGGCCGGTAAAAACTTCCCCGAGCAGGCAGCCGGCGAGCTGCGTAACAACGTGCTGGCTGCAACCTCGCTCCTGGCACAGATGAAGCTGCAGAGTACCGCCGACCAGAACGCGCTGGACGGTATCGATCGCAACATGCAGTACCTGCAGCAGCAGGTATCCACCATTATCTCGACGTCCTATCAGGGCAACTATCAGTGGGGAACGGGCAATGACTGAGGTCTGGACCATTTACGGCGGTGACATGTGGCGTCAGGTGTTTAACGGCGTCGTTACCGTCATCGGCAGCGACACCTATGACACGTTAAAACGTATCGCCGGGCTTTTTGGCGTGCTGGGCGTAATCTTCAGCTTCATCAAATCGCGCAACCCGATGGTGTTTGCCAGCTGGCTGGCCGTTTTCTTTATTATCACGTCGGTGCTGCTCGTTCCGAAGCGCAGCGTGCAGATACTTGATGTCACCGATCCGGCGGCAGTTTATCAGGTGGATAACGTGCCGGCCGGCCTGGCCTTCATCGCCGGGCTGACCACGTCAGTGCAGTTCGGCGTGGCGCGGCTTTATGAGTACAGCTTCTCGCGGCCGGACTCGCTGACCTATACGAAGTCCGGCATGCTGTTCGGTTCGCAGATTGTGGCACAGACCACGGACTTCCGGTCACAGAATCCGCAGCTGGCCGGCATGCTTACCAACTACGTGGAAAACTGCGTGGTGGGCGATATCCTGCTGAATAACAAATATACCGTGTCACAGCTGCTGAACAGCACCGATCCGCTGACGCTGATTACGAATAACCCGAGCCCGCTGCGCGGTCTGTATCAGGATACGGGCAGCGGCCGGCAGTTTATCACCTGCCAGCAGGCGGCTGCGGTCGTCAAAAATCTGATCGGGGCGGACGTGCGCATCGGCGGCACAACCTGGCATGCACTGGCCACGCGCGTGTTCGGCAGCCGCGTCAGCGGGGATACTTTGCTCGGTAACGCGATGGATGAGAGTTACAACTTCTTCTATGCAGGCGGCCTGAGCGCAGCGCAGATTATGCGTAATAACATCACCAATGCGGCCATCCGTGACGGCTGGAAAGGTTTTGCGGCGCGCTCTTCCGATACGGCCAACCTGCTGAATCTGGCCACTGAGTCCAGCATGACCAAGCAGCGCATCAGCTGGGGCGCGGGTGGCGTGATAGCGTCGCGTACGCTGCCGATGTTCCAGTCGCTAATGATGCTGGTACTGATTGCGCTGTTCCCGCTGGTCATCGCGCTTGCGCTGGTGAATCACGACATCTTCGGGCTTAAAACGCTGAAGCTGTACGCCGGCGGTTTCGTTTATTTCACCATGTGGCCGGTGATGTTCGCCATTCTTAACTCGCTGGCCAACTTCTATCTGCAGACGAAGACCGGGGCCACGCCGCTGGTGCTGGCCAATCAGGATCAGGTCGCGCTGCAGCACTCAGACGCGGCCAACATCGCGGGCTATCTGAGCATGTCCATACCGGTGCTCGCCTTTTTCCTGACCAAAGGAGCGGCGTCTGTGGCCTCACAGGCCGTTGGCGGAGTGATGAGCTCGGCGGCGTTTGCGACCGGCGGACAGGCTTCCACGACGGCGGACGGCAACTGGTCGTTTAATAACATGTCGATGGATAATGTCAGTGCCAACAAGTTTGATACCAACATGCTGCGCCGCTCGGGATCTCAGGGCTTCCAGACCGGCAATAACGCGATGATGACACAGACGGCTGACGGACACACCGTAGTGGATACCAGTCAGGCGATATCAAACCTGCCTGTCAGCATGCGGCTCAGTTCTCTCGCCAGCAGCGGGTTCTCCGAGCAGGCACGGCAGGCGCAGCAGCAGGCGCAGAGTTCGCTTGATGGCTATAACCACAGCGTGACCAGCGGCTTCCAGCAGATGAACCAGCTGACTCAACAGAGCGGTAACAGCGACAGCATGACGCAGGGCAGCGACAACAGTGTGGCAACGAATGTCTCTAAAGGCGCGAGTAAAATGCAGTCTGCCGTTGAGAACTATGCGAAGTCGCACAATGTTTCTGAACAGCAGGCCTACAACCAGCTGATGGATATCACCAATCAGGGCAGTGCTGGAACGGGTGTCAGAGGCCAGGTTAAATTTGACTCCGGTGACCAGCTGGCGGGTAAACTCGGCAAGTGGGCGACCGGCGTCAGCGCCGGAGGAGAAGCCAGTATCAGTGCTGACCTTCGTCACACTACCGGCAGCTCGCACGGTACGCAGGACAGTCACTCAGAGGGGCGTGATAGTCGCCGCGACCAGAGCAGTCAGGAGGCACGTGATTTCCGCGAGGGCATGGATATGGTGACATCGACCCGTCTGAGCGATTCAGGGAGTCATACTGATAATCAGTCCAGCTCTAACGCTCAGCAGTTCGCAGCGACGCTTAATGATGCGAAGAGTCAGTACCATCAGTACACCGAGAGCAGCACGCGCAGTCAGGAATTCAGCCGCATGGCCACTCTTTCCCAGACGCAGAGTGCCAGCCTGGACGCCAACTACAATCAGGAGTTTGTGGACTGGACTACTGCTAAATATGGCAGTGACGCCCAGAACATCCTGACAAACGTCAGAAGCGCGCAGGGCGCAGCTACTGAATTTATGCATGAGCGGCTGGAACCTGAAATCATGCGTAACTATGGCGCACGGACTGACCAGGTTAACAGTGAGCCGCTGCAGCCATCACGTTCGCTGGATGCTGCAGGGACATCTGCCGGGAGTGGAAGCCCGCTTCCGGCCGGCGCACAGGCTTCCGGACAGGGCCTGTCGGGCAGCTCGCCGGCTGACAGTCATGGACCCGCTGAAGATTCGTCGCAGAATGCTGTCGTCATGAAAGGGCAGGCAGCGGAAGTCAGCACGCGGCAGGGAGAGCGGAATCTCAGCGTTCCGGCCGGTGCACCTTCACAACAAATAAGAGAAGATTTCCGCAACGGGTCAAAACGTGTGAGCGAGCAGGCCGCAGGCACCGGCATTCAGAATAATGTCGCCAATCAGGTCGCAGCACAAAGATCTGGCCTTATGGAAACTCTCAGGGAAAATGACGGTAAAATCGCCGAAAATAAAACCACTGTTCAGACGTCCAGTGATATACTTAAGCATGAACATGATTCTGCTAAAGGAAATTTCAAAGCGGGTCATAATAAAGAGTTAAATGAGCAGGGCCAGAAACCCAAAGACAATCTGGGCGATGACTTTGATAGAAAAATAGCGGAGCTTAGACGGCGTGCCGGATAAGTAAGGGGGGCTGGGATGATGTATAGCGATATCAAGAAGGACGCAGATTATCTGCTTAATAGTTTTGCATCTGGCGAACATGAAGTTCCAAATGCACTTGATGCAATGAAATTGAGTGCTGCTTTTCCGGTAACCTGTTTGTCGTTGTATGCATTATCGTTCGCATACATCATTTATAGCTTTGTGCCGCCAGACGATGTGTGGATTAACCCGACGCTGCATTATCAGGGGCTGACGCTGGCCTTCGGTGGCTTCACACTAATCTTATCTTTAGCGATTATGGCTATGACTTATACTCCGTTTCTGTTGCTGACCGCTATACCTCAGACGGTGAGAAGTAAATCGCTACTGGTACAGAAGTTAAGCCGGACATACAAAAATACCTGTATAGCAGCAATCTTTGGCAATGGCATTTTCGCGTTAATGGCAGCCTGGAATCCGCAGTTATTTTATGCAGCGCCATTCATGCTTTTGATAAGTCATCTCATCATGCAGGCTATTATCAGTTCAGAATTAACACGCTATGGTATTGCTGGCGCAATGAGCAAATTCGCTAAGATTATTAAAAACATCTAAGACACCCAGTTCCTGCTAATACCCCTTCCGCCATTCTGGCTGAAGGGGTTTTCTTTATAAATTCTTCCAGTTAATACAGCGTGCCCAGGGGCGCGCCATTTCCGTTTTCTCTGTTAAATAAGGATGCACCTGTGAAAAACCGCAATGTCTTCGTGGCAGCGACTGCTGCTGCCTGTCTTATGCTTTCCGGCTGTAGTGCCATGAGTACAGCTATTAAAAAACGCAATCTCGATGTCAAAACGCAGATGAGCCAGACCGTCTGGCTGGAGCCATCCAGTCAGAAAACGGTTTATCTGCAGGTGCGAAATACCTCTGATAAAGACATGAGTGATCTTGAGCCGATACTGGCGCAGGACCTGCGTGCAAAAGGCTATACCGTGACCTCCAGCCCTGATGCTGCTTATTACTGGATTCAGGCTAACGTTTTGAAAGCAGAGAAGATGGATTTACGGCAGGCACAAAGCTTCCTGTCGACAGGGTATGAAGGCGCCGCTGCGGGGGCTGCTCTTGGTGCTGGGATTACTGCTTATAACAGTAATTCAGGTGGAGCCATTCTGGGCATAGGCCTGGCCGCGGGGCTTGCGGGAATGGCAGCAGATGCTCTGGTCGAGGACACGAACTTTACGATGGTGACCGATCTACAGATTTCCGAACGCAGCAAAGCAGCCGTGACGACAGATAATGTGGCAGCATTGAGGCAGGGAAACTCTGGCCTCAAGCTGCAGACCAGCAGTGAAGAAGGCAACCGTATGAAGTATCAGACCCGCGTCGTTTCAAACGCTAATAAAGTGAACCTGAAGTTTGAAGAGGCAAAGCCTGTTCTTGAAGCGCAGCTGGCTAAATCAGTCGCCGGCATCATGTAACGCAAGATACTGCTTAGCTGCTTCTGCAACTGTCAGGGAGACAGTTATTAAGATATAGCAGCTTGCAGGGTGCTGAAATTCCTGGTATTAAGTCATGACCGGTTGCAAAGCCGGCGGCATGCGCCTTAAGGGGGAAATAAGAAAATCTCTCCTGACAACGGGGCGCCTGCCAACCCCCGTCTGCGCCCCCCGGGCAGCGGACACCGGGGCAGCGTCAACACCACGGGTGCTGCCCTCCTCCCTTACGGGACCTCATATTTCCACGTTTCTCCCTGATATACGGGGTAGCGGAAGCGTGGCTCAGATTTAACCGACCTATATCCCTCATGCTCAGCGGGGTGCCTTTCCCGCAGCGCGCCGGAGTCTGCGTTGTAACGGCTGTACTTCATCCCCGACCTTAAATTTCTGAAGGAAATATCTATGCTCACTCTCAACGGTGCGGCACGCACAATTGTTATCTGGTTAACCCTGTGTTTCGCCTGGAGCGCCATCGTGCTGTGGCAGTTCGGGCCGGATATCGTAAAAACCATCATGTCACACAGCCATCTTTATGCCTGGGACCTCGCCACCCGCATGGTGCAGGGCGACATGATGCCCCCGGGCGTTATCACGCTGCTGCTGGTTCTGCTGGTAATGACTGCCGGCTGCGTGCTTTCCGGGCTCACGCTGGCCTGCTGGAATCTGTTTGTCTTCACCTGTGCTATCCCCGTCATGGCTGGTGTCTGGCTGCTGCGCCGGGCGGGGCTTATCCGCACCCTCGCGTCCGTCACGCTGAAATAATCTCCAGGGCCCGAGCGGCCCGGCTTCCACTTTTCTTTCGTCGTCAGCCTGCCCGATTCTCACGGGCGGGCTGCACCTGCGTGCTATCCGGAGTTACCCATGAGTTTTACACCCAAATACCTGACGCAGGGCGGCCAGATGACGGCCTACCGGCTGCGGATGTTTGTGCAGGTCAGCAACTGGATTTTCCACTGGATGCTGCTGCTGTTCGTGGTGGCCACCGGCGCGGTGTTCTGGCTGACGACGCCCGATGACGTGCTACGTAACGGCTTCTGGTACTGGGCAGCGTGGCCCAGCCACTCTCTGCTGGACCTGTCCCCGCGTGCGGCCGAAGCCACATGGGACATCTTCTGGCACTGCGATGAAAGTGCGCAGCTGTGCGCGATAAAGCTGACGCCGGCGCAGCTGCTGTCCAATCCGTGGATGCAGGACATGGGCCGCCAGTTCCTGACGAACCTGCGCTTTATCGCCAGCGCCTGCGGTATTGCCGCCAGCCTGCTCTGGTGCCTTATTGCCTGGTATGTGGGTCGCATCGGTAAGCGGGAGAGTGAGGACGAGTTTATCTCGGGCATGACCCTTACTGACCAGCTTAAAGAGGTCAACCGGCTGCTGAAAAAGGCCGGTGAGAAATCTGATCTGCAGATTGGCGGCCTGAACATGGTGAAGAACGCCGAGGTGATGAACTATCTCATTCACGGCACCATCGGCGTCGGTAAGTCCACCCTCATCCGCTGGCTGCTGGACTACATCCGCCGGCGCGGCGACCGGGCGATTGTTTACGACTCCGGCGGGACGTTTATTGAGACCCACTACGACGAGCGCCTGGACAAAATCCTGAACGCGCACGACAGGCGCTGTGAGAACTGGGTGCTGTGGCGCGAGGCGCAGGACGTGGTGGATTACGAGAACATGACGGCCGCGCTGATGCCGGTTGAGGGCGACTCCGATCCGTTCTGGGTCTCCTCATCGCGCACCATCTTCAGCGACACGGCCATGCAGTTCGCGTCCCGTCCTGACCGCAGCATCGAAACGTTCCTGAAAACCTGTCTCTCCATCGACCTGAAAAGCCTGCGCGAGTTTCTGAAGAACACCCCGTCGGCCAACCTGGTTGAGGAAAAAATCGAGAAGACCGCCATCTCTATCCGCTCGGTGCTGACCAACTACGCCAAGTCGCTGCGCTACCTGCAGGGGCTGGATAAAGAGGGTAAGCCGGAATTCAGCATCCGCGAGTGGATGACCGATGCGCAGTACGACAGCAGCTGGCTGTTTATTTCCACAACGGCACGCCACCGCAAGGCTGTGCGCCCCCTGATATCGATGTGGCTGTCGCTGGCCACGCTGCTGCTGCAGAGCATGGGCGAGAACAGCGACAGGCGCGTGTGGTTTATCGGCGATGAGATTGCCAGCCTGCAGAAGATACCGGAGTTCAACGAAACGCTGGCCGAGGCGCGCAAGTTCGGCGGCTGTTTCGTGCTGGGCATTCAGAACATGCCGCAGCTAATCCACATCTACGGCCGCGAGATGGCCAAAGCCATCTTTGACCTGCTGAACACCCGCGCCTATGGCCGTTCGCCGAGCGCTGAGGTGGCCAAAATCGTGGAGGAGGAACTGGGTCATCAGCGCCGGCGTGAGGCGCGCGAGCAGAACAGCTACGGCCTTGACCAGGTGCGTGATGGTATCTCGATCAGTAAGGACAAGGTCAATGAGCCTATCGTGGACTACGACCAGATTATGAAAATGCCAAACCTGCAGTTCTATGTGCGCCTTCCGGGCGAGTACCCGGTGGTGAAGCTGAACCTGAAGTACCGCAAACAGAAAAAATATCACCCCGCGCTGATTGAGCGTGACTTTCATGACCGGCTGAGTCCGGAGCTCGAACAAATCATCAAGAGCAACGAACGCAGCTCCCGCGCGGCGAACATTTCGTTTCCGACCGGCGAAGAAATACTGGAAAACGGTGACCGCACCACCGCCACATCCGGGCCGGAGACCGTACCTGCTTCACCGGCTGCCGCACCGTTAAAAGCTGAGCCGCCCGTGAGTCGTCCGATTTCACCTGCTGAGCGGGAGGTTGTGACGCCAGTACCTGCTGCGACGCCGGCTCAGGCACGACCCGCATCAGAAGCTGTGAGTGATACGCCGCCGCCCTCAAACGTGCGCCCGTTCCCGCTACGTACTGTACCCGCGCCGGTCATCGCGGCTGAGGCTGAGCCGATGCCGGCAAAGCAGGCTGCGGTAGAGGCACCGCCTGAAACGAAAATGACGCCGCCGGCACCTGTCCGGCCGGTCACGCCGTCAGACACCGGGGGAGAAGCGTCGCCATCGGAAACGCCGCAGCCCGCAGTACGACCCGTTATCAGACCAAAACCGTCCGGACCCAGCGCACTCGATATGCTGGCGCGCCGTAAAAGCCGGGCTACAGCAGCAGAAAGCAGTGAAAGCAACGCTGAGGAGGCGGTGCCGCAGGACGGCGCGGCGCAGGGTGAAGCGCCTGAGCTCAGCATGCAGATGGAAAAAGACGACGGCGGCCGCCTCATCGTCCGGCACATCAGCCCGCGAAAAACCGACCAGGAAAAGCGCGAAGAGGCTGATGCCCGGCAGTACAGCGACGCCAACGCACGCATGGCCGATGACGAAAAGAACATCCTGCGACATCGCGACGACTACGACGCGTATCAGGAGATGAGTGACAGCCTTGACCCGGGAGGGTATGAACGATGATGACCGTTGCTCCGGTGGCCTCGGCCGCCGACGCTGCCGGCTACTACAGCAGCAAGGATAACTATTACTTTCTGGATGACATGCCCACGCAGTGGATGGGGGAGGGTGCGCGCGAACTCGGGCTTGAGGGACCGGTTGACCTGGATACGTTCACGGACATTCTGCACGGCAATCTGCCCAACGGCGTGATGCTGGGTAAGGAGGTGCAGGGTGCCCACGTGCATCGCCCGGGGCACGACTTTACCTTTTCAGCACCCAAAAGCGTCTCGATGCTTATCCTTGCCGGCGGCGATAAACGCCTGCTGGAGGCACACCATGACGCAGTAAAAGAGACGCTGGCCATCATGGAGCAGACGGTAAGCGCCCGGGACACGAAGGAGGGCGTCACGCGCATCGTGACCAGCGGAAAAATGGTCGCCGCCCTGTTCACGCACGATACCTCCCGCAACCTCGATCCGCAGATCCACACGCACGCGGTGATGGCCAACGTCACGGAGCTGGACGGCAAATGGAAGGCGCTGGCCACCGACACCATTCACGGTGCCGGCTTTATCGAAACGGCATACCGCAACCAGATAACGTACGGCAAAATTTACCGTAATGTCCTTAAAGGTAAGGCTGAGGCTATCGGCTATGAAACCGTGCCGACCGGCGGCCGTCATGATTTGTGGGAGATAAAGGGCTTTACGGAAGCGGTGCTGGATGAGTTTTCCTCGCGCCACCGGGAAATCCACGCACGCGCTGGCGAGGATGCCTCGCTGAAGAGCCGCGACGTGGCCGCACTCGATACGCGCCAGCGCAAGCAGGACATCAGCCGCTATGGTGAGGACGAGGCGGCACCGGGGGGCACCCGGCCTAAATCTTCCTCCATACCCGTGCAGGCTGAGCCTGCGCCGGAGCGGGCTGCGGCAGTAACAGATAAAATCCCTGCAACAGCGGATAAAGAAACGTTAGCCCCGTTAGCAGAGGATAGAGACGTGCCGGCAGAGTCTGGTCCTGAGAGCGCGGTGTCAGCCGCAGAAAAAGCGGCTGTTACAGCGGATAAGGACATATCAACGCCGTCAGCACAGGTTAAAGATGACCCGATCGCCAAACCTGAAACTGCTGACGGCCGTGCCCGGCTGCAGGCGCGCTGGCAGCGTCAGATGGAAGATACCGGCTTTGACATTCAGGGCGTCATGAATGAAGCGCGTGAACGTGAAATGTCCCGTCCTGAAGCGGGTGAGGTGCAGGACGCCCCTGTGCCGGCGATGGACGCGGTCCGCGCTGCCATTTCCGTGCTGAGCGATAGCCGGACCCGCTTTACCTATGGTGACCTGCTGCTGACCGCCCACGATGCGGGTGAAACGCAGCAGAAGCTGCCAGACCTGCGCAGGGCCATCGATCAGGCAATCAGTGAAGACCTGCTGACACCGCTTGACGGCGAAAAGGGCGTGTTTACCTCACAGATCCACCTACTTGATGAACTCTCTGTTCAGTCGCTGACGGCAGAAATCCTTAGAGAGAATAAAGTGGCGAATATGCGCATCTTTTCAAAAGCGCCGCCGGCACATCTTGAAAAAGTGGCGCGATCACCGGTGGCCATTCTGAATGCGCCAGCTTCCGTGCAGCGCCTGCGCGAAACTACCGAGGAGCTGGTGACAATGTCACGGGAGCAGGGGCGGGACGTGAAAGTGCTGTCCAGCTCCGCAGAGCGTGCGCTGAGCTTTGGGACATCCCCGCTGCTGAAGAACGATTTGCTGTCGCGCAGCCGCGTGCTGGACAGCACGTTCAGCCTCGGCGTGCAGAGCACGCTGATTATTGAGGGCGCGGAAAAACTCGGGCTGAAAGAAGTGCTGGTTCTGACCGCCGAGGCGCGGGAAAAGAACGCGCAGCTGCTGTTCCTTGACAGCGCCGGCCGTCAGTCTAACGCCAGTGCGCTTTCCGTACTGGCTTCAGCCGGGGCGGAGCGCCTCACGCTGAGCACCCCGGCACCTGAAATGGACGTCCGGGTGCTGAGTATTCAGGACAAGCGCGAGCGGTATCAGGTTCTGGCCGATCGCTATGCCGAACTCAGCGGCGGAGACGCGCCTGTAACCGCTGTCGTGACGGGTGCCCGTGAACAGCAGCAGCTCACCAGCGTCATCCGCGACGCGCTGCAGAACGCCGGCAAACTCGGGCGTGATACAGCAGAAGTCGAGGCTCGCAGCCCTGTTTTTGCTTCCGCCAAAGAACGCCGGCTTCCGTCTACCTACCGGGCAGGTATGGTACTTGAAGATCGCACGGAAAAAGAGGAAACGCGTCACTATGTCATCGATCGTGTGCATGAGGATACGCGCATGCTGACCCTGATTGACGGTGACGGCGTGCTGAGCCGGGTGAAAATGACAGCCCTGACCGGCGACTGGCGCCTGTTCACGCGTGTCACCCTCAGCGTGGCGCCAGGTGAGCAACTTTTTGCGCTCGCAGCCGATAAAGAAGCCGGCGTCAGGGCGCGCGACCGGCTCAGGGTAACGTCGGTGGAAAATGGCATGCTGACGGTTCAGCGGGACGGGCAGAAGCGTCCGCTTCGCCTCAGTACGGATGGCCCGTTATACGTTACCCACGGTTACGTCAGCGCGCCAGGTAGCCGGGACAGCGAGACGGGTACTGTGCTTGCGTCACTTGGCGCCCGCGACCTGTCCGCCAACATGATGAATTCGCTGGCGCAGTCTGGAAACCAGGCTGAAATTTATACCGGCGAAGCGCTGGGTCGTGCGGAAGAGAAGCTCAGGCGCCTGCGGGATAACCGTACACCGCTGGAGCTGGTCCGCCAGCTGAGCGGCCGGGAGGAGGCCGGTGAAGCGATGGGCGCGTTGAAAGCCGGCATTCAGACTGATGCGCAAAAGGCGGTCTCACGGGCAGTATCTAATATGCGGGATGTCGCTTTTCCGTTTGCGCAGCTGATAGAAAAAGCGGCCGAATTTCTTGGCAGCACAGGCGGGGTCGGCGGAGAAATAATCCGGTTAGAGCAGGCCGGGGAGCTCATTAAGGTACCGTATGACGGCGAAATCCGCTATGTAGCCCGTGCCACATGGGAGATGGAGAAAGCGATCGTCAGGGAAATTGAGGCCGGAAAGAACGTCCTGACACCGCTGATGACCAGTGCTGCAGCCGTACTGCCCGCCAGCCTGACAGCCGGACAGTGCGACGCGTCCGCACTTATCCTTGAGAGTGCTGACCGCTTTACGGCGGTACAGGGTTACGCAGGGGTGGGTAAAACCACGCAGTTTGACGCTGTCAAAACGGCCATTGATACACTGCCCGAAACCGTACGGCCAGTCGTTATCGGCCTGGGACCGACGCACCGTGCAGTGAAAGAAATGCGCAGCATCGGTATTGAAGGTCAGACCATGAAGTCATTTCTGCTTGACTGGCAGCAGCGCACCGCCGCCGGCGAAAAGGTCAGTTATGACAATACGCTCTTTCTCATCGACGAGGCCTCCATGCTGGGTAATCAGGACACGGCTGAGGCCCTGCGCGCCATCGCGGCGGGCAATGGCCGTGCTGTCATGGTGGGCGACGTCGCTCAGCTCGAATCACCGGAGAGCGGTGCCCCCTTCCGCCTCCTGCAGGAGCGCAGCCCGATTGATGTTGCGGTGATGAAGGAAATCAAGCGCCAGCTCAGCGACGATCTGCGCGGCGCGGTTTACAGCGTCATTGAGAACAAGGCCGCGGCGGCGCTGGAGAAAATTGACCGCGTATCCCCTGCCGTGGTGTCGCGTCAGGCGGGCAGCCAGGCGCCGCAACGTTCCGTTATTGAAGTTCCGCCGCCGCCAAAGGATGAAAATGGCAATGAACTGCCCGGCCCCGACGGAAAAAGGGCGCCCCTTGTCCATGATGTAATCGTGGCCGACTACATGAGCCGCACGCCGTCTGCACGTGAAGATACGCTTATCGTGACCTCACTGAATGACGACAGACGCGCACTGAACGCGGGTATTCACAGGGCGATGACGGAGGCAAATGAGCTGGGCGGGAAGGCAGTCCTAGTGCCGGTGCTTGAGCGGGTCACCAGCGGACGCCATGACTTTAACAGGTTTGATGCCTGGAAGGTCGGCCATATTGTACTGAGCGGCGATCGTTACCTGAAGGTCACAGGCCTGGACCGCGGCACGAAGAACGTGCTGCTGCGGGACGAGGATGGCCGGATGCGCTATAACTCGCCTGCCGAGCTTAACGCGACTGAAATCGAGGTTTTCTGGCAACAGACCCTTGAACTGCGTACTGGTGACAGCGTCCGTATGACCAAAACTCAGCGGCAGGCAGGCCATGCGGCGCATGAACAGTACCGGGTGACGGCGCTGCATGACAATGGAAATGTCGTACTGAAAGGTGCGTCAGGTGAGAAGGTGATTTCTCCGGGCAATACTCTGGCTGACCAGCATATCGACTATGCGTGGGCGGTGACCGGTCATGGTGCTCAGGGCGCAAGCAGTCGCTTTGTTATCGCGCTGGAGAGCGCCACCGGCCGCCGTGGCATGATGAGCGGAATGCGGGCATTTTATATCAGCCTGTCGAGGGCTAAAGAGCACGTGCAGGTTTACTCCGATAACGTGGAGCTCTGGAAAAAAGCGTTAATCCGGGAAGAAAAGGGCTTTAAAACCGCCCACGATGCGCTGTCGCCGGAAACTGAGCGTAAGCAGGCCCGCGCCATATGGACGATGGGCCAGCCGCTGACGAAAACCGCCATCGGGCGGGCGTTTCTGAACGGCAACGGACTCGGCGGTGCACCGGTTACGGCCCGCATTATTCCACCCACACGCAAGTATCCGGATCCGCATCTGGCATTGCCGGCTTATGACGGTAACGGCAAAGCAGCCGGCCTGACGCTGGTTCCGCTGCGCCATGAAAAGGGCGTTATTAATCCCGGCCAGTTTCGTCAGCTGGCAACGGAGGGTGCACAGGCTGCCATGCTGCAGAAAAGTCGCAGTGGCGAGGTCGTGCTCGTCACCGATCTCACACAGGGATTTGCCGCAGCGCGCGAAAAGCCGGAAGCGGGAGTATTGATAGTGCACGGACGTCAGATTCCATCCGCACAGCTTCTGAAGGTGGCGGGTGGCAACCTGGAAGAGCTGCGTCGTCCGACGCCACGCTTCTGAGCCAGGTGAAAGCTGAGTTGCAGGAAATGCTCGCTGTTCTGCCGCGAACGGAGAGAGAGCAGGATGAGCAGGCTGCGCTGCGCAGTGCAATAAAATCAGTCAGTAATGACAATCTGATGGAAAAAAGCAGCCTGCCGGCAGTGCCACCAGGCCCGGACGGGATGGATAAGGTTACGCTGGCGGTGCAGCTTGCAGCGCGTGTGGCAGAAGTTATGGAACAGAAACTGCCCCGTCTTCCGGGCGAGTCCCGGCCGGATTACAGCGCGCTTGTCCGACAGGCTGCCCGGACACTGGCGGATACGCCGGATGCCTCATCTGATGCTGCGGTGCGCGCCGTGCTCGGTGCGCTGTCGGTAGGCGGTATACCGGACAGTGTCAGGCAGGCTGCCGCAGGAGGCAGCGACGGCGCGCCCCCGGCTGATGTTGTCCGCCAGGTTCAGGAAGAACTTAACCGTTCGCGGTCTGCAGTTAAAACGGCTCAGCCGGAAATTCCGTCAGCGGCGCTGGCCAGTGCCGCGCGCGAACTCAACCAGCAGGCGCAGGTCAGCCTGCCCCCTGAAGCGCGGGGGCGGGAGCCTGAGAGGGAGTTACCTGCCCCGGAAATCACCCGTCACATACAGAAAGAACGTTAATATCCTTTGCGGCCGTCCTCAATGCGGCTGCGTCACCTTCGGCCTGCCTCCGCAGGCATATGAGATAAATCATGAAAAATACCTTTAAGATGGCCAGCATTGCTCTGGCCATGAGCACTGCTTTGTTTACAGTACAGGCCGGTGCTGCCGGCGCTGACGCGTTTACCCCGGAGCAGCAGGTCCGCATCGGTGAGATTGCGGCGGACTATCTGGTCGCGCACCCGGACGTGCTCATTGAGGTGAGTAAAAAGCTGCAGGCACGACAGCAGGCCATGCAGCAGCAGGCTTACGTGCAGTCAGCGCTGAAAACACACCGGCTGCTGATACAGCTGGATGGCGTGCCTGTCAAAGGGCCGGCGGACTCAAAAGTCATCGTGACCGAGTTTTTCGATTACGAATGCATCGCCTGCAGCATGATGGCGCCGGTGATGGAAAAGGTGATGGCTGCAAACGCCGGCGTTCGCTTTGCGTTCCGGGACTGGACCATATTTGCCGCCCGCTATCCTGAATCAGAGCAGTCTTCACGCCGTGGGCTGGGTATTTACCGGAAGCAGGGGGCAGATGCGTACATGGCATTTCACAATGGTATTTACCGCACCGGGCATAACGAAGGAAAACTGACGGCAGAAGACATTGAGAAGGTCGCTGCCGCGGCCGGTGCAGATGAAGCTTCAGAGGAGGATAAAACCGTTTCTGACCATATTACGGAGAACAATGCAGCTCTGGCTGAGATGCTGGGGCTGACGGGAACACCCGGCATTATTGTCATGCCGGCGGAAAATGCCACTGCTCAGAACATTACGGTAATACCCGGCGTAGTCAGCGAAGGCGTATTGCAGCAGGCCATTGCGCTTGCTGCCGCTAAGGGTTTGTAACTGCAGCGGCATAGCTGGGCGGGTCTTATTTTGATAAAAATAAAGGCCGAAAAATCGGCCTTTTGGGGGCAGTTTAGATATCGAAGCTTGGTGGAAGTCGTTTTCTGATTCACTAGCTTACTGTTTACTTAGAGAGATTTCACCTTCACGTGCTCGCCGCCCTAACTGCCTGGCATCGTAGATTATCGATATAATTGAGACGCTTACAATTATCATGATCAGCATAAACAATGTCAGGCTGAAAGATGTTTGAGAATTAAACATCTGGATAATAAATACAGCAAGCGGCGAAAGTGCCAGCACGGTAGATACCGCCAGAGGCGTTGCCAGCTCTATTCCTTTTTGAAGAAAATAAATTGAGGCACTTACGCCAATGAGCGCAATAAGCAGGATTGCAAAGAGGATGCTGCTGTTTACAACTACTCCATGCTGAAAATACAATATACCAAGGCATACCGCGATTAATAATGGAAATCGTAGGGACAAAAGCGCCGATGCGGGTATTTTTCCGACAGCAAAACGTTTTGATATAACAACGGTAGCAGTAATACTGATGCTGCATAAAGTCGCAATAATTATTCCCACAATCATTTCCTCGCGGGTATACGGTGTATAAACATTTCTGAAAGTTACGGTATAGACACACATAGCTATCGCTGTAATGAAGATGACCATATGACAGGAGCGGGTCACCAGACTGACCGGTTGCCCCTTAGAGAGCAGATAAATCGTCATACTGACAGGCCCTAAGCCCTGGGTCAGCGTTACAGCGACGGAGGGTTCAAGATACTTAACGGCCAGGAAGTAAAACAGCCAATTGAACATTGAGACGATATTCAATGCCACCAAAAGTCGCCACTGAGTAAATAGCATTGAGTATGCTGATCTCTGGCGTACAAAACCCACTGTAGCAAAAACCATAGTCACAACCATAAAGCTCATGCCGACAACTAAAAAAACATTTACACCATGCAGCCAGATATTTAACATCACGCTTTGTGTCGAGGCGATTAAAATATAAAGTATTGTGAAAAACACACCTGCCAGGTACTTACCCTGCTCCGTCATTCATGACTCCTAATTATCAAAAAACTGTTGGTGCCATTTTTCCAGCATATACAGTGTCCACAGTGCATAACTATGGCTACCGTCAAATTCCCTGACGAATTGGCGTAATTTGTCAGGATTAAAATAGCCGCGAGATAATGCCTGCTCGCTGGTCAGAGTATCAATGATGAGGGTTTTCATCGACGATACCATCCACTGCTCCAGAGGAACGGCAAGTTCCTGTTTTTTTCGGTCAACAATATAGGCTGGCAGGTAGCGCTTCGCCAGACATTGCAGGAGGTATTTCTCCTTCCCGGCATGGAGTTTGAGCTGTCCCGGCAAACGACTTCCAAAACCAACAATCTGCCTGTCCAGAAAAGGGGCGCGTACCTCAAGCGAGTTAGCCATTGATGCGATGTCCACCTTGACCATCTGAGCTTCCTGCATCCAGTGATTGAAATCATATTCCATAGCAGCAGAAAGAGGGTCTGAGTGCATCATTAGTTCATCGCGATAGCGTCTTACCTGTGCAACGCTACCCTCTTCGGCTAACCGTAGTGCCATTGATCTGCTATAGAGTTGTTGGCGTAATTGACCTCCTACGCCATCGGTTAAAAGCGCCTGATAAAATTCGGGGAATGCATCTGCACGCCATGTCTTATTTAACAGGTCAACCTTGCGCGGCAGTTTATGCTCAGCGGGTAAATGGGGGAAATTTGCTACCAACGAGTAACGGGCATACCCACCAAATAATTCATCTGCCCCATCACCGCCGAGTACTACCGCCACGTGCTGACGTGCCAGACGATACATAAAGTGACTGGCTATTGAAGAAGGAAAAGCAAAAGGCTCACCAAAGTGCTTTACCAGATCATGTGCCGCGTCGAAAGCCTCTCCCGGTGTAATGATGAAATCATGATGCTCTGTACCCAGATCCTTTGCCAGCCTTCGGGAGTACTCCAGTTCGCTAAATGCAGATTCATTGAAGCCCACAGCGAAGGTTTTCAGCTTATGTCGGCTCTGCTTGCAGGCGATGGCAGTAATCAGGCTTGAATCAAGCCCGCCGCTAAGCATGGTGCCAATTGGCACTTCCGCCATCAAACGTTTAGAGATAGCCTGGTTCAAATACTCATCGATCTCGTCAACCCACTGTTCCAGCGGCTTTTCATCCGACTCTGGCTGGTAATTCACGCGCCAATAATGCTGTCGGCTTTCCTTTCCGTGCGCGAAGCTGACACCTCCACCGGCTGGCACTTTACTTATGTTTTGGAAAATACAGCGATCGCCCGGAACCACACGAAAGCGCAGAAAATAATCCAGCGCCACCGGATCAATATGGCGTGGAATACGTTGATCTTTTAGTAAGGAGTTCAGTTCAGAAGAGAAGCTGACAATACCATCATGAACAGCATAAAACAGTGGTTTCTTACCTGCCGGGTCGCGAGCCAGTAGCAGTGTATCGTCGATTCTGTCGTAAATGGCTAGAGCGAACATGCCATCCAGTCGCTGATAAAAGGCTTCACCGTCCCGTTGATAGAGGTTAACTATTACTTCCGCATCGGATTCAGTTTCAAATCTAAATCCCTGAGCTATCAACTCAGCACGTAAACGCCGGTAATTGTAGATTTCACCGTTAAATACCAGAACATATCGCCCGTCATTGCTGTAACAGGGCTGTGCGCCATTATCCAGAGCGATGATTTTTAAACGCCGCATGCCTATGCTGACATGCTCTTGATGATAGACACCTTCTTGATCTGGACCACGGTGCTTCAGAGAAGCTAACATTGACGATAACATTGAAGGCTGCGTCGGCTGGCGACGATAGTTGATGACCCCTGCAATACCACACATATATTTTCCTTGTTAGAGCGACTTAGTAGCGGCGTTTACTGACGTTGCCGGTGATTTCCTGTGCGTCAACACACTGAATACGAATATCACCGACCAATCCGGAAGAAATCATTTGAGCTATATCGGGGTTTCGGGCCAACAGATCATGCTTGATAGCTGCACTGACTTCGGTCGGAATTGATTTTGCCGCGATGCGAATTACCAGGCCGCCTTCATGATCGGCGAGATCATATTTGTGATAAGGCAGGTTATTTGCCAAAGCATCACTTATATCGCTGAGGTTAATTTTTTCACCGTGCTTGAATTCACCGGCAAAACGGCCTAAGCAACGCTGATAAGTGTAAATGGTTCGTCCACCAATATTTTCCTGTGCGAATCCTTCAATTAAATCGTTAGTCACAAAACGTACAGCCGGGAAGTATTCACGAGCAAACGAAGTGAGCAGTAAAATACCGCCATCACCACCATATTTCGCACCAGGATATAGACTTTGTACCGGCACAACTTCTGGTCGCACATATGAATCAAACTGATAACGCTTGAGTGCATGGTTATAGAAGGCGATAGAGCCGATTTCAATGCTACCAAAGAGATCTAAAACCTGCGCTGGTTGAATATGGAAGTAGTCCGCTACTTTATTTTGCCAGTCCAAACTTGCAACGTCGCCTAACAAGATGATCCTCTTTGGCTGAAAATCGAGTTTTCCGGTTGCTATAAGAGAATCAAGTATCATCGGCATTGTAAAAAAAATGTCAGGCTTGAAGCGGTTAAGCACCTCGATATGTTGCTCAATCGGCCTTGTGAAATCGATCAATTCGACATCACACCCCATTGCCTGAAAAATTTCTCCGGCTGTTGCGGCCGCATGACCTGTACCCAGATCAGCACAGGCGCGGGTATGCCCTTCTCCGCAAAAATCTCTGATGATCTCCATGCGTTGTTGCAAATAAATACGCTGATCATTATCGGAATAAAAGATACGCTTACGCTTGCCGGATGTGGTACCAGATGTCAGATAACTGTGATGCTCTCCGTGAAAGCTATTTTCCGCATGGTAGTAATGCTGCGTCAGCAGTTCCTCTGTAATAAGTGGGAGCGACTCCAGGCGGCTGAGATCTGCCTGCTTATCCCTGAGTAATTGCGCATACCATGGGAATGTGGCGCTGATGTTTTGTACCCACAGTTCCAGATTCATGTTTTCTCCCTTATTCATCCATTAAGCCCAAGTGATAAAAATCCGCTTCGACCTCACGGATTTCTGCAATCGTCTGTTTTAGTAAGGCAGGGTTATCCCTGATAGCAATGATTACTCCCGGAGAACTCAACAGGTCACAGGTCACTTGCTGTATATCTCCGGGGGCGTAGTGATAATTGACGCTGATAACGCCGTCGATCTTGATGAATTTTGCTTCCGGTGTGACTTGCACCCGACCCAGGGAAGGCGAAATCATGTAAACATATGCGGCGCGTCGATGGCCTGAAAAGTCATGCTGCCGTCTACACTCCTGCAGGAATTTAGCCGGATGTAGCACAGCCTGTGCTAATTTGCTTATTTGTGAATGCCCCAGACACTCTTCGATAATATAAGGGTCTGCACCGCCTGCAACCCGGGCCCCGATTTCAATCAACACAGGCCCCCCCGAAGTCATCATTACTTCGGCATGAAAAGCCCCATTATTAATGCCAAGTGCCTGGCACACCTGCGCGGTATAGGCGGTCAGCACGTCAAAGTCGGCATCATTCTGATAGTGCAGGTACTGCGTTTCATATACCGGGAAACCGTTGCGCTGTTGTTTTTTGGATTGCCATAATTCAGTAAAAAAGTACTCCCCCTGACAGGCAATGCCATTAACTACAAATTCCTCTCCTACCAAAAACTCCTGACACAATACTTCCCGATTAGGACTTCCAAAAAAATCCTTTTTAGCCAGAATGGCGTCAAATGCCTGAAGGGCCTGCGCCAGGTCATGACAGATAAATACCCCATCGGTACCAGCACTTTGTATTGGCTTCAGTACCACCGGCCAGCGAGCGTGACTTGCCAGCCATTGCTGTAATTCATCTGAGTGCCCAGCCAGCTGCTGATTGATGGAAGCCACGTCCTTTAGAGCGAGCTGTTCCTGCATCAGGTACTTATTACGTCGTGCAGCAGATAGTTCGAACTGATTACTGAAAGTGAGTTCCAGGGCGTCATTCAGGCAATCGGCTAGTCCAACTGCGCCTTCGCTACCAGCCAAAATAGCCTTGATGGTGTAAGGCTGCAGCTGACTAAGTAGTGTTTCAATATTGCCATCATGGACGATATGTCTGTCACTGCGGGCGATAGCCAGTTGATTATCGGCGATGAAGACTTCCGGTAGAAATGTAGATTGGACGTGAAGACAAAAATATCCGAGCGCCTGAAATGCAGGGATTAAGTGTTTGCCACCAGACCAGGCATCAATGATTACGATGACTTCTTTATTGTTCAAAATCGACATAGTGCTATTCCTGATAAATAATTAAGTCCTGCCGGCTTGTTCTGTTAATGTTTGGCAAACGATAGACGAAATATGAGCGGTAACCGCGTCCAGACAATATCGCCAGTAGAAGTGGTTGCCTGGATAAGATTTACCTCCATTAAAAGCGTGACTGTAATCCTTCCATGCCGGCATATTGTCGTTACGATCCTCCTCTTGTTCCCCCCACAATGTATAAAGCGGGATTTTCAATGGTGGATGCAACGGTGACTGATACTGATGATAAAGCCGATAATCCTGCCGAATTAATGGCAAATAGCTCGCCATCAATTCACTCTCCGCGGCCATTTGCTTCGTCATCCCGCCCGTGTCAATCAGGTGTTGAATAAAATCCCGATCGGGCAACTCGTAATATCGGGTCATGCCAGGATCGCGGCGATTCGATGGTAGGGCGCTGGAGATGGCTATGAATAACAAATCTTCTGCCATCTGCCGCTCGGTGAGGTATTGCGAAATTTCATATGCAAGCGCGCCGCCCATACTGTGACCGAACAGGCCGAATGGTTGTCCGCAGGCGCGATCGATTATTTTCCCCGCCAGATCCTGAATTGCATGTTCAAAAGTGGTATACAGCGGTTCATCCATACGGGAAAAATGCCCCGCATAATCGAGTGGTTCCCACTGAATTTCAGGAGAAAGGTGCTCCGCCCAGCCATAGTAGTGATGCGCGCCGCCGCCAGCGTGTGGTAGGACAAAAATCAGACACATTACTTACTCTCCGCCTGCACAGAAGATGCATCCAGCCAGGCGGCCATCTTGCGAATAGTTGGATATTTAAAAATATCTCCCAGGCTTACTTCCTGAGGCGTCACCTTCCTGAGCTCAACCAGCAGGGTCATAGCTGCCATCGAATCCCCGCCTGATGCGAAGAAATGGGCATCAGGTGATAAGGATGGCTGTCTCAGGATTTTTTGCCAAAGGCTTTTAATCTGATGTTCAGTAGCAGAGATAGATTCGGCAGCGAATTTCTCGCCGCTCTGTTCCTGACTATTCTTCCAGTGGCTTAGTAGTAATTTATGGTCAAGCTTCAAATTGTCGGTAAGTGGAAGGGCATCTAACTTTTGCCAGCGAGTCGGTACCATATATGATGGTAACTTCTCACCAAGCAATGCTTCAAGGTTGGTAAAACTTTGTTCGGCAGCATCGCTATTCCATACAATGGAAGCCAGCAATCCTTGGCCATTCGGTAGTTTGATTGGCGTTACGGCTGCATATTGTATGCCGGGTAGTTGCGTAAGATTGTGCTGTACATCGGCAAGTTCAATGCGGAATCCATTGATTTTGACCTGATCATCAATGCGGCCAAGATACAGTAGATTTCCCTGTTCATTCTGGCGCACCCGATCGCCTGTGCGGTAGTAACGAATCCCGTCAATTTGGACAAAGACCCGGTCCGTAAGATCCGGCGCATTATAATATCCCTGCGCGAGGTGGCGGCCAGCCACCAACAGTTCACCCTCCTCGCCGGCCGCGCAACGCTCTCCATTTTCATTCAGGAGCAGACATGTCACATTTTTAAACGGGCGGCCTATATGCGGCGTTTCGCCTCGGATCTCACAAAAACTGGTATTGATTGTATTCTCAGTAGGCCCGTATACGTTGATGTAAATGGCCTGACTTTCGACAATCTCACGCCAGAGTTCTGCGTCTATCGCCTCACCGCCTACAATCACCAGCCGCAAAGCATCACATTTTTCATTAAGACCTGCGCTGAGCAGTACTTTGAGATGAGAAGGCACCAGGTCTACATTAACGATAAAGTTGTCGCGTAGATATTTGACTAGTTCATAGGGCGATTTTCTTACCTGATCACTGACAACATGTAAGCTATAGCCCAAGGCAACTAATGCCATACGCTCTAGCGCACTATCGAAACAGAAAGAGGCATTTATAGCCACAGGCCCTTCGGCGACGTTATGCGCCTGATAAATATCACGCTGGTGACTCTCTACCAAATGAATCAATGATTCGTGGCTAACCATTACGCCTTTTGGTTCTCCGGTGGTACCAGAGGTGTGAATAATATAGGCAGGAGTGCCAGCCACTGTTGATTCAGCTCGCGTTTCTGCAGGCAGTTCTGTCAGCTCTAAGCTTGGGTCCGTCTGTGAAGTATGGATCAGTACCCGCACGTGCGAACGATGCAAGATCCCCTCAATGCGTGATGATGGCCATTGATTGTCCAGAGGCAGATAAACCCCGCCAGCCTCCCAGATCGCATAGGCTGCAACGATATAATTTATTCCCCGCGGCAGTTGCACGGCCACGTGTTCGCCGCGCTTGATCATAAGTCGCAATCTTTCAGCAAGGGTGCCAACTTTCTCAAAAAAATCAGCGAACGTAAGCGAATGATTGTCATCCTGAACGGCCAAACGATTGCCAAAACGCCGTGCAGTGGTCTCAAGAAGCGAGTTCAAGCCTGGCGAGTTAAAAGCCTCAACGCTGTGCATGAGGATTCTCCTCTGCTGAGGGATAAACCGGGTCTATCAAAGCAACACGCACCGCTCGTTCCCCTTCAAAAGGCTTGCGGCCATGACTAACTAAGATATTGTCGGCAATCAGAACATCCCCGGTTTGCCAGGGGAAAACCAGCTCCGCCTTGACTAAGGCTGCGCGAATATGATCTACCACCTCATCCGGGATTTCCTCACCGGTGCCATACACAGCGTGACGCGGTAGTAAATCACGCCCAAGACTGGCAAGTAACGCCTGTCGTACGGGCAGCTCCAGGTTAGTGATATGGAACAGATGTAGTTGATTGAACCACATCTCTTTGCCATTCAGAGGATGCCTGCGTGTCGCGCTGCGCAGCTGGGAAGTACGCAAATGGCTGTCAGAAAGCCATTCACAATCGATTGCATTTTTAACGCAATAAGTCTCAACCTCTCTTTTGTTCTCGGTCTGAAAGGCTTCCTGCCAGGAAAGATCGAATCCTCCATCAAAATTGCGCAGATAGCGGATGCCTTTTTGTCGAAATTCAGCGACGATCTCCTCATCGATCAGCGAGAGCACCCGTGAATTGTCTGCAATCGGGGTTTCCCCGCCTTTGAGTGCAGCCTGATGGGCATAGAACAAAATTTTTCCAGGCACAACTTGCTGAAAAGCATTTTCACTGTGGTTGGCGATAGTTTTCGCTGCCGGATATTCTGTACTGGTGTACACACCCTGAGCAGTTTTCTTGCGCTGTGTCGAACGCTCCTGATAGGTCAGTTCTTCTTTCGCTAAGATGCTTACTAACTGGCTGAACTGCTGGTCTTCGTTGATGGAAAAACCGCGAAACAGCAACGCTCCTTTCTCCGACAGGATTTCGTCGATAGGGTGATTACTGAAAAACTCGTCGATAGATGCGTCACTGGTGGAAGCTGTTACCAGAGAAACGTGCGGAGCTCCGCTGACCAAGGGACGAACATTATAAGAGTGGCTCATTGTTTAAAGGCTCCAGCGTTGGGGGTCGGGAATGAAACCGGGGATGACGTGTCGGCCAGGGGCATCACATTTATACCGATAAATAAACATGGCCAGACTAAGATCGAGTACGCCCAACCCAAAGGGAGAAAAGATAGTGGGTTTAGATTTATCGAGCTTTATTTCATCGTTGATAACCTGCGCCAGCGTTCCGTTGATAAAACGGCGATGACCATATTTTTGTTCAGCAAGATGGGGTGACGTGTTGGCCTTCATGCAATGCTCTATATCGTCCAGCACGTTGTTGCAAGCGTGAACAATCTCAGGGGATAAATCGCGTAAAGAAATATTGAGTATCAACTGATGAGGCTCAAAGAGCTGGTCATCCATAATATGCGGTGAAGCTGCTGTAGTCGTGAATATAACAATGTCTGCAGCCAGCGCTTCCGACTGATCGACTGCTGCCATCACCGGATATAGATCTTGCTGGTTAATATTCTTAATGAATTTATCTCGGTATTCTGTCGAGATATCGTGAATAACAATGTTGTCAAAAGACCAACCTTCATCTTTAAAGAAAGCAAGAATCGTTCTGGCGATCAGACCACCGCCAATAATAGACAGGCGTTTTGTTTTTTTACTTGATGGTCCCAGGTGATTGGCCGCCAGTACTGCAGAAGCCGCAGTTCGTGCTGCGCTGATTTGCGACGCCTCCATGCATGAGAATGGGTATCCTGTCTCATAATCGTTAAGCAAAATTACCGCCGATGCCCGCTGCAGGTTGGCTTCTATATTGCGCGGGTAGCTGGCAATCCACTTGATACCGGAAACAGAGGTGTTAGCCTCAGGGTTGTCTATGGCGGCAGGCAGTGCAATTATTCTTGCTTCTGGTTTATTTTTAAATCGCAGGAAATAACTATCTGGATTATCGGTTTTACCCTGATGATGCGTCTGATAACACTGGCTGACCAGTGCGATAATATCCCGTCTTGAAGAATCTATAACCTTTTTTATGAAGCCGCCTGTGATGACCTCAAAATCAACCTGATCGTCAGACATATCCTATCCCTTCCATATTGCTATTTTTTTCCTGAATTTCCCAACTGTCCCCAAAGGTGCGATAACACCATTCGTCGTTATAAACAGTATCTACATAACCGCTACCCATATCGGGTGAAATTGCCACCACATTGGCATCCCTGGCGATATCCTTATGTAGACGCTTAACTGCAGCCAGTATCGTGCCAGTAGAAGCGCCCCCCAGATAACCAAAGCGGCGTGCGATATCGCGGCAGGTCGCAACCGTTTCTGCTTCGGGGATCTGAATCAGCAAGTCAATTTGAGTCTCATCAAAAAAATGAGGTTGAACGCTGGAGCCTAATCCCGGCAAATGGCGGATAGCGCCTGGGGTACCGAATGTGATGGACCCTATTGAGTCAACAGCAATTAATGTGGTTTCCGGAGAGTAACGGCGGAAGAATCTGGCGCAACCCATCAATGTCCCTGTGGTACCAGCACCGATAAAGAGATAATCAACCTTACCGAACTCTGCCAGGATAGATTTAGCAGTCATTTCTGCATGCACAGCGGGATTGGCCATATTTTGATACTGGTTAAGCCAGATGAGTGCAGGATCCTTCTCGATGGCTGAGCGTATGCAAGCCAAACGATTGCCTAGATAGCCGCCCTGAGCATCTTTGTGTTCGATGATAATCACTTCAGTACCGAGTGCCCGCATCATTTTAACGTTCTGCGGTGAAGTGTTTTTATCTACGACACAAGTGAAATGTAATCCCTTAGCGGCGGCAATGATGCTCAGTGATAAACCAAGATTGCCAGAACTGGACTCGATAAATCTTTTTGATTTAAGTAAACCTTTTTCTTCAATAGCGTCATTAATTAGAGCTTTAGCAGTTTTCATTTTAATGGAACCGCCAGCATTCATCCCTTCCACTTTTACAAAAACGTCAATATCATAAGTAAAAGCCTTAAATTTCAGAAATATATCGTCATTTATAATTTCATCTACCGATTCTAGCTGCATGCTTACTCCGGTTGAAACTCAGCCTTATAGGTAAGGCGAATTTATCATAAACGTTGAGCTATGAAAGTTAAAAAGTTAATAAAATGTAACGTAACAGGGTTCGTGATTACTATCATTCAAAATTTGCCAGCATTAAAATACTTGCAGATGTGGCTTAGAATAAGCAGCAGAGAGTCCTAATTGACGGTATTTGCGCGAGTGATTGATTAACAGAGGTAGGAAGATTTTCAGATAAAGGCCATAACACCATCATTCCTTAGACTGATAACAACATGCCCGAACACTCCTACTCTCCGCGGAGACATGTCATCCCATCAGGACCTTTTCCATCAGACTGCCACATCATTCAGGCTGTTCGTTCCTCGCAACGCAGCGGTATGCCTCAACCGGAATGCTCTGCCCGTCGCTCTAAAAATGCGATCATCCGAAATCCTGCCAGAGGGGCACCATCCCGCCAGACGCGTGATTTGGATTAAGTCAGGTCGTTATCTTGAGGGTGGTCAAAATGAACTTATCATTGAGTTTTTTTTATCCATACGATTCGTACTATGCGCAAACTGTGCTGGATTTAAGCGGGTGAGATGGGTATCCTTTTCAGAATTCGCCGGGCGGCGATCCTTTTTAGATCCTTATCGAATACTGTGGTGGTTGACGATGAGGGTTTGCAGTAAACCTGTGGTCGATCATGCGCGGCGCGGGAATGAACTAACCGGATAAAACGTATCCGTAAAAACGTCCAGGGTATGGAGTCCGCGTTTCATCGGGCTCTGAATGCAAAAACCCCCCGAAATCTGGTATCAACTTGGCGGAAGAGTCAGAAATCAGGGGGTCCAAAAGCAGGCGCAGCGCCTGTGAAGGATTATAACGCATGCTATTCATAAGACAACCCCTGTCCGCCATAAGTACGGGACAGGGTGAATGACCAGATTTTAATCGGGTTAAACCGCCCGACCTCAGAAAATGACAGACGTCGCCGCGGCGATCATGATGTCACCTGCAAATGTCCTGATCCGCAGTGGTTCGCACCTGACGGCTATCGCCCGCTTCCCGGGGAGTTTGGCCATGCCATGCGCCGTCTGGTCGTCAAAGAGAAAGCCAGCGGTAAATGGAAACTGCGTATCCGGCCGTCACTCCATCCTTACTTCACCCAGTACCGTAAAGCTGCAGGTCGCGATCGTCACTTCCGGCCGGAACGGCGTGCGCTTATTGATGCAATATTCCCTTTGCTTGTTCAGCGTGCCGACATGGCCACCTGGGTTGTGACTGTTAACGTCAGCCGGCTGGCCAGTGAACTCAGCCCGAAAGACAGTGATGGCCATGTCATCCCTGAAACCCGGGTAGAACCCTGCCGGCTGTCGCGTCTGTTCCCTGAACTGGCCCGGTTTGGTCTTATTGAAATGCCCGACCTGGAATGGGACCCGATCGAACAGTACTGGATGCCCCGTCATATTATTCTTACGGAACGTTTCTGGCAGCTGTGCGGTGTCAATATGGATAAGCTGCTGCTGCAGCGAAACCTGCGCATCGAAGCTGAAGAAGAAGGCATTCTCGAACCCGGCACGCGTGATTCTGTTCGTGCTGCCCGCCGGCGCTGGTATGAAAAAGCGCGCATAGCGACATTGCTCAGCCGGCGTGAGAAAGCAGTGCGGGAGAAGCGTCGTAATAAGCTGGGCAGACTCCCTCTCGACGAACGGCGCAGCACGATGGCCAGCTGGCTCATCCGCACGCGGCCGAACCACGAACTGATTAATCTCGATGCCGACAGTTTTGATCGCCTTGTGTGGCAGCATCTTAACCAGCTGGAGCTGGGACTCGGCTACGAGCCTGCGCCTCCCGACGTCGTTCACTGACGTCTCTCCGCCTGATTCTAACCGCCTTGACTGGCGGTAAAGTCGTTTGCGTCGTCTACAGAAAACCCTGGTTTTGCGGCTGCGGGCATGAACTTCCGGCACTCTGACCTGCCAGAACTCAGTACTTTCAGGTGCTGATTTTTTTTATCCACATTTACCCGCAATCGGAAAGTTAACCTTACCTGCACTTGAGCCTGATGTTACCCGCAAGACATTCCTGACCTCTGGTCAGCAAAGAAATAATCAAAAAGAAAATAAGGTTTTCAGTCAGGCTATTCTGAGGGATTAATGAGGCCTTCGCTTGCAGCGGCCGCAGGCGTCCGCGCCGCTCAGAATCTGAAGTAGCTCCCGCCTGCGGCGGGCATAGTTAAACTATTAGTTACAACACTCATAAACACGATATAAGACCAAATCAGAGTCAACCTGAACCCTCAAGCCCCTCTCAGCCAGAACCGGAGCAGACCTGAAACTCCGAGTGCCCATTGACAGGCCGCCCCCGCCCCGGCCCATAGGGCCGGAACAGGAGTGGCTGTAATGGATGGTGTAACTAATCCTCTAAGTTTTACTGTTCATAATGAACAGTAAAACCAAGACCCCGGAAATCACGCCCTGTACGTCGCTCTGCGCCGTCCAGCCCGCTCACCGGGGCTATGGGATTAAATTAACGTGATCGTCGCTTTGAGGCCGTTTTGCTCAGCAGGAAGGGGTTGGTTAGCGCAATATATCAGACCGTAACCGGCTGCGCCGGGCGTACGGCGCCGTCTAACCACTATACCCTGCCCTGACAGCATCTGGCGCCTTTATGCCGCTAACGCGGCATGCAACGCATTATACTCAGCTTCGGAGGTGCCAACATGTCTTACAATCTGGCCAGTAAAGAAAAGAGTGAAAGAGAAAGGGTCAGCGTTGACCTTGCTGCTGCAGGGGTGGCTTACAAAGAACGCCTCAACATGCCGGTGATCCCGCATGAAGTCGAATTACAGCAGCCAGCGGCGTTGCGTGAGTACTTTCGTGAAAGAGTTGTTCATTACCGGCAGCAATCACAGCTACTACCTAAAGGTACTGATGCTGTTTATCAAAAAGAGGCCAAAGAGTAGTCCTGAGATACACTATGACGGGTGATCGTCCTGCGTTCCGGGCTATCCACTATACCGGGGGATTCAGAGTTTGTTATTGCGTTTGAGGATATTGAGCACATATTCGCTCCCCTCTTTATCTACGGAATATTCGAGAAAGCCGATGTCTTTCAGCTGCTGAAGAGCCTTCTTCACAGTGGCATTCTGGTTACCCAGGTGTGATGTCAGCTGAAGACGCTCACGCAGCCGGTCAAAACCAATCCGATAAAAGGTTGGCGGTAACTCAGCCAGGTAAAGATAGAGTGCCTGTGCAGACTCTTTACGGGAAAGCTTCTGGAGTGCTTTAAGATACAACCTGGTTTTACCATCTACCCGGTACAGTGTATTGAGCTTTGAGTTTGGCTTGATGATGATTTTGCCAGTGTGGCTGTCGTAGTAAGTCGATTCAACAAGGTGCATGTTGATAGTGATACGATCGTCTGTACCGGGTACGCTCTTCACGAAGCTTATGTTGGTCCGGGCAATTCGGGTAAGAGAAGCATCAAACCTGTCTTTCAGCTGCCTGTCGATGCGCTTTGTTTCGAAACCGCAGTACTTTGCGAAGTCAGCAAAGTTGAGTTCCAGCTGATCGTCGTTATCGAGCTTTTTATTCGATAACGCATAAATAATACCTACCCAGACCTTGAAATCGGTATCCATGTCGAGACGCGGACCGTAAATCTGAATCTGGTTGTAACCCTCACCCTCTACAATGGACAGTCGTGACAGTGACTCTGTTGCGTCGATACTGTGACTTTTTCTGCCGCCCTTATCCGTTGATTTCAGCGTGGGCACAAAGACCCCCAGTCGCAGCAGAACTTTAGGTTGTATTGTCTGACGCAGAGTAGGAAGAAGGTGAATAACTTCACCTGATTCTTTGGATGTTTCCTCGATAATTAGCGATAACTTATTGTTTTCCATTAACAATTCCAAATATCAAAGTGAGTGTATAAGAGCGGTATAGTACCCGGTGCAGTGGATCAAATCTACCCGCTATAGTGTAGTTTGAACCCTATATAGTGGATAACATACCCTTCACAGTGGATGGACTTACCCTGTGCAGTGTATTGAATCAGGCTGAAGTCGTTGCTATCAAAGGTCTCAGAGCGATCTTATTCCTTATTAATCTACTATTGATCCTCTAATGATCCTTTTATTTAGACTATCCAGTGGATAAGTTGGATGGTAAGAACCTCTGTCGAGTCCTCAAGTGAGGAGCCAACCAGCTAATCCAAAGCACGTATCTATTTAACAAACCTCCATACATACCCAAGTACACGATCAAAAAGTTTACCTGCTGCAAACTCAGCTTTGCGATGATCATAAGCTTGTGTCATGGCAAATCCTTCATCGTCAGGAATTTTGTAGCTTAGATTCTCATAAACAGTCTCAAGGGTTTCAAGTGTATGGCAACGCCTGAATTTCATTAGCCAGTCTGTTTTAGTCATATCATTCCAATTAATTTTTGAATTAAGTGAATTTATAATTTCCATTTTTCGCTATCCGATTGATAAATTATTTACTTTTTATGAGTGAAGCAAAAAAATGGCAACCTTCATATGGTAGAGTTATTATAATCAATATTAAAGATAGTTATCTCTATATAAGGTTACAAACTTTGAAAAATTGCTGTTTGTTTCTTTTTGTTTTACCTTTTTTTTCTCAGGCTGACGCTGAGGTCGGTGTCGGGTTTTCACCAGGGGGGGACAGCTCAGACTTTGATCCTCAGTTTTATCCACACAGCTGCCGGTTCTGCCGACGTAGCCGCTTACGATTTTACCAGCGTTCCCATTGCTGAATCGATCAGTCAACTGGCGCAAAGTGGCGTACATGTAAGGATTGTTGCAGATGAAAAGAAAAGTCACGACCGCTGGTCACTGGTTAACAAACTGGCCTGTTCAGGTATTCAGGTCAGAACAGACGAGCAGTATAGCATCATGCATAACAAGTTTATTGTGACAGGAAATAACGGCGTGCAGACGGGATCGTTTAATTACACATCATCGGCTGAAAAACGTAATGCCGAAAACGCCCTGATTATCCGAGGCAATTCATTTCTGAGTCAGCAATATCAAAATGAATTTAATCGCCTTTGGGCTGAGTCATCGCCCGTACAATGTAACTATTCATGATCTACATGCGAAATATCATCTGCTGAGCGGACTGTATATGACTAAGAAAAAAATTTATCCGGTTCACTTCACTGGCCAGCGGGGTCAGCAGGAGGCGTCTGAGGCTTTCCAGCAGAATGAAACATCTACCTGGCAGCGCTGGCTCAAGCACTCCAGGGATAATAAAAAAACGACAGTGGTGACCTGCAGCTGTCTGCCGGCAGAAAGCGAGCCGGTCAGGAGGCGGCTGAAGGTTCACTACTCCCGGGATATCGAGCGCTGCTGGCTATCGTCATACGCCTTTACGGGTAATGAGCATAAACCTGACTGCCGGTTTTATTCGGTGTGGTCTGATGAACGCCAGGCAGAGATTTATCTGGGGGACACTGTTCGTGCAGCAGCTGATGGCACCATTGTGGTCAGACTGCCCACGGGCCTCCAGAAAAAAGCCCCTTCCGAGGTAAAACCAGCTGAAAACGTCTCAGATGACGAACCGGTGAAACGCAAACGGCGGCCCTCAATGAGCCTGCTGGGGCTTCTGCACCTGCTGTGGGAGCAGTCTGGTATCAATGTCTGGCACCCCGCTTTCGATAAAAAGAAACGCACCCCTGGCTGGGTGAGCTGGCGCCTGCAGCAGACGGCTACCCGGATGCGTATCGGCCGCGTGCCGCTGGAAGAATCCCTGCTGCTGATGGCCACGAAGGGCACTCAGCAGGTTATCGCTAACCGGGAACACCTGAGAGCCGCCGAAAAGAACAAAAGACGACTCATTGTCATTTCTGTGCTGGCTGGCTGGAGTGAGGCCGGTGAAGCACAACTGAAAACTATGGTGCCACTGGGTCTGTTTTCTGGTTTTCCTGACATGGTTCTGCCGAAGGACGTGCGCTTGCGCCTGGAACGGAGCTTCAGCCGCGAGCTCGGGGACTGGCGAAGGGGAATGAAAGTCGTAGTTATCGCTGAAACGGAGCCGCCTGAAACGTCGTTCAGAAAAGTAGACGGGCGTAACCGGCCGTCGAGCTGCAGTACCGTGCTCGATGTGGCGCTGATGACGGTCAGTCCACGCTTCATTCCGCTCGATTCAGGCTATGAGGCGGCTGTCGAAGAAAAACTGTGGCAGGAAAAACGCGCTTTTATCAAGCCCCTGCGCTACGACGGTGAGGAAGATGTGTTTCCGGATTTTGTGCTCAAGGACGTTCCTGGCGTGGATGCGCTGCCGATGGAAGTGTTCGGCATGAACTCGCCTGAGTACCTGCAGCGCAGGCAGGTAAAAACCTCTCACTATGAGGCGGAATATGGACCCGGGTGTTGGTGGTACTGGGATGCAGCTGCGAAGTCAGACATGCCTGCATTTCCCTGCGCCTGACACTGGTGTCTTTTAACTGCAGGGAGATATGGCTGAAGTACCGTATCTGCTTATCCTATGGCTGACAGGTTGTCAGGCCTGAACGCGGAAGGTATTGTTTAAGAATCGTCAGGACGATAAGTGAAGCTGAACTTGCAGGAGCTGGCAGTGGACACGACTGAAGAACTCAATAACACCTATTTCTACGCGGGCAGACCGAACCTCACCGCTGGTGAGCTCTTTTTCATGATTTTCTGTGAAGAAATCGCTGAACAGCTGGGCATCGATGACTTCGGCGCGATCGTGGCCATCCTGTCTGGGCGTAATGTCCTGACTACCCGCACTAAACCGCGCGATGCTCTTAAGGGAACCTCCTATGCCTCACGGGCAGCGCGCAGGGTGTTCCCTAAAGCCAAGTTTCCCTTCGGCATTAAGCTCCCGACCATTGTAGGAGGGTACCCACCCCGTACCGCGCGCATTCTCTTTACGCATAAGCTCAGCACCTTTATTGGACGGGCTATACCCGTCGTTGGCTGGGTAATTCTGGCCAGAGATGTTGCCGATATCAGTTTCAATTCGGTCAGACTGTACAATGCCATCGCTCGCGGGGAGGATAAGTTATGGTAGATGACATCCAGGCACGCGTAATGGCACTCATTGAGCCGTGGAACGGCCGCTCCCTGCTGACTTTCCGGAAAAAAACACTCACGCCAGAAATGTCGCTAAATCTGGACATGAAGCTCGACCCGGAGGACGCGGCAGAATGCCTGCAGAACGTCTTCGATGCGTTTGGAATGGATACTGACCAGGTGACTTTCAGCCTCTACTATCCAAAAAAAACGCGTGAGGCTATCCCTCTTACCATAGATATGCTGATCGAGTCAGCCCGAGCCAGGCGATGGTGCTATGACTGATTGCAAGGCCGCCGGAGACAGTTATAAGCGCTCAGGCGGTCAGGTTTTTATCCCGCACCTTTCATCTACTCCTTGATAGATTTTTTTATTGAAACGTAAGGCTGAAAATTCATAAGGAAGATATGTTCAGTAAAATATTAGGCGGGGTCCGTCATGAATCAGACCGGTTTATAAGAAAAAATATAAAATCAAAAGAATCTTATGAGAAACTTAAATGGAATTTTATTGAAAAAACAATCATCTCCAGTTCAAAATATCCGGGCAGGGCCATCGGGAGTCTAATTCTAGTTTTTTTCTGTATCTTTACTGTGATGCAGTTTTTACGCCCTCATATTCAGCCTGTAGCGACAAAATGGTTCCCTCACTGGGATAAAATTTTTGACTGGCAGACAACCCTGTTAGGGGGGCAGCTTACCATCATTGGGGTGGTCTACCCTCTGGTTGTCGGGCTGATAAGCATTATTTTTCAAAAGAAGTCTGCCAGAAAAATAGTGCAGGCAGCCTATCAGTCATACTCAGGGTTCATGCTGGCCGGGCTGAGCGGTCTTGTACTTTCAGGGTTTATCTTGTTGGGCATTTTCATCAGAACGTTTTGCAGCAATTACAGCTATGCTCTTCTTTGTGCTATCTGCGTCATCTGGATGATGGTTAACATCGCTCTGTCCGTCTGGTTTTTTATAAAAAGTCTGAGTGTACTGAATGACGTCGAGCGTGACCGTATGGTTTTGCGCTTTCTAACCGCTGACGTTCTTGCTGTTATCCTTAAAAAGAGGGTGTCAGATATTTTCAGTGCCGCACCCCTGGCCAGCAAATTGATAGATGCCAGTAAATATCCTCACATTTCTATTGAGGACTATTCATTTGATGATGATTTTACGGTAATTACAAAAAAAATTAGCCGCAACGAGGTTGTGACAGATATATATCTAACTCCGATGAAAATGGTTTTCTTCTTCATTAATAGGTTACAAAGAAGAGGAAGAAATCATTTATCATTTACGTTTTACCATCCGCTTGAGGTTAATCATTCTGCAGACCATGTTCCCCTGTTTAAGGTCCGGGGACTATCACCAGATTCATTCTCCGTATGTCTTATGAAGCTTTTTTTCAAAACCGCCAGGCCTTCAAAAGACACTGTCGACAATCTTTGGATTATCAGGGGGATGCTCGGTGAAGCCGTTGACGCTCTCGCTGCAGGAGATATCTACGCTTTTGAAGAGGCGCTGGACAGCGTATGTCGTGATTTCACCGCTATTGCTAATGTGTTCAGCTTCAGCAACGAGCTTGAGGCTGGCAACCTGTTGCTTATTAAAAATGATGCATTGTGGGAGCAAAGCTTTAGCCAAATGTTCTACAGGGAACTCTATCGTCTCAACTCACAAGCTGTGCTGCGGATGGGACTTTCCGGGAGGTTCTTCAGTGGGTGTATGCAACTGCCTCGTATGTTATTTGAATACAGGGCAGAGAGCACGTTTGAGGAGGTCAGTCTCGGAATGACCTATAGTATTTACGCTTGGGAAACGCTGATGAGTTGGGGGGAAGTTCACGTCAGTAAAGTAGATGCCACACTGCGACTGACGTACGATGAACTGGTCATGGAGTTTGTAGCCCTATGGGAAGGCTGGTCAGACAGCTTGCATTATAAAATAGCAAAACCTGGCAATACTAGACTTTTTCATGTCAGCAGGCTCGAGCATTTACGCCTGATGCCGGATATTCTGATACATGCAGCCGTCGCCGGAGATGATGAAACAGTTCGTCACGCTGCCGATATGTTTAACCGCTGGCTCAACCGACCGACTAATGATTTGGGCCATACCGGCCTGCTTATCTGGCAGGAGTTTTTCATCACGCCGGCTATATTCAACGGTGATGAACCGTTTAACCCCAAAAATCTTTCTGGTACACAGATCATCCACACTGATAATCTGGCAGAGCATGCATTCTCGAACGCGCTGACGGATGTCAGACTTTGCACTGCTGCTTTTCTCCTCCATCGCGGAAGTGAGTTGAACGCAGATGTACTCAGTTTTACAGTTGATACCCTTCTCAGCGGTAAACTCGTCGAAAATACTGGCGGTTTTGAACGGGTCTCTATGGCTCTTACCAAATCATCGGATGTTATAGACGTATTTATACGGATCATTGCCTGGGGCAGAAAAAACTCGAATCCCGCAAGCGGGTGGCTAAGCGGGATGATCCGGCATATGTCATCACAACACGGGAAAAGAATGATAAGCGGGCGGATATACAGTGGTAACCGGCTATCTGGCATTTCAGACCTGTACAGTGAGTTTGCTGAACTGATGATGATGGTCAGTTCGGCCACTGGTGAGTCGGTATCTAAGCGATTCGAGTCCTGCCTGACAGCTGGTTTGCTGAGTTACGGTGTAAAAGAAAGACTGGCAGAAAGTCTTCAGCAATCTATAACTGCGGTCGAAAGAATCGCGTCTTTCAGAATTGAGAACGGTAAGGATGTTAACGCCTGTAAGGATGCGACCAGTGCCCTACTTAAAGAATATCTGAATCTCTTAACCAATAGCATGGAGCAGGATGTGCTCTCATTTCCTGTCAGCGTGTCAAAAGTAGATGCGCTGAGCAGAAAAGTTTCAGAGATGCTCAGCGATAAACTCCCGGATGCTTTTCCCTTCAATCAGTTTCGCGAGCTGACCTATCATCAGGTACTTGATAATGGTGTTGTTCTTCCATATTGGCACGTTGATGATAAAATTTATTACTCTGAAGGGATTAGCAAAACTGTTATCAACGCGGACTCATTTTTGTACTCAAGCATTGTTAATTCCCTGCAAGCACGAATACTTGGCTGGCTGGGATGCGAAAAAGCCAGCAGAGAAATTGTCGAGTCCAGCTTGTGTGAAATTCTAGACGTTGTCTCTAAACTTCCCGACACAGAAGATGGCGATTGCCTGATTGTCTGTAATGAAGCCATGAGTCAGGAGTTATCTGTAATGCTGGGAGATTTATGGGGCAGGAATGATGGCAAATCATTACTGTATTATGACTCAGACAGCAAACTTAAAATCCGGGGTGTACACAAAGACTGTTCGTTGCTGCATTTCCGCTTTTACAGAAAAGCCGATCCTTTTATCGTCAATCTCAGGGCCTTCAGTGAGTTCAGAATTAAAGCGCCTGCAGGCAAAGGTGCTATAAACTTTAGAACTGAAAAACATCCTGAAGACGACTTAAAAATTTCTTTACACGCTGACATTGAATATCAGTGCATCGTCAGCGAGCCGGTAAAAATCAGATTTGTTGACCATAACAACCGCAGCACCGTATAGCCGTAAAGACCGCAGCCGTGCAACATTAGGCGACTGCGGCATCATACCCGGAACGGCTTCAGCAAAAAAGTTACTGCTGCTAACGTTCGAGACGCATTTTATTCCCTCCGGCTTTTCAGGTTGCGTCATCGAGGAGTTTGGGGCACAAAATGATCTGACAGTCATTTTCCCGACTGAATTTTTTACCGTTTATGACCGGGTACGGCATAAGAACTTTAGCCAGTAATTTTCATTCTTTTCCTCTTTCCTGGGGGGGAATGGCGTTCGTTTTGCCTGCTGTATTCTCTTTATGAATGGCCCATATCCGCTTGACCTGACTGACGCTGCATCCCGCTAAGGTAGCTGTGCGCGCTATCGTCATGCCAGACTCCCTGAGTGCAATGATACGTTCGTGCGTTTTGGGTTCCGGTCTGCGCCCTTTATACTTACCTGAAGCCTTCGCCAGTTCAACGCCCTGCCGTTGCCTTTCTCGACGGGTTTCGTAGTCGTCCCGTGCGGTCTGAAGGGCTACCTTAAGCAGCATATCCTGAACGGACTCAAGCACGATTCTAGCCACGCCGTCATGGCTGACGGCCAGTTCGGACAGATCCACTATGCCGGGAATGGCCAGCTTTGCCCCCTTAGCCTTTATCGAGCCGATCAGTTGTTCAGCCTCCGTAAGGGGAAGACGGCTGATACGGTCGATTTTTTCAGCCACGACCACCTCCCCGGGCTGTAGGTCGGCAATCATGCGCTGAAGTTCAGGACGGTCTGCCCGGGCACCTGATGCCTTCTCTTTATATACGCCAGCGACATAAAAACCCCTACCCCGGGCATCTTCAATAATGCTGTTCTGCCTTGTCAGTTCCTGCTCGTCGGTACTGACGCGTAGATATATACGTGCGATCTGCATAATCATACTGACAAAACCAGTGAGTGAAATTCCATGTATACCGTTCCTTGGAAGGGAATGTTTCCTCGCACCTTAAGTCCGACGTAAGTGCCCGGGCTAAGAAATGCAATTTTCTCAGCATCTTCAATCTTAGTAGTGCAGATGCGCAACCATTCCGTATCCCCAGTAAGCAGAACGCCATAGAGCATGAGGTTCGTTTCATTGATCGTAGCCACATGAGCGGTCCGAACCACATTGCCCGAAAAAGTTCTCGTTTTAGTACCCAGCATTCAAACTCCTCTCTTTATAAGTTGAGTGGTGGTCAATTTGAGTATACCTAAAATAGCCTTATCGTTCTAACAGGCCATTATAGATTAAAAACGGTCTATATTGGCTATGTAGATATTGGCCACCTTTAATAGCCTATTCAAAGTTAAAACCGAATATGACTCAACAAATTACCTATAGATTCTATTAGCTTGCTTATAGTAACCATCAAGATTGTGAACAATATAAATCTTATCGATGTTAAGGTTATCAAGTGACTATTTAGTGTGATTTTGAATATATTTCGTTTTTCGAACTTGAGGTTTGTTTTGGGTTAATGGTAGGCTCTTATCTTGTCAGGTTTTTTTGTGCGGAGATTTAAAAATGAATGGGCCGGAACCTAAAGCAATTTTTCATGCTAGAAACTCAATAGGACTATCAACCGAACAAGCTGCGAATCTTGTTTATGCGACCAAACGTTCTTGGGAGTACTGGGAAAGTGGCGAACGCTCAATGTCGCCAGCTGTATGGGAACTCTTCCTGATGAAAATTTCAGGAAGAGTTCCCCGCAAGTATGCTGACGAACCTCGTAGCGTCGTAGTTATTCTCGCGGATGATGGAGAACAATTCATTGACGTTGTCGCCGATGATAATTTTGTTGATTTACGTGCCCCGCAGGATTCTTCTAACGCAGTAATTAGCTCATTAGCAGTTGAACATTTAACTGGTAGACCTTACGTACACCAAACCACTTTCAATCGTTCAGTTAATAAACATGTCTTGGAAACGGTTAGTACATGGAAAAGTAAGTTTTCTGGTTTTAATTCAGATGGTTAGAGGTGTCATGATTCTATGGTGTTTCTTACTTTGTTAAATTACACTTAAAGCAAATAGCTTTCATGCAAGACTCAATTTTAATTATCGGTATTTTAAAAATGGGAGTTATTCAGATTTTGATGTGAATAACATACATAAGCAGCTTTGTTTAATTCAGTGTCGTTAGGGGGAAGATTTGCATCAATGGAATTGGCATGATTTTGAAAAAGAAGAGAGCTCAGATGAACCAGATCCGCATGACCCCTATCAGGCATTCACACAAAACGAAACCGATGAGTATGTTTTAAGGGAATTTTGGGTAGGCAGTAGGGTTGACGGTTTTCTTTATTCTATAGGCTTCAACAGGGTTTCTCAGGAAAGCCACCTTAGGCTTTTTGTTGGCGATGCTGAGCATGATGGCAAGATGATATCTATACCGGAGAGCGCTGCCTGGATTGTTACATTTAGTCTTGCAAATAGTGAAAACTTTGACCACGTAAAGTTAAATTTCAGACAAAAGAAAGACTTAATCATAGGGGTTGCTAGCGCATTATATGACCATTACAATGTGAGTAAGTCGGGGCTCTATCTTTGGAAAGCAGCCAGACCTGAACTGAATCGCGTTTATAACAAGGCTTTAGGCCTTGCCAGAGAAACGCCTTTTAAATTTAAGTCCATCCCGTTGACCAAAAATTTCAACGAGTTAGGCGACGCCGGGAGGGGTTATGCAATCATCACGCAATACTACTGAAAGCTTAACAGCAGATCAGTTAGATGATTTTCTGACTCGCAGACTTAAAAAAGCTTCAGCCAATATAGCTAAACGTAAACTTGAGACTGGTGAGTATGTTCACCATAACGGTAAGGTTGTTCCAGCATATGTTCTTGAGGAAGCAGCCTATAAACCAGCCCAAAATGATACCAAAGTCGATGTTTACAAAACGGGCGATCTTCATAAACCTTTTATACGCAAAGTAACGCCTCAGTGGATTGGCAGTCGGAAAAGTTTAACTGCGGCATCGGTCGAGAGAACTACTCGTCCTGCTATGCATGTTTTGGCCGCTGCACCTATCAGGAAAAATTGTTCAAGAGCCGTTCCAAGAGATGGTCAACTTTTCCGATACGATGCTAAAACAGGAACAATGCATCCTGTAGAAGGTCAGTCAGCAAGCGAAGGTCCTTTAGTGGGTATCAAAAGAAGAAAGCGCTTACAAACTAAAGTTCAGTCGCAATCTTACGGGTTGATTTCACCTAAAGTGAAATAAAGTGCTGCTTAGCGCTGATCTCATTCAGTTACACCTAGCTAATCCCGAGATTATTGAAAAAACCGCCTAGGGGCGGTTTTTTTAAATCCTCATGCGCTTATGACTCAAAATCGGTAGTGCAGTTTGGCTCAGAAAGTAAAGGCATACAGCAGCATTGTATGCCCATTGTCTTACTAACTCCTGCCATCGTACAGCTTTGCGATTTCCGTAGCGGCTTTCTCTATACCCGGATATACAGTGCTTTCGTTGATGCCGAAGCGGCTGAGTTGCCGCATTAAATGCTCCTTATTTCTTATCAGCAGTTTTCGGACATTCAGCGTGCTGAGGCCTGTTTCTGGCAAATCAACGTTTTCACCGAATAAAAGGAATGCTCCAGCCTGAGATGAGATACGCACATTGCTGAGACGTCCTTTTACCAGAACTATTTTGTTAAGGTGTGCTGGATCTATAATACTTTTAAAATAAGATTTCTCATTGCGGATGAGGTGCAGTAGTTGCCCACATTCTTCGGTAGCATTAAATTCCGGTGTTGAAAGGCTGGTATTAAGTATGCTTTTAATTCGGGAAGGAAGCCTTGAGAGATTGGCAATACAGCTTACGGTATCAGAATCAAAAAACTTAATCTCACTTTTAGGTGTTGTCAGTATGATGACGTTACCATCGATCTCGTTGCCAAGTTCATCACGTTTTATTTTAGAACAGGCAAAATAGAGAGCGATGAGAGGATTAGTTGATACGTCAAGCAGGCGAGTAGGCAGGCCATAATGCTGCATGCGTACAAGTTTATCAAGCATATAACGGTCATCTCTGAACTCGGCAGGTTGTACGGTAAGCAGCTCCGTTATCATGTCAGATTCGTGATGACGATAACGATAATTGCCCTGCGCATCCTTGCGAAAAAGCGATGGTTCCAGCTGATAACTGATATCTGAATGACCCCGATAAAATACATCTTCATTATCGTTCTGCGGATGATTCAGTATGATTTCCAAGAACTGATTAATATCCGAAATCACCTCAAGATCTTCTTCATTGTCTGGAGCTTCAGCTGTGACCGCTGCGGGAACGTCAGCGGCGAAAGCACCGAGGCCTAAAATATCAAGGCAGTGGTTAAGGTTCATGCTTTTTACTGCCCAAAAATTTCTGCTCAGTCCAAAGCTACCCAGTTCCAGTTCCTTATAATTGTTGTCACTGGCTAGGTACTGATAACCAATTTTTTTGGTTAACTCATAGTCAAATACCAGTACTTTTTCTCGCTTTTTATCTGATAACTTAATGTTACTGATTCTTCCTATGCTGACATGGCTTTTCCATCCACCTAAGTCATGATCTTCATGTTCTTCAACTTCAACTTCAAATTCCGGTTCCGTCATAAATATGACCGGCAGTTCCTGAAGAAATTCTAAGGTTTTACTGGTCAGAGGAAGAAGCTTGCTTCTCAGTGAGTCCGGAGTGGATTCAAAGAGCCGGGAAACCGGGAAAGCGCCCTCTCCATGATCTTCAGAAAAAAAACTGTGTTTGTCGGGATTGCCGACCACGATAAGATTCAACATTTCAGTCATCCTTACATAAATTTTTTTTACCTTTTCATCATGCCAGAATCGTTGATTAAGTGAATACTGATGGGTCAATTTACTTACACTTGTACTCAACTGTTTGGTATTGCTACTGACAATTTCATCGTAAGTATTTTCTGTATGCTCAGAGCCCGCTCTGCCATGAAGTTCAGAATGCATCATAGTCAGCAATGCCCCGCTACCTGCTGTCACCGGACGTGGCGCTACTGCTCGACGCCGATCGTGACCAGCGCAAAAGGCTGCTGATCGAGGCGTTCTGGAATACCGGCGGGCGCCTGAACGAAGTGCTGCTTCTTACCCTTAAGGACTTTACGCTGGACGGCCAGGACGGGCGCGCACTCGATGCGCCTTTCGTTGTGTTGCATACCCTGAAGGAGAGGCGCGACGGGGACCGGCAGAAGCAGCGCGGGCGTTGCAGGCCGACGAAAGAGGAACAGGCGGCACTGCGTGAGGCAGAGGCTATCCCGCCCCGTGCTGTACCGCTTACAGATCCCGGATACGTGCGCCGGCTGCGGGAGCATTTCGCCACCGTCAGACTGAAAAGGTGAGCATATCTGGGAAATAGGCAGCCCGTACACCGTATGGACCTGGATAAGGCAGGCCGTCAGCGCGTCCGAGCTTGTAGGCGTCACCTTTAGCATCCGCCCCATTACGACCAAAACGTTTCGGGATTAGTTTGCGATGCATCTGGTGCAGCACTGCGTGCCTAAGAAAGTCATTAAGGCGATGATGGGCCACAGGGATGAGAAGTCGACTGAATGGTACATGCAGGTCATGGAGCTGGACGTGACGCGCGAGCTGGGTGTACGTTTCTCCATGACATCGGAGGATGCAAGTACACTGATAATGCCAGACATTTCTGGCATTATCAGATGACATCTATGTCTGCAGGTAAACTCATTACTGAGGAGCTGTGCCATGAAGGAAAGTGATCTGTGGGATTATACCGATCAGGAACTCCGGGATTTTCTGGACAGAGTTTTGGCTGAAATTCGACGTCAGGAGGACTATGCGGATAACTCTGCTAATCCATTAATGAGAGAAATAGCCACCCGGGAACTGCAGACTAGCCCGATAATTATTAGGCAAATTCTGGATGAAATGAGGCGAAGAAACCGGCTTTGGATTGTTCCCTGAGTGTGTCTCAGCCCAAGCTAAGGCCGCTCAGGCGGCCACTGTTGGGATGCCTTTTATAGGTTAAAGTATTTCTAATTTTTTGACCTGAAGCATTTTTTCTGTCGCCCGGTACGAACCATTCCCGCTTCCGTTCCATGTCAGATAATCATTAGCGCTAAGCCATTTGAGGCTCGCATCGATATCCTCTAAAAATGCCTTACGTTTAATTGCATTGCACAGAACCTCATCAATGGGATGCATTTTTGCGCCCTGGCTTATCAGATCTAAAGCCGGCCCGCGAACTTTAGTGTATGACATGGCCTTATCAAGAAAAGGCTGAACGATACAGTCTGCATCCTGAGAAGCGAAATGCGGCAGTGCTCCTGTGAAATAGTCACGGATTATTTCATAAAGAGTCTCAAATTTGATTACTGAGTTTTTCATACCGTTCCTTCTTGCAGGTTGAATTTGCTGGGCTGCTAAGCCCTTTTAAGGCTGTAACATCCGTCGTCCGGAAGGTTATCGGCAGTCTGCGTTTTTTCTGTAATCCCTGCCCTTACACCTGCGGTCCTTTACCCTCACCTGTTTCATAAATCCGCCAGTCGCTGCAGTCATGGGTGTGAAGTAATATTTTTTTAATATTAAAAAAATATTATAATGATGTTGATGTGATTGTTTTACGTTTTTTTTTAAACTACAATCTGCGCCAGCACGTTCATCCAGACTAGTCTTTTTTTAATATTAAAATGGGGTGTTTTTGATATGATTTTAACTATTGTTAATACCAAAGGCGGCGTGGGTAAATCCACTCTTGCAGTTAATATTGCGATTGCCCGGGCGCATCAGGGCAGGAAAGTCTGGCTCGTTGACGGTGATAAACAGGGGTCGTCTCAGACAGCAATTCTTATACGTTCAGAGGCAGATGTACAGCCAGGTATCGCCTGCTCTCATTTCCCTGACGGACCGGTACTGAGAACGCAGGTTCTGCAGCAGAAAGACAACTATGATGACGTCATTATCGAATGTGGCGGACGCGATTCGACTGCCATGAGGGCAGCGCTCACGCTTACTGATTATGCGCTTGTGCCGTTTGTTCCTGGAAGCTTTGAAGCATGGGCAATGGAAGACGTTGTAAAAATGCTGCAGGAAGCCCGGAGCATACGTGAACCTTTCCCTGCGTTTTCTATTCTTAACAGGGCTGACGTTAATCCACGCAGCAAAGACAACCAGGAGATGGTGACCGCTATGTCAGAATATGCGGATGAGATCCCGGTGCTGGACCATCTCCTCCATTTGCGTAAAGCATTCGCTAATGCAGCCGGCAGCGGTCGATCTGTTGTTGAGCTTAAACTCAAACCCCATGAGCGGCCAGCAAAGGATGAGCTTCAAAAGCTTATATCAATGGTTTTTAAAGATTGATAAGATGTTATTGTAATATTAAAACAATATCGAGGTGATGTGTAATGGCTATTACTGCCAGACCCAAGTCTGTTGTGGCAACCCCGTCGGAACAGGCTGATATAGAAAAGTTCATCAATGATGCCCCGGATGGAAATAAGACTGAAAAGCGGGGAGTTAAGAAAGGGCAGCGTGAACAGATTACAGTGACGTTCGATACCGCCATCATTGCCCAGCTGGACGATCTGGCTCTGCATGAAGGCCTGTCTCGCGCTGCACTTATCAGGATGGCTGTGCGTCAGCTACTCGACAAAGGTGCGCAGGTAGGAGGTTAAATCAGAATAATATATTTTTAATATTAATTTAATATTATATTGATTTTTAAGTAATACCTTTTCAGATGTTTTTTGAAATTACATTCAGGAGCGCAATGAAGAAAATCATACAACTTATATCCGGCTTTTTTGGATTCAGTAAACTCAGCGCGCCTGAGAGAAAAAGCGCTGCTGAATGGGGGTTTCTGCTGAGCACACTGTTTATTGTGCCGCTTTTTTTCATGGATGATGCCAGTGAGCTTGCCAAAATCGGCATGCAGCTGCTCTGGGGCGCCTGCGTTTCGCGCGCAGCCTTCCTGGCCAACGGTAGTTGGAAGAAGAAAAAGACACGGCAGTGAATAATATTTAACCCAGAGGAAGCTATGAAAGAAATGCAGGAACTGCTGACGCAGATGCGCAGCCCGGGGATTGTATTCAAAACTGTTACGCAGTCCGCCAGTATGTTTAAGGGACCCGTCCGCAGGCGCCGTCCGGCCTTTGATGACTGGCTTCATCAACTTTCGCGTAAGGAGAGGGTTCCGCGCGGACGATACTTCCGCGGAAAGCGCCCGGGTAAACCCCTGATCATTGTGGATGAGTTATGGCAGCAGTTTTCCTGAGAATGCAGGGCATCAGGCAGACGTAAAGTATGCTGTACCCTGCAGGCCCCGTCTAAATCACGCGCGCCACCGGTATGTCACTCCAGCGCGTGGTCCACGCCGGTGAGAGCATGTCCCGCTTCATTTTCCATTCCGTATTCACGCCCTGACCGGCAAACCACACGCAGCCCAGCCCGGACTGATTGATCCCGTCAAGAACCTTCATCAGCTGCGCACTGTTTGCACGTGGCTTATCTTCATCAAACAGGCTCAGCTGACTGACACCATTCGGCGTAAAGTCATCGAGCATTATCCCGGCCTTCATGTAACGTCGCCCTTCAAGCCAGATACGGTCGAGCGAACGCATGGCAACTTCAATCACGTCACGTGTGTCCTGAGTAGGGATCGTAAGACTCTCGCCGGCGCTATTGCCATAAAATATCTCACCCTGCGCATGCGGCGAGGTACGGATAAAGACGCTGATGCGCCGGCAGAACTGCCGCTCCTTTCTGAGCTTCTCCGCAGCCCGGGTTGCGTACTGACACAGCGCTTCCTGCATCAGCACCTTCGACGTAATTCTCTCGCCAAAGGACCGGCTGCAGACAATCTGCTGTTTCGCAGGCACAAACTCTTCGAGGGGAATACAGGATTCTCCGTTAAGTTCCCGGACAGTACGCTCCAGCACCACGCTGAAGTTTTTACGGATAAGGGCAGGGTGGGCGCGCGACAGCTGCAGGGCGTGTTCAATACCCATCAGATTGAGTCGCTTACCGATGCGCCGGCCGACACCCCAGATTTCTTCCACAGGCTGATTCGCCAGCAGGGTCGCGGTACGCTTAGGCTTACCCGGCGTCAGCGCCAGTACACCGCGGAACTGCGGCCACTCTTTGCTGGCCCACTGAGCTGATTTGGCCAGAGTTTTTGTCGGCCCCATACCGACGCCGACAGTCAGGCCGGTCGTAGCCAGCACGTGTACGCGCAGTCGACGGCCAAAATGTTCAAAGTCTTCGCAGAAGTCAATGCCGGTCAGGTCCAGGAACATCTCATCAATGGAATACTGCTCAACGCGGGGTGTTATCTCTTCCAGCGCGGTCATGACGCGCTGAGACATGCTGTGGTTTATGTGGAATGCAATTTAAACAAAAAAATAAGTTACCATTCCTCTGAAGTTTATTTTCTGAACAGGAATTATTCAGCCTTGAACCACTTCGGTATGCTTACTGGCAGG
>NZ_JBBCMO010000014.1:0-104651 GCF_037152305.1 Pantoea sp. AS142 | reverse complement strand
TTAGAGTCAGAGACCTCAATATGTGTGCTGACGGGCTAAAGTTTAGTGTCAGAGCCCTTAATATGTGCACAGGCGGATTTCTGGAACAATGCATTGCCTGATCATGTGCGCTAGCGGGATGCCAAATATGTCTGTTATGAAATGGAAGGCTGTTATAAGGGTTCTGTCATTATCCCAATAGCACACATTCAGATATCAGCTGGTTTCAGTTTCGGATTACGCTTATGAATAATAACGAAATTTTCTCGCGCTTTACGGACCAAAGAGAATTCCAGATAACCGATTTTTTGTAACTGCTCAAGTGCTTTTTTAATCGTGCGGTTTTGTTCGCTGACAGAGCTGCTGAGAGAGAGACGCTCACGCAAACGTGAAAAACTCACCGGAATAGGATTAGCTGGAAGACTTTCGATAAAGGTGTAAATAGCCTGAGCCGCTTCCTTCTTGGGAAGTGCTTTGATGGCATGTTGCTGAAGAAGGACTCTGTAGTCCAGCTGAAATAGTTCCCAAAGTTTTTCATCGGCCTCCAGTTGGACGATATCCCTTTCAGCATCAAAGTAGCCCGTTTTCAAAAGGCCTGTCTGATAACTTCCCTTAGCATCGCGTCCACGTTTGAAAGAGATTGATTTATTACGTAATTTCCCCAAAGACTCATGGATTGAAAGCCGCAGTCTGCCGTCTATACGCTTAGCAGAAAAGCCACATCCCTTAGCAAACTCAGTGAATTTCAGTTCAATTTTATTAGATGTCAGCCCGTATCGGCTGAAAGCATAGATAACTCCTATCCACACTTTAAAGTCGCTGTCCATATTGAGTCGCGGACCTGAAATATTGATATGATCGTAACCTTCAGCCCGGGCAATCTCCAGCTGTGAAAACAATTCAGAAGCATCAACAATATTGTTTTCACCCTGTGATTTCGTGGGCTTAGGTACGAAAACACCAAGGCGCATCAGTGCCACTGGCTGAACAGTATTATTAGAATTAACTGTGAGCTGTTTATCTTTACTGACCATGTCACTATAAAGCGCATCGCCGATAAATGATTTATCTATCATATAGTTATCTTATATCTGAGTCACAGGATCTTCCTGTTAGTAAAAATGGTTTGTATCCCAACAGCACACACATTATATCCCAACAGCACACATTACCAGCCTGCCAGCACACACGAACGTCCCGTCAGGACACACGTTTATCCCTCCAGCACACATCATAAAAGGGCTTCAGGCCAGATGTGGTAAGGCCTTAGAGCCAGCGGGATCTCTTAGGAACTATAAGGATCTTAATTGGTAAATTATTGGATCGAGCCTGTGCAAATGTGGATAAATGATTTTTTACGAACCCGCCTGCGTATTGTTCAACTGGCGAAGCACACACAAAGAATTTGTGTGTGCTTCGCCAGTTACCAGTAAAACCTGTCTGTTACTTACAGAAGTAACAGACAAGCATGGCTGGCAGCAATAGACAGGGTAATTATCAGTGCCTATGAGCATTGGCGCATCCGCTGCACAGTTATGATGCTCAGGATCTGTTTCCGGGATGGCGGTTTCAGGGCACCGAGCGGCAGCAACGAAAAACAGGGCTGCGCTCAGCTGGATATCACACTGGTCTGATTCGTAACTGCATCATACCGAGCTGGAGATGCATGTTTTATCGCTGGAGTGAGAGAATGCCTTCCATGAAGTTTTTTGATCGCTGGGAACTGACACTGGCACGCTGGATGATGCTAAACAAGTTGATGTTAAAGACGGTGATTATATGAGCAGGGACAAGTACTGAACTGAAAACGGCGCGAAGTCAGCGCCATATCGGGTGAGTAGCAAGGGCTTTCAGAAGTGCAGGAAACCGAAACAGAGCGTCTTGTGGAAGCTGTCAGTAAGCAGATCAGGCGGTGGAAACGAAGAGGACTGACACTGACTGCCGGCAGCGGCAGAGAACTGTAGAGTGAAAGCATTCAGTTGATAGCCGGTTAAGAGTTCATGGTAGTTTCTGAAACAACTGGCTACCAGGCATAGCCCCTTCGAATCCTGACCTGCAGTAATCAAGCCTCACTCCGCTAAGCTCCGCCGAACCCGCAGGCGAGTTCGTGCCTGATGGCTGAGATCAACGGCTGCAACCAGTTGTCTCCGGTGCGTTCCAGGCTCCGATGAGGCGGTTACGCCACGCCATTCCTCACCCGTTCGCACTCGCCATAAGGACGGCCCGCTCCATTACCCTCTGCCGCGATGAACTCACTGAAACATGCGTAACAGCCATCGACTGAAGACCCACAGAACAATACAGAACTGACAACGGAGCAGTTCCAGGATCTCTGCGATTTCATCATCAACAACGGCATTCTTTGTGGTCCGGGCGGCGTGACCTGGCAGTCAGGACGGCTTTCAGTTGAGGTCGGTTCGATGGTTTTTGTAACTCGCGGAAGATGGGTCGGTAGCGGTTTTCACACCGGACGTTCCGGGGCGGCCTTTTCTTTGGCAGGGAGCAGCTTGCCCGGTTGCGATTCAACGGCAGCGCTATCCGCAACTCTGTCGCATTAAAGGCGGTGGCCCCGCAAAAAGTGCGCTGCCAGGTTTTCAGGCAACGCAGGTTTCTTCATCTTCTCTCCGTTAACGCGACATAGCCGTTTGATTAACCCTGGTGGATATGCCGTATAACAATTTACTGCATCAGGGGGATGAGTTAACCGGGCTTAGGCAGACAGGAGCTTGCCCTTTTAGCTAATATCAAAGAAGCTTTATCCTTGCAATTGCATAAATTGATCTTCACATTGTAAAACTTCCATCTCAACTAATATGTAAATAATTTTACAAAATTCGAACCCGTCAAAAACCCTTGTAATAAATTAAACTCTTAATATCAAAACCAATACTTAGCATCAATCACATTAAGCGGCGAAACATCACAATCATAGATTACTTACCTGTGTTTTTTTTGGAAAAATTATATTTACCAGCGGTACACCTTATAGTCAAATATACAGTAAAGAACCTTCCTGTAAGTTGTTTTATTTATCGTTCATCCCACCGATTACGTGTCATTAAAATACTATTGCTATTCTAATATGACATTGATTTATGTGAAATGTGATACAGGCCGCAAAACTTTAACGAATATCGCCTGTCAGGATTGTTGTTGATACTTAGTTGATTCTTATGGAATGAAGGAAGAGTACTCTTGAATGAATTCACGGTTTTTTTCCGAAAACACCCCCCAATTTATCTTAGGAATGTATTCAAAAAAGGCCATTCATGGAGGTTCTTATGACAGTAAAGTCACCATTTTCCCCGTTTTCTGACAGTGCACCATTCCCTTATTTTGGCGAGCTGGGCACAACCAATCTTAACTCTCTTACCGCTGAAAAGTACGGGATTTACAGACAACAGAACAGCGGGAGCGTTTATTCTGCCCTTAACTATCCGGTGGACAGCCCCGGTTCTTTACTGGTTCTGCCAACACGGGATGATGGCTGTTCACAGGAATACCGTCCGTATGACAATAATTCCCTCTACCGACGTCGCTATTACAAATCCTCCTTTATGTGGGTATGGTCATCCTGGTGTCAGGAATATAATACAGAAAACCCTCCCTCTCCGGACAGTCGTCTTCTACAGGGAGCTGGCCTCCCGGTAGGAGCCATTATAATATGGCATGCCACGCCCCCCCCTTATGGCTGGTTATATTGTGACGGTTCGTCGTTCCGCGCTGATGAATATCCTTCACTGGCGGAAATATTTATGGACGGCAGCCTGCCACTGCTGAATCCCAGTGAAACTTCACTGGCATATATCATTAAAGCCGTATAATTTTCATTATCCGAGAGTAGGGGCCACACAGGAGCACTGTTGCTAAAATCTGCAGGTGATAAACCCTTCGCCCTTTTTGCTGACGGAGCAGCGCAGTAACCCATTTAAAAGCCGGCATTTTCAGCGCGACATCATCCTGTGGGCTGTACACTGGTACTGCAAATACGGTATCAGCTATCGTGAGTTGCTGGAGATGCTGGCTGAGCGTGGTTTGAACGTTTATCACTCACCGATTTACCGCTGGGTTTAGCGTTATGCGCCTGAAAGGGTAAAATGGTTGCGCTGATCCCGGCGTAACCTTTTCGATTTGAACCCGTGACACATTGATGAAACGTACGTGAAGGTGAATGGCCGGTGAAATTATCTGTATCGTGCCAGCGCCAACAGAGGACGCACCATCGATTTTTATCGCTCTCCGCGTCGCAATAGTAAAGCTGCATGCCGGTTCCTTGTGACATTCCTTAACAACGTAAAGAAGTGGCAGACCCATGATTTATTAACACGGGTAAGGCTGCCACCTATGGCCATGCGCTTGCCCTGCTCAAACGCGAAGGTCGATGCCCGCCAGACATTGGACACTCACAGATTACGTATCGGAATAACGTTATAGAATGCGATCATGAATTGGCGTCACACCGGGATTTAACGGCTTACGCCACCATTGACGGGATTGAAGTGATGCGCGCACTACGCAAAGGTCAGGCCCCACCGTTTTATTACTGTTATCCCCAGGGCGAGATCCGCCAGGTGAGCAGAGTCTTTGACGTGTAGGGCCTTTCGATAAAACAGCAGGAACCTTATTGTGCCCTGTGCAAAAGATCCGATTTATCGAGGTGTCAGTTTAAGAAAACCGGAGAAGATGGCTTTTTTAGGTTAAACCCCTTTTAGATCCCCGACATCACTGGAATGAGGCGTGCCACCTTTCATGGTCAGGAGCACCTGAAAGAAGCGATTCAATCTCCTAACCATGGACGCCCCCCGGGACTGCGCCAGAAACAACGGTAGATCGCACTTATACGCCTGAAAGGGGGGACCAGCATCTGCTCCCTGGCACGAAAATTCGGAACATCCCGGCAGACCATTATGCGGATGCGTGATGATGCACTCAATCCGGCGGCACCAGAACAGCAGGGAAGGGGACCTAACCACCCCGGCATGGCCCCTGAAGAAATGGCAATGCTGTTCACCGCCAGTGTTAGCGTTTTCCTGGCTGTGATAGCATATGCGAGTCATTTTTCAGAGTCAGGGCTGATGAAGAAAAAAAGCAGCAACCCCACACCTCACGATGCCACATTTCGACAATTCCTGACTCAGCCGGGTGTTGCCCGTGATTTTATGGAGCTCCACCTACCGGCAGAGTTGCGCACCATCTGCGATCTCAGCACGCTTAAACTGGAATCCGGATCGTTCGTCGAAGATGATCTCCGCCAGTATTTCAGCGACGTGCTCTACAGCCTGAAAACCACTGCAGGTGATGGTTATGTCCACGTGCTCATCGAGCACCAGTCTTCGCCTGATAAACACATGGCTTTTCGTCTGGTCCGATATGCGGTGGCGGCTATGCAGCGCCACCTTGAGGCGGGCCATAAGAAATTACCACTGGTGATACCGGTGTTGTTCTACGCCGGTAAGCGCAGCCCGTATCCGTACTCAACCCGCTGGCTGGATGAGTTTGACGATCCGGCGCTGGCAGGCAGGCTCTACAGCAGCGCTTTCCCGCTGGTTGACGTGACCGTCATTCCGGATGATGAAATCGCCAGCCACCGCAGTATGGCCGCCCTGACATTGTTGCAGAAACATATTCATCAGCGTGATCTGGCAGAACTGGTAGACCGGCTGGCACCCATTTTGCTGGCCGGATATCTGTCTTCATCGCAGGTGATATCGCTGGTACACTATATTGTACAGGCTGGCGAAACATCCGACGCCGAGGCCTTTGTTCGCGAACTGGCACAGCGTGTGCCGCAACACGGAGACGCACTTATGACCATCGCACAACAGCTTGAACAGAAGGGCATCGAGAAGGGCAGAGCTGAAGGGCTGCAGCTAGGTGAGCAACGTGGAATTGAGAAAGGTGAGCGAGAAGCCACCCTTAAAATTGCACGAACCATGCTCCAGAATGGTATTGACCGAAATACCATCATGAAAATGACCGGTCTTACTGAAGACGACCTGGCGCAGATCCGCCACTAATCATCCTTTCCTTACACTCCTTGTCTGGCCATCACCGTAAACTGGTGGGGCAGGGAGGTATCCTATGCGGGCTCAGCCTGCCAGCCACAACGTTGACATGCATTCTGGATAGCATTGCGCTGTCTCAACGCTATCCGTCGACGATAAGAACCGATCAGAGCCCGGAATTTACCTGGCGCGCGCTCGAATAATGGGTCTTTGAGCATGGTGATGAGCTGCGCTTAATCCAGCCGGGGAAGCCAACACAGAACGGATTTAACTGAGAGCTTCAACGGTCACTTTCGGGATGCATGCCTGAATGAGCATTGGTTCAGCGGTATTGTTCACGGCAGGAAAATCATTAATGACTGGCGGCAGGTTTACAACAAGTGCCGTCCACATTCGTCGCTGAATTACCAGACACCATCTAAATTTGCAGCGGGCTGGAGAAATAGAAAATCAGAAGGTAAAGAAACCGACATGACTAACTGATCGTTGTATCTCATAACGGGGACAGGTCAGGTATGTCATTGACTGGCTACTCGCCTATGATGAAAACTCAGAGGACGTCATTAAGAAAATTTGCTGCGCAGATGAGAATACTCCGATTATCCTATTAACAGGCCAATTGAATCAGCATGAACAGGAAATCGGTGAAACCATCGTTAAGTATGGTGTAGAACTTGATGAGAAACCTACACGAGCTTTTATCTTATCCTCTATTCTCCTTGCCAATCTTTTTTACTGAGTAATGGTACTAAATATGGAATTCCTGAAGCTTGAACCAAAACACATTAAGGAAGTTTACGACATCCGTTTATCAGTGAATGAAAACAGGGTTCACGCTCATCAGATACAATATCTGCAGAGAGAGCAGGTCATTGAAGATATCAGCCAGGATGGCGGATGGATTTGCAGAATCAACAACGGGTTTGTGGGATATGGACTGGGTATACACATTCCCCATGCCCTGATAGGCGGCCTGTTTATCAGACCTGAGTATCAGGGGCGAGGTATTGGCAGTGAGATACTCGAAAGGATCACAGACTGGTTCTTCAACGGAAATGATGATCAGATTGAACTGACTACTGATAAAGGGTCAATTGCGTCTGGATTTTATGCAGCCAGAGGATGGGTGCAGGAAGGTGAAGATGAATTTGGCCAGCTGATCATGCGAAAAAGGAAATAACGATAAGGGCAAATGCACTCTGTCTCACCCTGATGTCAGTACATATTGTGCTGGCATACTCACTTTAATTAGTTTCAAGTAACACGGTCAGAACTGTCACAACAGAAGACCTGTCACATCTGGCTTCATCCACCATTAAAATCGCTACAAATTTCACACCTGAAGCAACATTCGCAGAAGTCACTTTCACAACTCTCCTGAAATCGTACGATGTTCATGACTTACGGCTGCGATTTTTGCCTTTAGATGACCACAGCTATACATTGCCCGTTGACGAACTGGACAAATACGGGGTCATTATTGGCCTACAAGAAAAACGGAAAATGGATATCATATCCGAAAAACAGCGTCATAACGGATGCAGTAACGGTGATTTTACAGAGGAAGTTCAACGTCTTCCTCCGTTACCGCCGCAAAGCGCAGCAGGGCATTTTTCCCGGATTCTTCTGCCTGTGTCAGCCTCAGTACCACCGGCAGCATGTCCTGAAGCGCCAGAAACTTGCGGTTACGTTCAACCTTCTTCGTGTGACTCATCGTTTCGCCCCCTACCCAAAGCGTATTTCTCTCACCGGACTGCATGATGCTCTGTTCCGCGGTTTTACCATGATGCCAGTACGGGTCTCTTTCCTGCGTAATCCCCCTATCCGCGCCCGTATTCCCCCCGAAGGTTCGCGGTAAAAGACCGATTGCCGATGTTGCCAGCCAGTCAAAGCCCAGTTTGTGACCTGACCACCCCAGCTTCTCGTCAAACTCGCTGTCGAGATCCACCTCCAGCGGTATCTGTGTCACCGTGTCATTATCATTGGCGTGACGGTAGTGGGTGATGTCCCTCAGCAGGTACACGGCCAGGCGGGTGAATGTCCGCGGCATCCTGCAGGTATACAATACAGAATGATTTTCATTCCCCATCCCACCCAGCTCTGCAGGGCATCGTTTCGGGCCGAAGGACACATCGCTCAGGACATTCAGCTTGCTGGCGGTTCCGCACCAGGCGACCAGCACGTGCGAGGCACATTCCACTGTAAACAGGCGGGTATCGCCTTCTCCCGCGCCTCCTTTCCAGGTGTTCATGTAGACAGGCGAAAGGTACACGCTTTATATGCTGGAAGCACTGAGCTGAATGCACAGTAATGGAGAAGAAACCGGGGGTGAAGATATCGCCCGGTTATCCCCATTAATGCCCCAGCATATCAATATGCTGGGGCATTATACGTTTACGTTACCGGAGGATATTCTGAAGGAAAAAATAATGATATTTAATTTCAATTTAAACAATGAGTTAACTTCTTAGCGTACGTTTTCGTTCCGTTGGCCCTTAAAGCCGTTACGCTTAAGAGAATTTGCTGATACCTGAGAGTGGTATTGCAATATTACTCCTTTGCTGAATAGTTCAACAACGCGTCATAACCTTTCCGGCGGTAATTAAGCATTGAAATCCCCCAGCAGGCGATAAACATCCCGACGACGACAAATCCGGCGTTACCGAGGTTATCGTTGAACGTACCAACCCACTGCCAGATATCGCCTTCAAACCGGAACTTATCCGCCAGCAGCCCCAGCGTCTCAAGGCCGCCGATAAACAGCGCGACTACGACCGACGTCCCGGTAATCGTCATGTTGTAGTAAAGCTTACGCTGGGGTTTATTGAATGCCCAGCCGTAAGCCCCAACCATGATAACGTTGTCGAGTGTATCTACCAGTATCATGCCGCTGGCAAACAGCGCCGGAAACACCAGGATCGACCAGACAGACATGCCACTGGAGGCACTGCCGGCCGAAATACCAAGCAGGCCAATCTCGGTGGCGGTATCAAAGCCCAGGCCAAAAAGAAAACCAACCAGGTACATGTGCCAGCTTTTGTCGATCAGCCGGAAAACAGAACTAAACAGACAGCTCATTATGCCGCCGGTGGTCATTTCCGTAAAATCTGCGGCCAGCAGCTCACCGCGTTTAAGCTGGCGGAAGTTAAGCCATATGCCGCGTAAAATGATGAGGTTTACCAGCGCCATAATAAGCAGAAAGCTGGCGGAAACGGTGGTGCCGATTACGCCGCCAGCGTGGTGAAACCCGTCCATTTTTTTTTGAAAAGCTGCCGTCGTGGCCGCAATCGCCACAGAGGCCAGCACCACAATGCTTGAGTGGCCCAGTGAAAACCAGGCCCCGACGCCAAACGGCCTTTTGCCCTGCTGCATCATTTTCCGGGTCACGTTATCAATCGCGGCAATATGGTCGGCATCCACCGCGTGGCGCAGACCATAGCACCAGGCCAGCAGGCTTGCCGCCATTAGCGCAGAGCTGTGGTTAAATGCCACCAACGCCCAGGCCCATGCGGCAAAGTTAGCCGCGACTAAAACCGCCAGCAGCAGGCCGGCTCGTGAATGGTCACGAAGAACAGGCATTAACATCTTTTTTATCCTTGTAGTGATTCAAATAGCGGGCCGCGGCCACCACGGCCTGCCCAAGGGAAAGGGCACCGTCTCCGGCCGGAAGCCGCATCGGGAAGAGAGTATTAAAATCCGAGAGGTAGAATGCGAGACGCTCGCGCAGCAGGCGGTTGTGCATCACACCACCACAGCAGACCACGGTGGTTATGCCTGTCAGCAAAGCATGATGACGAACCATCGCAGCAAAACCTTTCGCCAGTACATCATGGAACGCCCAAGCCCGCGCTCCGTCCTCGCCCTGCCAGCCAAACCATTGTCGCCAGAATGCCGCCAGATCGAGATGACCGTTCACCAGCGGCAGAGCGACCGGATGCGAGCAGGGGCCGGCGTCCAGCGCCAGTGCCTCAAGACGGCAGGCTGCTTCGCCCTCATAGCTTTGCTGGTACGGTGCGCAGTTGAGCGCAGCGGCGACCGCGTCAAACAGTCGCCCGCAGGAAGAAGCCAGTGGCGCGTTAACTCTGCGCGCTATGGCTTTTGCCAGCGGCTGCCAGTGCTGCGTCCTTACGGCTTGCGTCTCGGGATAGCGCAGCCAATCAGGTACAAACGCGTCACACTGTGCCAGCAGGTTACGCCACGGCTGCACGGCGGCCAGATCGCCGCCAGGCAGGGCGACGGCAGGCAGCCCGCCAAGGTGTACACTGCGCCGGTAGTTCACCAGCAGGCATTCGCCACCCCAGAGCTTGCCGTCCTCGCCATAACCTAAGCCGTCCAGAACCAGTGCTATAACCTTGTCTCCGTTCAGCGGCCAGTCGTGCTCGGTCAGGCAGGCCGCTGCATGGGCATGATGATGCAGTACTTCGGTGACCGGCAGCCCCATTTCACGCCCCAACTGCGAACTGCGATAGCCCGGGTGAGCATCAAGTGCGACATGTTCAGCTGCAAAACCGTAGATCTGACTCATCAGCGTCAGCGAGCGTTGCCATTGTGCTTCAACGCCTTCCTGAGTCAGATCGCCAAGATGCTGGCTCAGCACCGCCTGTCCTCCCCGAACCAGACAAAACGTATTTTTAAGGTCGCCACCGAGTGCCAGAATCGGCGGCAGGTCTTTAAAGCCTGCAGGCAAAGGAAGTGCATCCGGTACAAAGCCCCGCGCACGGCGCAGCATTTCTCCGCTGGCACGCACAACCGAGTCGTCCATGCGCTGCAGAATGTCGCGGTTGTGCAGCAGAAAGCCGTCGGCGATATTCTCAAGATCCTGAAGAACCTGAGCATTATCGATAGCAGGTGGCCTGCCGTTCAGGTTCCCGGAAGTCATCACCAGTGGACCGCCGAAGTCCTGCGCCAGCAGATGCTGGAGCGGACTGGCAGGTAGCATTACACCGATTTCATTGCGACCCGGTGCCACGGCAGCGCTCAGCCCGTGCAGGCTGTCCTTTGCCACCAGCACCACCGGTGCCGCAGGCGTTGAAAGCAGCGCTTCGACGCGTTCAGGCAGACCTTCGGCTGTGGCTATCATCACCGCAAGAGGTTTCGCTGGCCGCTGCTTGCACGCTCTCAGGCGCTGAACGGCGGCATGATTCCCGGCATCCACGGCAAGATGAAATCCACCCAGACCTTTCACCGCAACAATTTCGCCGGCACGCAGCGCCACAATGGCCTGTTTAAGCGCCATCTCACCGTCGCGCCGTTGCTCCCCCTGCAGCCAGAAGATCTGCGGCCCGCACTCAGGACAGGCCACCGGCTGAGCGTGAAAACGCCTGTCTATCGGCCGGTGATACTCAGCATCACAGGCGGCGCAGAGCGGAAAAGCAGCCATCACCGTGGACGAACGGTCATAGGGCATTGCCCGAATGATGGTGAAGCGCGGCCCACAGTGGGTACAGTTGATAAACGGATAGCGGTAACGGCGGTCGGCGGGATCGCTAAGCTCGCGCAGGCAGTCCGGACAGGTGGCAGCATCCGGCACGATTTGGGTGTCCATCGCGCCGCGGTTGCTGTGACGAATGCTAAATTCTGATGGCAAAATATCCCAGCTCATCGGCTGATGCGCCACGCTGTCAATACGCGCTAAAGGCGGGCAATGCTGGTAAAGCTCGCCCAGGAACGCTTCCGGGCTGGCCGCCAGGCGAACCACTACACCCTCGCCGTCGTTGCAGACATCACCCAGCAGCATCAGCCGCTGTGCTATTTGCCAGACAAAGGGCCGGAAGCCAACACCCTGCACTTTGCCGCGGATACGAAGTACGGAGCCCCGCACCCTCTCACCAGCGGGACGAGGGAACAGATCGCGTTTAGCTTCTGCGTTTCCCCCTTCCTTAGGGTGAGCGGAGATGGGAGTAAAGATCACGCTTCTACCGCCTCGCGCAGCCGTGCTTTCATGCTGTTGTAGGTCGTTTGTGCATAGTTCTCGGCCCACGCCTGATCCTCAATCGCGCTTACACTTACCGCGCAATACTTGGTTTCCGGCGTTTTGGATATCGGGTCAAGATTATCCTGTGTCAGCTCATTACAGGCACCAATCCACCACTGGTAAGTCATATAAACCGAGCCTTTATTGATGCGCTCGTTTACATCGGCACGGCTGATCACTTTGCCGCGACGTGAACTCACCCAGACCAGCTGATGATCTTTAATCCCTAATGCTTCAGCATCCTGCGGATTGATTTGTACAAAGCCGGGCTCATCGGCGAGCGTTTGCAGTGCGGCACAGTTACCGGTCATTGAACGGCAGGAGTAGTGCCCGACTTCACGTACAGTACAAAGCACCAGCGGGTAGTTTTCGTCGGGAACCTCGGCAGGTGCACGCCACTCTGCAGCAAACAACTGGCCTTTACCGCTCGGTGTATCGAATTTGCTACCTTTATAAAGGTACGGCGTGCCTGGATGATCCAGCGTCGGACAAGGCCACTGTACATGCCCCATATCACCCATTTTTTCATAGGTCACGCCGTAAAACAGCGGGCACAGCTCACGCAGCTCATCCCAGATTTGCTGGTTGTTTTCGTAGTGCATTGGGTAGCCCATAGCCGTTGAAATCAGGCTGATGATCTCCCAGTCACGCTTCACGTTGTATTTCGGCTCAATCGCTTTTTCAAAACGCTGGAACCCCCGGTCAGCGCAGGTAAAGACCCCACCGTGCTCACCCCAGGAGGTTGCAGGCAGCAGCACGTCTGCCACCTCGGCGGTTTTGGTCATGAAGATGTCCTGCACCACCACGAAGTCGAGCGCCTCAAACCCTTTACGCACCAGGCCCAGATCTGCTTCGGTCTGGAGCGGGTCTTCGCCCATGATGTAATAGGCTTTGACCTTGCCCTCTATCGCGAGGTGCGGCACTTCGGTAATACGTATGCCGATTTTGTCATCCATTGCTGTCGGGTCGATGCCCCAGGCTTTTGCAAACTTCGCGCGCACCTCCGGGTCAACCACATCCTGGTAGCCGGGGAACTGGTTAGGCAGCACGCCCATATCGCAGGCACCCTGCACATTATTCTGCCCGCGTACCGGGCCAACGCCGACGTTTTCACGTCCGAGATTGCCGGTGAGCAACGCCAGGCTGGACAGCCCTTTAACCACGTCCACGGCCTGACCGAACTGGGTCACCCCCATGCCCCACATGATGGTGGCGGATGGGGCGGCAGCGAAGGTTCGCATCGCCTGGCGAATCTGAACTGCGGGTACACCGGTCAGGTGTTCGATGTCCTCCGGGGCATAACCTTTAACGTTTTCGCGGTAGGTATCCAGCCCTTCGGTATATTTGGCGACGTACTCTTTGTCATAAAGCTGCTCTTCCAGCAGCACGTAGCCAAAGGCGTTAACCAGCGCCATGTTGCAGCCGTTTTTGATCTGCAGGTGCTGGTCGGCAATACGGGCGGTTTCGATGCGGCGCGGATCGCAGACGATAATTTTTGCTCCGTTGCTTTTGGCCTTAATCACCCGCCGCGCCACAATAGGATGCGAGTCGGCGCAGTTGTAGCCCACCACCAGCAGACATTTAGAATGTTCAATATCGCCGATTGAGTTACTCATCGCCCCGTTACCCAGCGTCGCCTGCAGTCCGGCAACGGAAGGGCCGTGGCACACGCGAGCGCAGCAGTCGACGTTATTGGTGTTCAACACCGCACGAGCGAATTTCTGCATCACGAAGTTGGTTTCGTTCCCCGTGCCGCGTGAGGAGCCAGTGGTCATAATGGTGTGGGGGCCGAACTGCTCTTTAATCGCCTTCAGGCGCTTAGCGGTATAGCTGATGACTTCTTCCCAGCTGACCGGTTGCAGCTTGCCGCCCTTCTCATAGCGGATCATTGGCTGTGTCAGTCGAGGAGTCAGCAATTTGGTATCGTTAAGAAAATCCCAGCCGTAGTAGCCTTTCAGGCACAGTTCATTCTGGTTTGTCACGCCCTCGGCCGCTTCGGCGCGGAGTATTTTGTTGTTCTCAACAATCAGTTTCAGTTTGCAGCCCGCACCGCAGTATGGACAGATGCTGGTAATTTTTTTCATCAATCACAAACCTGTTAAAAATTGAAAGACAAAGGAATTAGAAAGTCAGCGCCGCAGGAGCATCTAACGCCGCGCGGCGACGTTTTTCCGCGCTCATTTGGTCCAGCCGGTTACGGTCAACGCACAGGATGGCGTTGGTCGGGCAGACTTCCAGGCAGGCCGGGCCAGCCTCGCGGTGATAGCAAAGGTCGCATTTGTTGGCCTCGGCTTTTTCCGCCATCACGTTCAACCCGGCGCCGCTGTTGCGAATAACCGGACGCACGACGACCTCCATCGCGCCATAAGGGCAGGCGACAACGCAGGTTTTGCAGCCGATGCAGCGTTCCTGCATCACATGAACAAAACCCTGATCGCGGCTGATTGCGCCGTTAGGGCAGACATTCGCACAGGGTGCGTCCTCGCACTGGCGGCACATGGTAGCCGTAGATACGTTCACGCCTTTGATGACGTGAATGCGCGGCAAGAAGGTTTTTGGGGTCAGCGCCGAGCAGTCCTGGTTCTCATGGTGGGAGACGACGCAGGCCACCTCACAAGTGCGGCAGCCGATGCATTTGCTCGAATCGGCAATCATGAAGCGGTTCATCATAAACTCCTGCAATAAGTGTGTTGTCGCAGGGGGTAATTCATAAACCGTGCCAGGTTTGCAGGCGGCGTGGTTAGCGGGTTTGACGGGGAGTAAGAAGAGAGTTCGACACTTTTGACGATGTCATTTTGGCAACGATAGTCATTAATGCCCCTCCCCTGGAAGGGAGAGGGAGGGAAGACTAGAAAGAGATTCCGCTCTCTGGAGGGAGGAGGGGCTCATATCCACCGTAATCAGACCACGTTGCCAGCCGCTGGTAGACCTGCTCCACCGCCGCTTTTACCGCCTCCGTCATCGGATAGTAAAAGCCGACGATATCCGGCTGAATGCCAAGGAACACCACTTCACCCACATCCTCTTTGAGCTGATCGACCAGATAATTAAGCGGCATATTGTGGGTGGTCATCATAAACATTTCGGCGATATCATCCGGATCAATGATGCGGATCTCGCCAGCGTTGAGCATCATGTCGGTGGCATCCACAATCAGCAGCCGCTCAGGATGCAGCTCGCGGATGGCAACCACGTCGTTTTCCGGCGCGCTGCCGCCATCGATCACTACCCAGTCCCCCTGCGGGGAGGCCTCGCATTTCTCGGCCAGCAGCGGGCCTGCGCCGTCGTCACCCATCATGCTATTGCCTACGCAAAGCAGCACCTTAGTCATAGCGTCTCCTCACCATCAGGTAGATGGCGGGTTCCTGTTGAATAGCCCGAAGCATGTCGAGCATCGCCTTGCTCCAGCCCTGCTGTTCAGCCGTTTGCGTCGGCTTAGCCGCATCAAAAGCCCGGGCCAGCATCACCACATGGTTCTGGTCGATAACAATTTCACCGTAGCGTGGTACGCCGTTCATTTTGCGCCTGGCATCGCCGTCAACCTCCAGCGTGGCAATCCAGGCCTGATAAGCTTCCAGCGGGCAAACGAGGCGCTCTTTCAGGCAGTCGATCACCCCCAAATGGTGGCCAATCGCCAGGCTGTAGTAGACCACCTGCTGAGCGTCAGCCGGGGTATGATCGTTCTCATCGACAAACTTGCGGCTGAGCTGACAGAACACCACCGACTCGCTCATTACGCGCGCTCCTGATGAACCAATTGCTCAAGACGGGTGACGATTTCCGTCAGGCGCGGATCGTTTTCCTCACTCAGCCACAGCTGAACAGCATCGCCCCCGGTCGTCAGGTTTGTCATGTAGCTGTCGGCGATCTGGCGTCCATAGCGGTAGCCTGCCAGGCGACGCGCGGCGCGGTCGATACGCACACGCAGCGGCTGCACCATATCCGGATGCAGAATTTTTGCCGGTTCCAGGTCCAGCTCACTTGCCGGGCGGGTGTGGATTTTTTGCTCCAGCAGGCCGAGTGCCATCGCGAACCCGTACAGCGTGGCGGCAGGCGTTGGCGGACAGCCAGGGATATAAACGTCGACCGGCACAATTTTGTCGGTGCCGCCCCAGACGCAGTAAAGATCGTGGAATATCCCGCCGCTGTTGCCGCAGGCGCCGTAGGAAATGCAGATTTTAGGATCGGGAGCCGAATCCCAGGCACGCAGCGCCGGCGTGCGCATCGCGCGAGTCACCGCGCCGGTAAACAGCAGAATATCGGCATGACGAGGGGAAGGGACAACTTTGATACCAAAGCGTTCCGCATCGAACAGCGGCGAAAGCGTAGCAAAAATCTCGATTTCACAGCCGTTACAGCCGCCGCAGTCCACGCGGTAAACGTAGGCGGAGCGTTTGATATTTTTCAACAGTGACGCCTTCATGCTGGCGATAGACTCGTCCACCGCCATCGGCACCGGAAGGTCGTTGTGGTCGCGCGGCCCCCCTGACAGATTACTCATTAGTTGACCTCTCTCATCTGACGGCTAAAGTCGATACGGTCGGAAGACACCAGGCTTTGCTGGCGCTTACAGCACGGACAAGTTTCAAACGCCGGGCGGCGGCTTTCCGCACGGGCATCGCCGTTGTGCGCAAGCAGCGCAATCGCGTAGTCGATCTCTTTTTGCACGGCGAACGGGCGGCCGCATTCGCGGCAGTTACACAGCGGGAAGCTGGCCTGCTGCAGAAAATCGGCTGTGTTCCATACCGCCAGTTCGTACTGCTGCGAAAGCCTGATGGCGGTCGTCGGGCAAACCTCTTCACAACGTCCGCAGAAAATGCAGCGTCCGAGGTTAAAGCTCCACTGCAGTTGCCCGGCAACCAGGTCCGTCTCCGCGCTCAGGGCATTGGAGGGGCAGGCGTTAACGCAGGCCGCACAGCCGATGCATTGTTGCGGGTTGTGCTCAGGCTTGCCGCGAAAGTTAGGGTCTGTGGCAATGGGCTGGACCGGGTAAAACTCGGTTGTCACGCCGTCCCTGATGGCTTTTTTGATGACGTTAAACATGCGTTTTCCTTGTTTGCCTGGCCTGAGTGATTAACCCTTACCCTGGAAGGGAGAGGGTCAACGCTAGCGCGATCCAGTCCCCCCTTTGGGGAGAGGGTCAGGGGTTTCCCACCACACACCGGGCAGCAAAATCATTTCAGTGGCGAATTAGTGCGCTCAATGCTGTAGCGCTCCAGCTCTTTGTATGGCACCACCTGACTTTTCTTCTTGCGCACGTCCACTACCGTCATGCGGTCAGTACAGGAGTAGCAAGGGTCAAGGCTGCCGATAATCAGCGGAGCATCTGATACCGTGTTGCCGCGCAGCATGTAGCGCAGGGTTGGCCAGTTAGCGTAAGTGGCCGCGCGACAGCGCCAGCGGTAAAGCTTTTGGTTGTCGCCCGTCATGCTCCAGTGAATGTCGTCTCCGCGCGGGGCTTCCGAGAAGCCAAGGGCAAAGCGGTTTGGAATGTAAGTGAAACCGTCTACGGCGAGCGGGCCACCCGGCAGGTTATCTAAACCGAAATCAATCATGTTCAGCGCGGTGAAGACTTCATTGATGCGCACTTTCAGGCGGGAAAGCACGTCGCAGCCGTCGAGGCTGTGAACATCCATCGGCAGCAGACCGTAGCCGATAAACGGGTGGTCGGCGCGGGTATCGCGGGCATGGCCGCTGGCGCGCACCATTGGGCCAACGTTACTGAAGTCACGGGCGATTTGTGGCTCCAGGCGACCAATCCCGACGGTGCGCTGCTCGATATTCGGTGTACTCAGCAGAATATCCACCCGATCCTGCACTTCCCGGCGCATCTTCCGGGCGAGCTGGCGGGTCTGGATCATGTCGTCTTTCAACAGGTCGCGGCGGATGCCGCCGATCAGATTCAGACCGTACGTTTTACGCGCCCCGGTCAGAATCTCCGCCATCTTCATCGACATTTCACGCACCCGGAAGAACTGCATAAAGCCGGAGTCGAAGCCCACGAAGTGACAGGCCAGACCGAGGTTCAGCAGGTGGCTATGCAGACGCTCAACCTCAAGCAGGATGGCGCGGATCATCTGCGCGCGCTCCGGCACCACAATCCCCATCGCGTTTTCGACCGAGGTGGTATAGGCGGTGCTGTGGGCGAAGCCGCAGATGCCGCATACGCGGTCGGACAGGAAGGTGACTTCGTTGTAGCCCATGCGGGTTTCCGCCAGTTTTTCCATGCCGCGATGGACGTAGAACAGGCGGTAGTCGGCGTCGATAATATTTTCGCCATCGACGAACAGGCGGAAATGGCCCGGTTCGTCAGAAGTAACGTGCAGCGGGCCAATCGGCACCACGTTATTCTTTTTCGTCCCGAGTTCGTTAATGAACTCATAGCTCTCTTTGTCGGTGGTCGGCGCCGGGCGCTGGCGGTAGTCCATGCTGTCTTTACGCAACGGATAAAGATCGTCAGGCCAGTCGTCCGGCAACACCAAACGGCGTTCATCGGGCAGGCCAACCGGCTGCAGGCCGTACATATCGCGAACTTCGCGCTCGCCCCAGACGGCAGCAGCAACACGAGGCGTGACGGACGGAAACGCCGGTTTGTCAGCATCCACTTCCACACGTACGGTGATCCAGCATTTCACGCCGCGTTCCATCGACAGCACGTAATACACCGCATAGCCGCCGCAAAGCTGGCGCTCATCGTTACCAAACAGCACCGAAAGCCAGCCGCCCTGCTGGTAGTAAAGCCATTCCACCACGTCCGGCAGCATGTTGAGCTTCACGGTGACGGTGAGTTGATCGTTGGTCTGCCAGGCTTCGTCGATCACGGCATTCGGGAATTGCTGATGCAGCGCGACGAGATAGTGTTGGCCTATTTTTTCTTCAGTCATTGATAAATTCTCTTAAATCACGCCGCCAGCAAGGAGACGAAGGCTAAAAAGGCAAAGCCAAAACCGGCCCAGGTAATGCGCGAGGTTTCAGACATTCGCAAACGCGCCATGCTGTTTTCAAACAGCGCGATAATCAGCACGCCCGCCACCAGCTTCACGACGGCCAGCGCTAAAGTGAGAACAAGTCCGCCCCAGCTAAAGGCGCGCATTTGTCCCCACGGCAGGAACACGCCAACAAACATTTGCAGAACAACCAGCTGCTTTAGGGAAATGCCCCACTTCAGCACCGCCAGGCCCGCGCCGCTGTATTCGGACAAAGGCCCTTCCTGCAGCTCCTGTTCGGCTTCGGCGAGGTCAAACGGCAGCTTGCCCATTTCAATGAAGGTCGCGAAGGCACAGGCTGTAAAAGCCAGGATCAGCGTCAGGCTCTGCGCCGTCGGCCAGTCTTGAATGGCTCCGGCGATAGTGCTGATGTGCGTGCTGCCGGCAACCTGAGCTGCCACCCACAAACCTAGCAGCATAATCGGCTCTACCAGTACACCGAGCATCGCTTCACGGCTCGCGCCAATACCGGTGAACGGGCTTCCGGTATCTAACCCGGCGATGGTGAAAAAGAAGCGGGCGATAGCGAACAGGTAAATTAAGGTGACCAGGTCTCCTGATGACGGCAGCGGCGAGGCAACCGTCACCACCGGCAGCGCGGTGGTGATGGTCAGCATCACGCCAACCATCACGAACGGCATCAGGCGGAAAACCCAGCCGGACACAGCGGGAGCCACGCTCTGGCGGCCCAGCAGCTTGAACAAATCCCGGTACTCCTGGAGTACCCCAGGACCACGGCGGTTATGCAGGCGGGCGCGTGTCACGCGAGTAATACCGGACAGCAGCGGAGCAACAAAAAACAGCGCCAGCGCCTGGATCAGGGCAAATAAAAACGTTGTCATATCAGTTCCTCAGGCAATCATCGCCACCAGTAAAATCGCCAGCTCAATCATCGCCAGGCGGCGGAACGTGCCGGACAGACACCCGCTCTGCCAGCCGGGCATCCATTTTCCAGGGTTCAGGGTGTGGCGCAGCTTAAGCAGCGGGGCAAACGCCGCTTTTACCGGCTGCGCGAAGCCCGGCGCGGTGATCACCATCGCCTGTTCATGGTCGTAGCCGCAGACCCAGGCCGGGCCACGGGAGCGGTTTGGCAAGCGGTCGCCACGGAAAACGATCGTCAAAATTAACGGCAGCAGCGGGGATGAAATCAGCAGCAGCGTAATCATCGGCTGAGACACGGCGGTATGTGCCGTTCGCAGCGGCAGCGGAACGGCGTGCTGAAGCAGAGTCAGCAGCCACGGTGCAGCAACACCCGCCGCCACGCAGCACAAAGCCAGCAACGCTACGCTTGTGTTCATCAACCATGGCGCGGAGGTCGCGTTTTCTGCTTCTTTGGTACGCGGTGCGCCCAGGAAGGTGACGCCATAAACTTTTGCCATACACATCACCGCCAGCGCGCCGGTAATCGCCAGCCCAACGGCCAGCAGCGGCCCGATAAATCGGCCGACAAACAGCGGCAGGCTGCCGAGACGGAAGAATGACTGATAAATAACCCACTCACCGGCAAAGCCGTTTAGCGGCGGCAGCGCAGCCATCGCCATCAGCCCGACCAGCATCGCCAGCGAGATAACCGGCATTCGTTTACCCATCCCGCCCAGTTTCTCGATGTCACGATGCCCGGTGCGGAACCAGATGGCACCAGCGCCGAGGAACAGCGTGGTTTTAAACAGGCTGTGGTTAAACAGGTGATAAAGGCCGCCGGTCATGCCCAGCGCCACCAGCACGGGTTCATTCAGCGCAATGCCAATCAGACCACAGCCCAGGCCCAGCAAAATAATGCCGATGTTTTCAAGGGAATGATAAGCCAGCAGGCGGTTGATGTTGTGCTCCATCAGCGCGTAAAGGCCGCCGATAAACGCAGTGATCATGCCGACCACCACCACCAGAACGCCCCACCATAGCGGCAATATGTCGCTAAGAAGCGAGAAACACATGATGCCGTAAAGACCAATCTTCAACACCACGGCGGAGAACAGCGCGGCGGCCGGAGCAGAGGCAGTCGCATGCGCCTGCGGGACCCAGCCGTGCAACGGAATTATCCCGGCAAGCAGCCCAAAGCCGAGCAGCGAAAGGATCAGCACTGAGGCTGGCAGCGGCACGCCACCGACAAGCTGGTGCAGCTCACCGTAATCCAGTGTGCCGTAGCGCTGCCACAGCAGCCAGCAGGCAAAGACCAGCAGCAGGGTACCGAGGCGGCCCAGCGCAAACCACAGCTGCCCGGACTTGTTGCAGCCGGTCAGGAAGTAGCCTGCCAGAGAGATAATTTCCGCCATCGCCACCAGGGTAATAAAGTTATCGGCCGCCAACGCCGCCACGCTTGCCGCCAGGGTTAAATTAATCAGCAGGCCATTGGCTTTCACCGCAGGATGCCGATGCCAGGCACAGTTATAGACGGAGATAAACAGGCCGCTGAGCGCCACCGTCACCATCCAGACGCCATTAAAGGCGTTGAGCTGAAGATGCCAGTGCCAGATTTGCGCGTCTCCGCTGAAACCCAGCAGTGCCTGAATGCTTGCAACCAACAAAAGCACGGCGCTGATTGCGCCGCCAGCGCCGGCGAAAAATCCGCTAAGCGGCTTAGAAAATGCCAGAGCGCCAGCTAACACAGCGCTGGCAACAAACCCCAACAGCGCCCAGTGAATCAGTAAAAAAGCCGTCATTTTTTTGCCTCTGGCTGGGTAAACAGGGTCAGGTCGCCGAGTGACGTGCTGAGCGTCAGCTCGCGCTTGCGCTTACTGGACTGGGCGATCTCTTTATTGTCGATAAGGCGCAACGCCTTGGTCGGGCAGGTGCGGACGCAGGCGGGGCCACTTTCGTCGAAACTGCACAGGTCACATTTCACCGCGATAGGGCGAACGCCGGGAACCCAGTCGAGCAGCGTGCTAACGCGAGCCGGTGCCGGAGGCGCAGGCGGCGCTTTCGGGCTGTTGACGTTGGCGGGAATATGCAGCGGGCGGCTGCCGGAAAATTCAATCGCGCCGAACGGGCAGGCAATGCCGCAAAGTTTGCAGCTTACGCAGACGCTTTCATTCAGTTGTACGGCCCCATCCGCGCAGGTAATAGCATTCACCGGGCATACCCCGGCGCAGGGCGCGTCTTCGCAGTGATGGCACATCTGCGGCGCAGATTCATTCAGATTGCGCATGACCTTCAGGCGCGGCATGGACTGCAAGCCATACAGACGGTGCGTCTCGGCGCAGGCTGCTTCGCAGGTATGGCAGCCGATACACAATGTTGAGTCAGCAATTACAAAACGGTTCACCAGCTCTTCCTCAGGTGAGGATCGTCATTTTTGACGAAAACATGCCGACAAGCTGCCAGTTCGACAGTTCTCGACACCCCAAAACTCTTCATGCCACGCCGGACTGCTGAAGCAGCGTCATGGGCAGTGGGGTGTTTTGCTGCACAGCCAGATAAAGGCTGTCGTATCCCGGGCGGTTCAGCTCAAGATAGTGATCGCGCTCTGTCTTGCGATCGCGGTTGCTGATGCCGTTATCAATCAGCCCGACATCGTCCATGTTATCCTTTTTTATCAAAAGCTTATCTATGTCTTCACGCAGATCGATGGCGTACTTGATGTTATGGCTGTTAAAGCCTTCGGCGAGGCTGCTTTGAATGATGAAGTGGTCAAATAAGAAGAAGCGCAGGCTCTCATCCGGGGGGCAGTCTGAGGGGGGCTGCACCCCCACTTTGGCATTGCGGTAGAGATACCACTGCTTAAGGGGAGTCTTGTGCCTGTCGGCGATATACGCGGCTTTTTCACTCAGCGGCCAAATGTCCATCGTAGATTCACTCTGTTACTTTTTGCCCTTCCGTAATGCATGTTTCGCGCCAGTTCTATAATTGATTGTATTTGAAGGTTTTTTAATTAAATGCATGTCAGAAAAATGGCGGGTAATGTGTCATTTCGTCATCTTTGACTTTTAATGACGGGCGCGATTTCCCTCTCGCCCCTTGGGGCGAGGGCGATAAAAGTCCTGGCATCGTCCTTGCATTACCTGCCCCAGTTAACCCCCGGAGGCTCCATGCACGAAATCACCCTTTGCCAGCGCGCAGTCGAACTCATCGAAAGCCACGCCCGTCAGAACAACGCCCGCCGCGTAACCAGCGTCTGGCTGGAGGTCGGTGCCTTCTCGTGTGTGGAAGCCAGCGCCCTGGAGTTTTGCTTTGATCTGGCCTGTCGCGGCACGCTGGCGGAAGGCTGCGTGCTGCATATCCACCAGCAGGAAGCCGAATGCTGGTGCCATGACTGCAAGCAGTTCGTCACATTGCTGACCCAGCGTGTGAAGTGCTGCCCAAACTGCAGCGGCAGCAACCTGCGCATTGTGGCGGACGATGGCATGCAGATTAAGCGCGTAGAAATCGATCAGGAGATAGCACATGTGTAGCACTTGCGGTTGCGGTGAAGGCAACCTGTACATGGAAGGGGATGAGCGTAATCCCCACTCTGGTTTTCGCAGTGCGCCATTCGCCCCGGCGGTGCGTCCGCTGCAGCGCATAACCGGTGTGAGATTCGCGCCTGAGGCGGATGAACAGGGCGACCTGCATTACGGCCACGGCGCGGCGGGCACCCACGCGCCCGGCATGACGCAACGCAAAATGCTGGAGATCGAGCTGAACGTGCTCGACAAGAATAACCAGCTCGCCGCCCATAACCGCGAACGCTTCGCCAGTCAGAATCAGCTGGTACTGAATCTGGTTTCCAGTCCCGGCTCCGGCAAGACCACGCTGCTCACCGAAACGCTGAAGCGCCTGAACACCAAAGTGCCATGCGCGGTCATTGAAGGCGATCAGCAAACGGTGAATGACGCTGCACGTATCCGTGAAACCGGCACGCCAGCCATTCAGGTCAACACAGGTAAAGGCTGTCACCTCAATGCTCAGATGATCCGCGATGCCATGCTGCGCCTGCCGCTTGAGCAAAACGGCGTGCTGTTTATCGAAAACGTTGGCAACCTGGTGTGTCCGGCGAGCTTTGATTTGGGGGAGCGCCACAAGGTCGCAGTGCTGTCAGTCACAGAAGGTGAAGACAAACCACTGAAATACCCACATATGTTCGCCGCAGCGTCTTTGATGCTGCTGAACAAAATCGATCTGCTGCCGTACCTGCAGTTTGATGTAAACAAATGCCTGACCTTTGCCCGAGAGGTCAATCCGGGCATCAAAATTATTCTGGTTTCCGCGACCCGCGGTGAAGGAATGGACGAGTGGCTTAGCTGGCTGGAGGCGGAACGATGTGCATAGGCGTTCCTGGGCAAATTGTTGAGCGGCTGGCCGACGGCAGCGCGAAAGTGAACGTATGCGGCGTGCAGCGCGACGTTAATTTAACCCTGGTGGGTGGCGCCACCGTGGGGCAATGGGTTTTGGTTCACGTCGGTTTTGCCATGAGCATTATTGATGAAGCCGAGGCGCGCGACACGCTTGATGCCCTGCAAAACATGTTCGGGGTTGAGCCGGACGTCGGCGCGCTGCTCTACGGTGAGGAGCCGCGCTGATGCGCTATGTCGACGAATATCGCGATCCGAAGCGGGTGATGCAGCTGATTGAAATACTCAAATCACGCGCCCCGCTGCTGGACTACACTGCCGCGCAACCGCTGCGCATCATGGAGGTTTGCGGTGGCCATACCCATGCTATTTTTAAATTCGGCCTCGACCAGCTGCTGCCGGAAAACATCGAATTTATCCACGGCCCTGGCTGCCCGGTTTGCGTGCTGCCGATGGGGCGAATCGACAGCGGCATTGAGATAGCCAGCCACCAGGACGTGATTTTCTGCACCTTTGGCGATGCGATGCGCGTACCGGGGAAAAACGGCTCGCTGATGCAGGCGAAGGCGCGTGGTGCTGATGTCCGGGTAATTTATTCCCCAATGGACGCGCTGACGCTGGCGTGTCAGAACCCGAAATGGAAAGTAGTACTCTTCGGTCTCGGTTTTGAAACCACCATGCCCGCCACGGCAATCACGCTTAAACAGGCAAAATCGCAGGACATCGATAATTTCTACTTCTTCTGCCAGCACATCACGTTGATCCCAACGCTGCGTAGCCTCCTTTCTCAGCCCGACAACGGCATCAGCGCTTTCCTCGCGCCGGGGCACGTCAGCATGATAATTGGCACACAAGCCTACAATTTTATCGCCTCTGAGTACCAGCGGCCGCTGGTCGTCGCAGGCTTTGAGCCGCTCGATCTGCTGCAAGCCGTGCTGATGCTGGTAGAGCAAAAAATCCACCCGCACAGCGTGGTAGCGAACCAGTATCGCCGCATCGTGCCGGAAGAAGGCAACGGGCTTGCGCAAAAGGCAATAAGCGAAGTGTTTACGGTGCGCGGCGAAGCCGAATGGCGTGGCCTGGGGGTTATCAGCGACTCTGGCGTGCAGCTCACCGAAGCGTATCGTCAGTTTGATGCAGAAATTCATTTCCAGCCTAAACCTCAGCAGGTTTATGACGATCCGAAAGCACGCTGCGGCGACGTCCTTACCGGCCGCTGCAAACCGCAGCAATGCCCGCTATTCGGCAGCGGCTGCAACCCACAAAACGCCTTCGGCGCGCTGATGGTCTCCTCCGAAGGCGCCTGCGCGGCGTGGTATCAGTACCGTTCTCAGGGGGGAGTGTATGAAAATCGTTGAGCTTGCCCACGGCAGCGGCGGGCAGGCGATGCATCAGCTGATCGCCAGCCTGTTTATGCGGGCCTTCGACAATCCCTGGCTCACAGAGCAGGAAGACCAGGCCCGACTTTCCCTCTCGGAGCTTACTGCCAGCGGCGATCGACTGGCTTTCTCCACCGACAGCTACGTTATTGACCCACTGTTTTTCCCCGGCGGCGATATTGGCAAGCTGGCTGTGTGCGGCACGGCAAACGATGTTGCGGTGAGCGGCGCCACGCCACGCTGGCTGTCGTGTGGCTTTATCCTCGAAGAAGGACTGTCGCTTGCAACCCTGGAGCGTGTGGTCATCAGCATGGCAAACACCGCACGCTCGGCGAAGATCGCCATTGTGACAGGTGACACCAAAGTGGTGCCACGCGGCGCGGCAGACAAACTGTTTATCAATACCACCGGTATCGGTGCTATTCCTGCCGGCATCGCCTGGGGGGCGGCTCAGATTAAAGCAGGGGATGTGCTTATCGTCAGCGGCACGCTTGGCGACCACGGCGCGACCATCCTCAACCTGCGTGAGAAATTAGGTCTGAACGGCGATCTGCACAGTGACTGCGCAGTTCTGGTCTCAATGATTTCCCCACTGCTTAAAATACCCGGCGTAAAAGCATTGAGGGATGCCACGCGTGGCGGCGTGAACGCCGTTCTGCATGAGTTTGCGGCCGCCAGCGGCTGTGGCATGGAAATCAGCGAAAACCTGCTGCCCCTGAACCCGACGGTACGCGGTGTCTGCGAACTGCTGGGGTTGGATGCATTAAACTTCGCTAATGAAGGTAAGCTGGTTATCGCCGTGTCACCCGACGCTGCACCGGCCGTTCTGCACGCTTTGCAGCAGCATTCATGCGGTAAACAGGCGGCGATAGTGGGTGAGGTCGTTGAGAGAGAAGGTGTACGCGTGATAGGGCTTTATGGCGTAAAACGCACTCTCGATCTGCCGCATTTTGAACCCTTACCGCGAATTTGTTGACCTGCGCCTGTACGCAATCAGCTTACGCTGAATAAGCTTAATTAATATTTATGCTAATGAGGCCTTTTAACCCTGTGCCTGCCGCAGGGGATTTCAATGGAAAGCAAAAATGTCCTATACGCCGATGAACGATCTTGGGCAGCAGGGGTTATTGGATATTACCCGTACGCTGCTCAAGCAACCTGATCTCAACCAACTCGCCAGCAATCTGACGCAGTGGGTGAAACAGGGCGCGCTGGCCGATCGCGTAAACATCCTGCTTTATCCCCACCCCCTAAACCAGAGAGTGAGCTTTTACGGCAAGGATAAGCACGGCAAGGAACTGCATTATGAAGATGAAGGGGTGCTGGCCAATGGTCCGGTACGCCGGATGCTGTCGCGCCCGGAGCCGCTGGTCTGCAATCAGCAGGAGTTTGATGAAACCTGGCCGCAAATGGCCAGCCTTGACCTGTATGCACCTTTTGGCCGCTATTGTTTGCTGCCGCTGACTTGCGAAGGAAAAATTATTGGCGGCTGCGAGTTTATCCGCGACAGGGCGGAGCCCTGGAGCGAAAAAGAGCTTAACCGGCTTTATACCCTGGCGCAGATAGTGGGCTTGGTGACAGAGCAGATCCAGACCCGACTTAACTCGAGCCACGATCACCAGCTACTGTGCCGGGAACGTGATGATTTTCGCATTCTGGTGGCCGTCACCAATGCCGTGCTGTCGAAGCTGGATCTGGACGAGCTGATAAGCGAGATTGCCTGCGAAATTCATTATCACTTCGCCATTGATTCCATCAGTATTGTGCTAAAAAGCCGCCGCAAGGCGCGACTCACGATCTACTCCACCCATTTTGTTGATGAAGTCGCGCCGATTCACGATCAAAGCGACGTGCTGGAGACAGGCACGCTTTCAGAGCGTGTGTTTAAAAGCGGCGAAATGCTGCTGCTCAACCTCTGCCCCGGCGACAAGCAGGCGCCGTACGAGCAGATGCTGCTGGAGATGTGGGACAACAAACCACAGACACTTTGCCTGCTGCCGTTAAAATTCGGCAACAATATGCTGGGCGTACTGAAGCTCGCCAGATGCAGTGAAAACGGCTTTACACCCGCCAACCTCAAACTGTTGCGCCAGATTGCTGAACGTATCGCCATTGCGGTGGATAACGCACTCGCCTATCAGGAAATAAACTGCCTGAAAGAGAACCTGGTGGATGAAAACCTCTATCTCACTGAGCAAATTAATAACGTTGACAGCGATTTTGGCGAAATTATCGGGCGCGGCGAGGCCATGTCCATCGTGCTTAAGCAGGTTGAGCTGGTCGCCAGCAGCGACAGCACTGTACTGATTCTTGGTGAGACCGGCACCGGTAAGGAGTTAATCGCCAGAGCCATTCATAACCTGAGCGACCGAAACAGCCGCAGGATGGTAAAAATCAACTGCGCCGCTATACCTGCAGGACTTCTGGAGAGCGATTTGTTCGGTCACGAACGGGGGGCTTTTACCGGAGCGAATTCTCTGCGCATCGGACGTTTTGAGCTGGCAGACAAAAGTTCACTGTTCCTCGACGAAGTCGGTGATATGCCGCTGGAGTTCCAGCCTAAGTTGCTGCGCGTGCTCCAGGAGCAGGAGTTTGAGCGCCTCGGCAGCAATAAAGTCCAGAAAGTGAACGTGCGCCTGATTGCTGCCACCAACCGCAACCTGAAAGAAATGGTGGCCAATCGCGAATTTCGTAGCGATCTTTACTATCGGCTGAACATTTTCCCTATTACCCTTCCGCCGCTGCGCGAACGCCCGGAGGATATCCCGTTACTGGTAAAATTCCTTACCTTCAAAATTGCTCGCCGCCTGAACCGCAACATTGACAGCATTCCGGCAGAGGTACTGCGCACCCTGAGCCGAATGGAGTGGCCAGGGAATGTACGCGAACTAGAGAACACTATCGAGCGGGCGGTTTTGCTTACCCGCGGTAATGTACTCCGCGTTTCTTTGTCAGAAATGGATAATCGGCAATTTGTTCCTCACAAATACGTTGCAGCCGACCGGGGTGAATTTCAGGAAGATGAGTATCATCGGATTGTGCGGATTCTTAGAGAAGCAAATGGCGTTATAGCCGGTCCCAGAGGTGCGGCTCAACGTCTGGGGATGAAGCGCACCACGCTTATTTCACGAATGAAAAAATTAGGCATTGATAAAAAGATGGTTTAATTATCATGTTCAGGAATGAACATTCTGTAAAAGAGCAAGGTACTGACCCGTACTCACTGATAATAACCAGCCATAATGTCATCTTGCGGCCTTTTACCATCAGGTCTTAGTGAGCATCTCTAGTGCGGGATGACCTGTGCGTCACCGAATGGTCGGGTACCGACAGCTTTCCCCGATTCCGGGTTACTCCCGGGGTCGGGTAAGGGTAATCAATGGCGGATCTGTGCCAACTCCCCTTCGGTCAGGGCGGCCATCTGCGGTGGCTGGCGATTTCATCATCCGGAATGACGGTCACGTCAACCAGCGGGAAAGCGCTGCTGTAGAGCCTGCCTGCCAGCGCCGGGTCGCCAAACTCATCCAGCCAGCGGGTGGAGTACGGATACGGTCTGCGTTTACCGGTGTAGAAGAGGACAGTGTAGCGGCACACTGAAATTTTCCATTTACCGCCACCGTGTGAGAACAAAATGGCCATCTTTATGAAAGTAACCGCTTTTAGGTTATGAACGTAACCGTCTGAGGTATCATATTTCCCATTTATTTCGTGACGTTATAAAGCGGGTGATCTTTGTTGAACTCTAATTGCTCTTTATATGATCCAGAAAAATGGATCTACTTAGTGGATATGTGGATAACAAGAACTACTATTTCTGAATTTTCTGCACATCGGAGCTGAGATGGCATTTCAAAATCCTGCTCAAAACTTGCAGAACAGCGACTCAATCTGGGTGATTCATTTACGCTATCTCCTCATTCAACATTTATTGGGCGTAGTGATACTAATTATCGCGAAGCCGGAATTGTGAAGGGTTCGGTAACTGTTATTGACCGCGCAATCACACCTCAATTGACCTGCTCCCCATTGATTCAGCGTGCGGCAGGTGAATTCACGCCCCCCCTGGCGTCGTGACTGAACCTGGTAGCGCTCTTTTTCTCAACCCTGAGCGGGGGATCCAACGCCAAACCCACACCAGTGTGCAGGATCTGTAAGCGTCGAACAGGCATTATCTCTCGACTCAAAACCCCCATTCTCGGCCTTTTCGCTGGCGCAAAAAGCCGAGGCTGTCCTGGAAAGCGTCGGCCGTGTAACATATGCCATCGCACGTAACTTATGATCAGTCTTCCTGAAACACTACCCAGGCAATGTTAAATCAACATCATCATGAGCACAGAAACCACACTACTTTTTTGATTACAGAAAACGAGAAATAATGGAAAGTTTAAAGCAGTACTTCAATCTTTTGAAAGCGTCTTTGCCGTCAGAAGGTCCTGGATTTAGTGCGGCAATAATCCGAAGTGGTCAAACGATATTTGAGCTTCATCATGGAATGAGCTCACTGGAACTGAAAGTACCGCTGTCCCGCCATTCTGCATATTATCTGGCGTCAGAATCCAAACAGTTTACAGCTGCATGCGTACTGACGCTTGTACGTGAAGGTCTGATCGGACTGGACGACGACGTTTGTATTTATTTACCTGAGCTATTAAGTTTTGAACAATACTTTCCATTATCCAGCCTCCTTAACCATAGTAGTGGCATACCTGATTACTTTCCTTATCTGCATTGCCAGATTGGACGCCATGAAGGGGACTATTTCAACAACGAAACAATCTTAAAGATTATTACCTCATTAGATTGTCTGGAGTTCAAAACAGCCAGTAAATATGGCTACAGTAATAGTAATTACATACTGCTGGCTGCTCTGGTCGAACGTTTAACAGGAAAGCCGATCAAGCGTTACGCACAGGAGGTGCTGTTCGATCCTTTAGGTATTCAGCAGTTAGCATTTGATGATGATCGCTTTGCAGTCATTGAGCATCGAGTGACAAGTTATGAGCAAGATTCTAATCGCCCTTTTGGATACCGACAAAATCTTGCTAATGCTAACACCGTGGGCGACGGCGGGATCTATGGCAGTATTTCAGACTTGATAAAATGGGAGAAAGAGTGGCATATCCAGCAGGCAAACCCCTCAAGCATACTACAAAGCCTGTTGCAGGGGGCCGCACTAACCGATGGAACATTACCAAACTACCGTTTTGGGCTGGAGGTTACACGAAACGGCAACCAGGATATTGTTTTCCATAGCGGCTGCTTATGGGGATTCAGGACATTAATACTAAGATTTGTGCAAGCTCGCGTTTCTGTTATCCATCTGGCAAATTGCCGACCGGCTCGGCCAGACATGGAACGAATAATTTCTACAGCGCTTGAGTAAGCTTACGTTCTGTTCAAAAATCTTTGCCGTCTATAATGCAGGCTGCAGGCCAGTGAGACCACTGCTGCAGTATCTGCTCGCCAGCTTGCCCTGGCGAACGCGTGCTGCGTAATGGCCCATCGTTGGCGTCGCAGACCAGGTGAATCCTGGTTGTCAGGCCGCTTTGACTGCGCCCCATGGCATGGTCGAGCGGTTCTTTCGGTCCCCTTTTTTCCGGCCCCAGAATTAGCGCCCAGACTTTATCCGGGAGTTCATAACGCTTTGCCATGTGACGCTCTGGCCGGTCATGGCGACGATTCTACCCGCCCGAACTTTTTGTACAGAACCTTTAGCGGGCCGCAGCGTTGTACTCTCACCGGTACCTGTCGACTCAACGACGCAGATCCGTAAGCATGGCTGCGCTACGTGCTGAGTCATATCCAGGACTGGCCGGCGAACCGCATGCATGCCCCTGAAGTGGAAGATCAACACAACATCCTGCAAACCGACAGGTCTGTAAAGTGAGGCCTGCCGGCGGTTATGTTACCGGGTATCTCTCCCCCTCGTATTTCTCAGGCCTAAACTTTGAGTCACCTGCTGTCGATAATGCCAGCAAGGTGACGTTTTCAGGTCACCCGCCGCACATCATAAAACGACAGAAACAATGTGTCTCCGGATGCCGCAGATTTTCTACACTCAGCTTTTTATCAACGGGAACTTAGATGAACAACATCAGAATCGGCGTACGCCTTGGCGCGGCGTTTGGCTTTATCCTTCTTCTTCTGGTCATCATCGCGCTGACCGGCTTCTCCCGTATTCAGTCGCTGGGCGACACGGCCACAACCCTGGCGGGCAGCCGTTATGAGAAGGCATCGGCTGCAACCAGCCTTCGGTACTACTCAATCGACATGACCCGGCTGGTGCGCAACGTCATCATTCTCAACGGTGACACGAGCAGGCAGGCGGGATTTAAAAAAGACTACGACACCGTTCGTACAAAGATGGCCGATGCCATCGACAGGATTGACCGGCTACTCACTACCCCGAAGGGCCGGGAGTTGCTTGCCCTGATGAAAAGCACCGGCAGGGAGTATCAGGCATTTTCAGATGATGTCGTTTCGCTCGCCATGCAGGGCAAGCGGGATGAGGCCGCACAGATGCTTTTCGGGCCGCGCCTCAAGACCCAGAGTGATTACATGAAGGCTATCATTGACATGGTGAAGTTTCAGGAGTCCCAGATGCAGAAAGCCGGAGCATCAGCATTACAGGAGCGGCAAAGCGCTATTATCCTGCTTTCCACACTGAGTGTTGCAGCCGTTCTGCTGGCGATGCTTCTGGCCTGGCTCATTACGCGCAGCATTGTCCGCCCGCTTAATACGGCGCTCAATGCGGCGCAGCGCATAGCTCGTGGAGATTTGAGCGTAACCGTCCCGGTTGCTGGCCGCGATGAGACCGGCAGGCTGCTTGCGGCGGTTGCAGAAATGCAGGACTCGCTGGCGCAGACGGTCAGTACCGTGCGCCGGAACGCTGAGAGCGTTGCCACGGCCAGCCTCCAGATTGCGCAGGGAAATGCTGACCTCTCTCAGCGCACGGAGGAACAGGCCAGCGCGCTGGAAGAGACCGCTGCCACCATGAGCGAGCTCAGCGTGACGGTCAGGAACAACGCCGACAATGCACGTCAGGCGGCACAGCTTGCCGTGAACGTGCGTGAGGTCGCCCGCCAGGGAAATGAGGTCACCGCTGACATCACCGGGACCATGAAGTCCATCGGCGAAAGTTCCGCCCGCATTGCGGACATCACTTCGGTCATTGACAGCATTGCCTTCCAGACCAACATCCTGGCCCTGAATGCGGCTGTTGAGGCGGCCCGGGCAGGTGAGCAGGGGAGGGGCTTTGCCGTGGTGGCCGGGGAGGTGCGCACGCTGGCAGGCCGCAGTGCCAAGGCCGCAGGCGAGATACGTCAGCTGATTGAGGCAAACTCAGCCAGCGTAAGCGCAGGCAGTGCGCTGACTGGCCGTTCCGCGACCACCATGGCGGACATCGTGTCGTCGGTGGGACGGCTGAGCGACACGGTTGAAGAGATTACCGCCTCCAGCGCCGAGCAGGCGCGGGGCATTGAGCAGGTGGGTATCGCCGTTACACAGATGGATGGGGTGACTCAGCAGAATGCCTCGCTGGTTGAGGAGTCAGCGTCAGCTTCGCAGAGCCTGCGCGAACAGGCATCCCTGCTGGTGCAATCGGTGTCGGTGTTCACGCTTAAGGCTGACTCTCGTCCCGATGCAGCCGTCATGCCCGTACATTTGCCGGTCCCTGCAGTCGTGAAGTCTGCGGGGACGGGTAAAGCCGACGGAAACTGGACCACGTTCTGATAAACGGCTGCGTCCTGGCGGTATGCAACGGATCCGCTTTTTTTGTGCCAGTATCACCGGACAATAACCAGGACGCGCCTCAACGAGATGCTGACCCCTTTTTTATCAAACTGTTCGTCAACACGGTTCTGGTGTGGGTGATTTTCGATTTCGTCATACTGACGCTCTAGATTCTGACCGTGAGAAAATGGATGCCTGCCAGACATGGCAGGAAAATAGACATGACGTCATCGCTTTTTTTGCTTGCCGTGGCGGGAGCTGGGATCGTTTACAACGTTTTCGGGTTAACGCACAGCCGTCATGTATGGGGGTTATGACAGAAACGGGAATATGAATGGCACTGTGCGTTTTTTATCTGGGTGGCAACGCCGGAAAGTCAAATACTGGAGTGCATGATATCCCGTTTGTAGTGGCCCGCCATCCTGAAGAAGCCAGGTCGGCACGGCGGAAATCATGGTTTGGGAATGCGTACAATGTCCATATTGAGGGATATGGGAAACCGATGTGGGCCGACGGACACCTAATCACCTTCTGTTAGCATCCACCGAAAAATTGAGTATGCATAACGACGTCCGGCCTCTTCTATTGTGAAACAGATAGCATCGCGGCCTGCTGGTCGCGGACGTTGTCCTCCCGGCGGAACATCCTCAGAATTGAATAGTCTGGTTTGATGGGATAGCAACGGTTGCCAGGCATAGATATGAAGCTGAAAGGTCAACGGGAAAGTTTACAGAGTTCAGAAAAGTAAAAGCCGGGCTGGTCAGCACTCTGACCAGCCCGGTAAAACTATTTCAGATGCTCACGAAGCAGATTCCCGGCCTGAGTCAGTGAAGCCTGAACCTCAGGAACGTCTGCGAGAGCATTAAGCAATCCGTAATCGTGGATCATGCCGTTATAACGTACCTGAATCACGTCCACCCCGGCGGCATTAAGCTTACGTGCGTAGGCTTCACCTTCATCGCGCAGCACATCGTTCTCTGCCGTCTGTACAAGCGCTGGCGGAAGCCCTTTCAACTGCGTTTCTGAAGCGCGAAGCGGTGAAGCGTATATTTCATTGCGCTGCGCATCGCTGGTTGTGTAATTATCCCAGAACCACTTCATCATATTCCGGGTGAGAAAGCGTTTCGTTGCATATTTTTCGTAGGATGCTGTGTCAAATTTTGCGTCGGTAACCGGCCAGAAAAGAACCTGATAACGCAGGTCAGGTCCGTGCTTTTCTTTTGCCATCAGGCTGACGACAGCGGCCATGTTTCCGCCTACGCTGTTTCCTGCGACCGCAAGGCGCTTACCGTCAACACTGATCTCATCGCCATGTTCAGCTACCCATTTTGTTGCCCCGTATGCCTGGTTTATGGCAACCGGATAATGTGCTTCCGGACTTGGCGTATAGTTAACAAAAACGGCAACAGCGCCAGATTTTAGAACCAGGTCACGAACCATGCGCTGATGAGTCGGGAAGTCTCCCAACACCCATCCCCCTCCGTGGAAAAACATAAACGCTGGCAGCACGCCGGACGCATTGTCAGGCCTGACGATAGTCAATTCTACGGGCTTGCCGTCTACCTGAATCGTTTTGTTTGAGGTTGTTACGCCGGAAAGATCAACCTTCACTGAAGACTGTGCTCCGGACAGTACCTTACGGGCTTCTTCTGGCGAAAGTTTCTCGATGGGTTTTCCGTTACCGCTGTTCAGTTGGTCAACAAAAGACTGCGTCGTATGCTCAAGATGAACGTCGTTTGAGGCCGCACCGGCCGTACTCATTGCCAGCAAAATGCTGCTACTGATCAGGGCAGAGGTTATTTTATTCATGACACATCCTTAAGTAATAGTCATATCAAGACAGTAAAAAACATCAGTGAGGGTTCCAGTGATGTCACCTTATTATAGATGGACCTGTCCGTATTGCATGATTTAATAGGGTTTTAATAAGTATGATGAGTTTTTTGGGCGAAAGAAGGGAAATAAAAGAATGGGCCATTGCCAAAAATTAAATGAAATTCATTTATGTATAACTTGTTTGCTACAGCGTAAAAAACGATATCGTTGAACCCGCGCTGAGTCAGACATTCATCCCGAAAGCAACCGTTAAAGCACGCAATAAAAGCGTTCTGCGTCGGCTACCCGGCTGGATAAATTCCAGTTTTACTGCATGCTTCTCTGCCCATTCAGCCAGTGCCAGAGAGATAAATTCCGGACCATTATCCAGGCGAACTATGGCCGGATAGCCGCGGTTTGCCCTTACGGCGAAAATTCAGCTTCGGCAGACAGTAAATACGGTGGATCCTTTTGCGATTCCACGGGTATCCGGACGGTGAAGCATTGTTGCCAGCAGAACAATGGTATCTGTTGGCTGCCTGAAAAACAGGCAGCGCAGGTTTCTTCATCTTCTTTTCGTTAACGCGACAGAACCCTCATGAGTGGTTATCTTCAGGCTGTATTCAGTGAAAACACCGGCAGCCAGGCTGCCGGTGCCGGGTCGTTATTACGGTTGTTTATTCGGCGGTGTCGTTCTCATCCTCGCTGACCACGAACCAGGGTGTGAACAGCGTACGGCGCAGCCAGCCTTTGGCCGTGATAACCTGCCATTCCCGGCCCGATGGATCGTAACAGTGTGTATCGGCGTAAAGATCCTGACGGGCGCTGTCATCGCTGACGTATTTCCAGCTGTTCAGGAAATATGGCTGGTACGTACGGACAGGCTGACCCTTGTTGTCATATTCGGTTCGCCCGGTTACCGCCCAGCGGAAAGTGGTCTCCGCCGTGCCCGGTGCCCCGTCCGCCCCGGTGACCAGTGAACCCTCCTCCGCACGCTGCCAGGCTTCGCCATCCGCCTGGCGGGTGGCCACCTGTAATACCCGGCCAAAACCGTCGCTGAACGCCACTTGCTGCCGGATTTGCTGCGCGTTGTCGCTGTCATAACGGTCGGTGGTCAGTGTGACCACGTGCGGCGGTATTTTGTCCACGCCTTCCTGCATCCAGCTGTCGGCCACGTACACCAGACACTGCGCCACGGGCAGCGGTGCCACCATCGCCAGGGCCGCATCAGCCGTTGTCGGGACATCTGGTGCAGTGGCGCTGTAGCCGGTCGTTGTACCGTTTTCCGTTCCGCAGAACCACAGTGACGTGACCCGTCCCAGCGCATCAAAAAGAGCGGACTGTTGGTTGCCATTGGCATCTGTAACGCTGGTCGGCATCAGGAAGCGCCAGTCATACTGCGCGGTGGTGGTCAGCCCGGCACTATCTTCCAGCCGGATTATCACGCAGTCATGTGCATCACGGGTCACCCGTACAGCGCCGGTGAGAAGAGTGTCACGGAAAGACACCGGCAGCCGGAAGTGCTCAGCGGTGCCATAGGACGCGTACCCCTGACGAACACTCCACAGCTTTTTAGCCGTCTCACCCTCTCGCGGGAACAGATATTCAGCCTGAGAATACCCGGCCCGTGCCAGAAGGTCAGTACTCATGTCACCCGACAGCTTGCTGACGGTATCTTCATCCAGCACGGCGGTTTCTGTAAATGCCTGCAGCGGCGGAAAAGCCGGCGTCCCGTCCATCACGTCGCCCTGAGTGTCCAGGTACCGGATTTGCTGCTGGCCGGCGAAGGTATATGCCTTCCCGGTCCCGACGGGACCGTCGTTATCCAGAAGGGATTCCAGCGTCAGACCGTCGGCCGGTACGGCACTTGCCGTAAGGGTAATGACATCGCTGCGCGAGGCATCCGCCAGCCCCGGCAACCAGACTCCCGCAGCCGCATCCGTCAGGGTATGCCACCGGCTCTGCTGAAGCGTCAGGCGCAGGCTCTGCTGCTGTTCATCAAAGCTGGCAGCGTACAGTCCGTCCGGCAGCGTGTCCGGGTAAGGGTTGTCCTGTGACTGACTGCGCCGGGGGTAGCTGATGTTTATCTGCCTCAGCGGCTGACCATATTCGTCACTGGCAAGAAGCACCTGCTGGCTGCACTGCGGGTCACTGCTGACCCGTTCGTAAGCGTATGCCCGGCTTTCTGCTACGCACGACCAGACGATTGGATACGTTCCTGCGCGCTCAACCATCCGCACCTGTGGCCGGCTTTCCGTGACAGTGTAAACCACCTCTGACTGGCTGCTTTCATCAGCACCATACAGCTCGCTACGCAGCAGCAGGCCTTTCAGCCCCCGGTTCAGCCAGAATGCGGTGGCGTCATCCGGGGTGTATGCCTGCTCACTCTCTCCGCTGCCCGTGGTGAAACGGGGGGTAAATCCGGTAAAGGCAGCCGCATCTCCCTGCCAGTATTCGTCGGCCAGGCGTTCATCAACGGCGGGCAGGCCGGTGGCATACCAGCTGCGGCTGACCGATGGCATGCTGATTTCCGGCGCCGTACCCTGACTGGCCAGGGTGTCGGTGTCGCTGATTTCAACAAGGCCGAAACCCCGGAATTCCCGTTCCCGTCCGTCCCAGGCTCCGTGCCGGTAGCGTACGGTGCTGACCAGGCGGTTGCCGGTGATTTCGTCAGTGACTTCCGTGCGGCACAGCGTGTGCAGCGCGAACGGCAGGTTACTGGCAGGAACGGATTTGCCTGCTGCCACTGCTTCCGCCTTCTCATCCAGCCAGAACTGTGCGGAGCTGCGGTAATGCAGGGCATGGCTCGCCCCCATGTTGTTATTCATCGCAGTCAGCAGCCATGGCTTATTCCCTGACAGGTGGCAGACCCAGCTGCGGGGCACCGGATGTGATACCGTCAGCACCAGGCTGGCCACGCCCAAACCCTGGATATCCGCCAGCTGCAGGCTGCAGGTGCGGTCATAGCGTACGCCGTCCGGCAGGCTCACGCTGAACGGGGCGGCAAAGCTATTACCACTCTGATTGCGGTAAACCAGAAGATGGTCATTGAGGGCATAAATCAGGTCAGTGGTTCCTGACCCGTCGATATCGGCCAGATAAAGCTGCTCAGGATTGAACGAAGCGGCTGGCTGGCCGAAGCCGGAGAGGCTCACCGGCTGACCGAAGCGCCCGTGGCCCAGGTTCGGCCAGTAGCGCACGCCCGCCGCTCGCACCTCCACCAGGTGCTGCTGTCCGCTGCCCGCCATGTCACTAAACGCCACCATCACGTGGGCGTGCGTGCCGGGGACCGGCAGGGTGATACCGGCAGACTGCATCACGGTCTGCGCCCTTTCCCAGCCTTCGCCGGTCCCGCTGTAGAGTCGTACGCTTTTCGGGCCGATAAGCGCCAGGTCTGCCATGCCTGCGCCGGTGATATCGGCCAGCTGCGCGCGCGGATGGGCGTATTCCACCGGCAGGGCGGAGAGAGGGGTGAAGTGCCGCCACTCCCGTTCCGGGGTACGTTCATAACGGCCCGCCACGCCCGGCGCGGTAACCACCCACTCCAGATAACCATCGCCGTTCAGGTCGGCCAGCATGCCGCCATCCCTCAGTGCGGGGATGGCGGGCAGGGGCGTCGCTTTTCCCCAGGTCACCGCATTGGCGTCATTCCCCGCCCGTCTCACCGGTGCACGGTACCACCATGCGCCACCGTCCTGGTACAGGATGCCCGCAATGCCTTCACCATTCAGATCAGCCAGCTGGTAAGGCTGCCACGCGTTCATTTTTTCCAGGTCATCACGCGGCTCCCAGTCTCTGGTGCCGGATTCAGGTCGCGTGAAATCCTGCCAGCCAAACGCCATTGGCGGCAGGCTGCGTACCGTGCCATCCGGCTCATAGGCTATCTGCTGCACGCTTTTCAGCGTGGTGACGGAAGGACTCTCGTGATAATCCAGCAGGAGGCGTGACACCCCTTCAGGCTCGCCCTCGCTCTTTTCATCTCCGGCCAGCGCACTGATGCAGTGAAACATCAGCACCTGACGGCAGAGGCGACGTGTGCGTGTCTCAAATCCGTACTCCCAGCCAGAAAAGCAGTCCTGGCGACATAACCAGCTTCCGCTTCCCGGCGTCAGCCATTGCGGCCGCTCAGCGACTGCCGTACCCCGCTCGCCGTAGTCCATCACCAGGATAAACAGCCAGTCCGTGGCGGCCGGCTGAGCGGCAAGGCCGGGCAGCATGCGGCCGGCCTTTCTGTTACCGTACCAGGCTGCAACAGGGTAGCGCTGCGCTGTGGCAGCCGGGTGGGCCGATATTTCTGTTGCATCGCAGCCGGTTTCATCTTCAGCGCGGTATTGCCAGTATATCTGCTCGCCGGTCAGCGACACCGACGACTCCATCAGCCAGGCGGCAGTCTGCGTGGCATCATCCGGGTTGCTGATGCGGGCCTGAGCATTACGCCCCAGTAAATGTACCTGGCCGTCCGGATCATATATCACCCAAAAGTTCGTCCCCGAGTCACCTTCCTGCGTCCAGAACTCCACCCGGCTAAAGGTGGTTTCCACCCTGGCACGATAGGCGTTTACGGTAAAACGTCCTGCCAAATCTACATCCAGCAGCGTGGTGGCCGTGCGGGTTTCCGGTTCGCCGCTGGCGGTCAGCACCGGCACCAGCACCTCGCCGTCCGGTCCGGTATATTCATCGGTGTCGTCATACGACGGTACACCCCTGACTGTCCGCAGACGAATGGCGGGCAGATTCAGCCCCCACCCCATACCGAACGGCCCGTTGCCGCTGCGGCTGTGATAGCTGAGCGCCAGGGAGGGTGCATATCCTCTTCCGGCACTGATCGGCAACGGGATACTCAGCGTGGCGGCACCATCAGGGCCTGCGGCGGCGATGTCGCCCTTCAGGCCGCTTATTGCACCGCCCCCTCTGGGCAGAGACGGTGCCTCCAGCATTAAACTGTCTGAATTTTGCATAATAAATTCCCCACAGGCTCCCGCACGGGGAGCCTGATAATGGTGATAATCAGCTAGCGATGGTGTAGCGGATATGCAGGATGATATCCGCCAGGCTCAACAGCAGGTCTTTCTGCTTATCGTCAGCACCCGGGAAGCTCAGCGTCAGCACGCCCGAACTGTCCACCGGTATTCCCTCAAACGGCAGCCAGCGCCCGTCGTTAAAGTCCAGCTGGAACTGACCGCTGTCGTTCATTCCGTGCGACACCGCCAGTGCATCACACCCTTTTGCCAGTCCTTTCGGGTCGCTGTAGCTGAGCGCCGCCCGCACATCCTGGTACGGCCCGACCAGCGCTGGCAGGGTGACGCTGATTTGTTTGATGCGCCGGGTGTTACCCAGCGATACCGGGTAGTCATCACCGATGTTCAGTACAGAGAGTGTGAGCCTGGCCTGCAGCTGCTTATCACTGGTCATGGAGAGGCCGTTAGCGTCCGTACCGCTGCTGCCGCTGCCGGCGGTCACCAGTGCGACCACCTGGTCTGAAAGGTTAAAGGACAGGCTGTTACCTTTACTGTCCTTATCGGTCAGCCCGGCATACACTTCCGACAGACAGATCGTGCGCGTCACCTCTTTCTTACGCTGGTCTTTCTGCAGATAATCCTGCTCCATCTGCGCCAGATTCAGCATCAGCTTTTCACCCGCCATCAGACCGGCGTAAGTCCCCTGCCAGGCGCCGGGACGGATGAACGACGTCTCATTACCCAGCGCCCACTGATACGCTTTCTCCGCCATCAGGCAACGGGAAACCGTCAGGTCGTAGAACTGGTAATAAATGGCCGCCAGCTTACCGCGCAGCCAGTTGTACAGCGCCTTGCTGGTGAACTTGTTCTGCAGGAAGGTCATCTGGGCCTGCGTCTGGGCCTGCTGAGTCTCCAGATACGCTTTCTGCAGCACGGCCCCCTCACGACGCACCGACAGCGCATCAAGCTGGGCGTTAATCTGGCTGACTTCAGACTGCGCCGCATTGCGCTGGATTTCCCACTCTTCCCGGCGGCGGCGGTACATCTCAGACTGACTGAGGCGGTCGGCCGACGCCTGTGTTGCCAGGGCGCCCAAATCAGCTATCCCGGCCATGGCAGAAAATGCGGCCCCCCAACGCGAGCCGCCGTCGGCCAGCCCGAAAATATTGGGCGCCAGGTCAAGCCCCCCCGCGGCGGTATGAAAGCCCTGCCCGCCGATGGCCAGACTGGAGGAGGTAAGGAGCAGGTTCATGGCCTGCGTTTCACCCGTATTAACATCTTCCTCATACAGGGCGGCATAGCTGTCAAGTCGCGACTGTGCGCCGCTGAGGCTCTCTTCAAGCGCGGCCTTATCCGCATCAATCTCGCTGATAGTGCTTTTCTGCAGGGTGATGCTCTGCAGCACCAGTTCAGCGCCCTGGGTCTGCAGCAGCTCTGACAGGGCCTCTGCATCCTGGCGCTCGGTGATACCGAGCAGTGTGCTGCCGAACTGAATCAGCTGCCCGACCATGCTCCGTGCACTTTCGACAATAACCGGGAAGCGGTACAGGGGCATGACTGCGGCAGGCAGGTCCCTGCCCCCCTGAGAGCTCATCACCGCCGCGCTGAGCAGCGCCGCCGGGTCAGCCGGCTTCGCGTAAATGGCCAGCGACAATGGATTACCGTCAATCGACAGATTATGACGCAGGTTATACAGGCGCTGGGCCAGCGTCTGCCAGTAGCCCGCCAGCTTCTCGTTCTGCTGTGGCAGGAACAGGCCGGTCAGCGAGTTGGCGGTGCGTAACTCACCGGCGGTAACCTGCTGGCGCACCGCCATCAGTGCTTCATGCATATTCACCTGCGCGGTCTCGTCGGCCGCATCGCTCAGGCGCGGGCTGGCCCAGTCAGTGCCATGAGACAGCCATGGCTCATCGCCCAGAACGTCCAGCGCCTGGACGTACCACATTTTGGCTTCATTGAGGGTGTCCCGCTCCAGCTGGCGGTAGGCTGCGTCCCCGCGGGCAATGAGCAGGTCAAGGTAAGCCATAAAGGTGGCCACCTTGTAATGCAGCGGGTCGGCCTGAGCGACCGCATCCGGGTCCACCGAGTCCAGCGGGTCGGCGTGCCAGCTGGTATCTTCTTCCAGGGGACGTACGTTCCAGGTGTAATTCTGCTTCTCGCCATCGACAAAATAGCCGGCAGGATTCCAGATATACTGCAGCCAACTGGCGGCATCGGTATAGCGGCTTTCGCTGAGCAGGCGCTTAAAGACCATCATCGGGACGTAGTAGAACATCTCCCAGAAATACAGCGCATTGGCACCGCCAAAATCCATCGGTTCGCTGTCCTGACCATTCAGTAGGGAGACACTTAACAGCCCGCGGAACGTTCCCCCATTATTAGTGGGATCAACATGCCAGTTATTATTCTCATCTTTCTGTATGAGAATACTGTTTGTGTCTCCATTCTGATAGTTTGCACCGAAATAAAGATGGTCCGCATTCCCATAGGCTCCTGCGACACGCGGAAGGAAAAAATTCACAGAAACGGGCTGGTTAGCGTCAAGGGTTCCACTGGAAAGAATATAACGATCCTCTTGCTTGAAAACATCACGCATGACTATTTCGAACTCACCGGATGTTCCGTTTGTGGCTTTATCGTAGGGCTTCATCTGAATTTTTACATAAACGCCTTCGCCCAGTTTCGGTTCCTGCAGTTTTTGTGTATCCATTTGCAATATTCTGTCGACGCCCTGCGTGGCGCGGGAAATTAAATTCTTCGCAAACAAAGTATTTAGCCTTGTCCGGTAAACCTTGAACTGAATGTATTGAGCGCCTTCCTCAGTAGTGTGAAGCTGGATGGTTTCATCACTTGAAACAATTTTTTTTACATTTAAATCAATGCGTTGAGTTGCTGTGTTTCTTCGCAGGTCGGTCATTTGCGCTGCAAGCGTTATGTCAGCCTTGCCTTGATCATTAATATAATCCGTAAGGTCAAGGCTCACCGGGAAAAACGAATAACTCATTACCCCAAGGTTAAAGCTGGGTGTGGATGAGCAGAAAGAATCTGCGCTAAATCTGGTTTTTAATTTATCGGGCGAGTCGATGGAAAATATCACGGATGATGGAGAGAAACATGCAAAATTTTTGAATCCCCCAAAGTATCCATTTCCATTTGTTTGGAACTGGTAAATAACGGAATTCCCTATTTCAAAAGAGCATTTGTCTATGTTCTCTAGGGAATCATTGCCACAATCAAACCCCAGGATATAGGTGAAATCATCGACTGATTCCCTGAATGAAAGAGGGTGATTAATACGTGCTACACTGGAATTCATGTGGTCAATCTGTGTAAGGTATCCTTGTATCTCATCGTATACGAGAAAATATGCCTTCAGATTATCGCCAGTCTTAACAAGGATAGCGGCATCAATGTAAGTATCTCTGTCTCTTGCTGGCAGCAACTTATTGCGCTCATCACTATATTGATACACTGCGCCATCAGTAACGCATTTACTTAACAGTAACTTAATCTTGTCACTTAAATCCACCGTCATTGATACATCAATGCGTGGAGAAATACTCAGGTAAGTATGACCCTCGGCTGTATCGTTACATAAGATATCTTCCATAACTATATTGACTTTGAAGATATCATTCGGGTCGTCATATATTATTCTTGTATGAAATGAAAAATCAGAATTGATTTCACTGCAGATTTTTTTAGTGTTTGTTACATCAAGGTTGTTGTTTATTTTTTTTAAAAGGAATTTAATGCTATCTTTTTCTAACGCGAGTGTGGTGTAATCGCTTTCAATCAAAATAATGCTGATTGATTCCTCGTTGTAATTATCTGCATTATCTTTTTTAGGGTAGAAGGCAACGCATAAGTCATCGGAATAATTGAATCCCGCACAGTAAAATGAGTCCGTTCCTGTTTCGCCCTGAAAATAAGAGGTGATATCTATATCATTGAGAGTTTTCCATGAACCATCATAATTAATATGCGCAACTTTCAACAGCCACTTTACAATTGGATTGTTTTTTTCATCTTCCCCTTGCTGCTTTCTTTCAATCCAAACCACATGCAGGCGACTATTCCAGAGTACAGGCCTGACCAGGCTATTTATTGGGTTTATGGGGCATGATATTTCATTCCATTCTTCCCAGGCGTTTGCCGAAAATTTACCATCAATAAATTTGCTGTGTTCTACACTGCGCCAGTAATATTTCGAGGCATTTCCCTGACTACAGCCAATAAACCATGTTATACCCGTATCAACATCGTGATTATCATGATAGCCATTGACCGTTTTCAGGTTAGCAACTTCATCAAATGAAGTAAGATAACGCATAATGCTGTCTTCTACAGTGTCTTTATTTAGCTGAGTCTGGCTGAGCGACTGCAGCATCTCATTCATCATACCTGTCTGCCCGATACGCACCGTCGGATCCACGTAGTTTTCCGGGTAGTACACGAGCTGAGATACCCCGTTCCAGGTGCTGTAGCGTTTGTTGTACATATCCCAGTCGGTAAAAAACTGGCGGGATGCCACCGAATTGTCCACCCCCATTTCCAGCCCGCTCAGTGCACGGTTCACGTAGAGCTGCACGCTGGCAATCGCTTCCGCAATCCGGGTGGTTCTCACCTGCCCCGAGATTTGGTTATCCAGCAGCAGCCAGTCGTACAGTTTGTCACGGTCGGTCACCCAGGATGGCGAGATATTTTTAATCACGTACGCGCTGACCGCCGCGCTGAGAGATTCATCCAGCGAGGCCTCAAGTTGCGCGGTTTGTTGAGTATTCAGCCCGGCCTGCAGGACGTGACTCATCGCATCCCAGTCGTCATACGAAGTGGCCGGAGTAAGCTCAACCAGCGCCGCCACGTTCGCCGGTGTGATGCCGAGCGTTGTGGCCATATCCAGCCATTGCAGGGTGTCCCGCAGCCCGGTCCAGTGGTAAAAGTACGTGTATGAAGAACAGAGATTCAGTGCCTGCGTCAGTGCCTGCTCGTCCAGGGCCAGCGCCGTCGCCACTGTTTTTATCGCAAGATTGTTTTTTTCAGTATCGCCTTTGCCGCTCAGGGAGGTAAGGATTTCTGTGGCATAAGTGCCGCAGCGGGCAAGCAGGGCATGCAGCTGCGTCAGGTCATACAGCGTGCCGATATCATGGCTCAGTACGGTGCCTTTTTCGGTAATTATGGTGGGGTGCGCAACCCCCCATGACAGTTCAGTTGGGGTTAGTCCGGCCATGCGCACAAACAGGATCAGCTGTCCCATTACCTGACAGTATGCCACCAGACTGGATGTCTGAGCGTCCGTCCGGCTGTCATTGTCTGCCAGCGCCAGAAAATCCGCCACCGTCAGTTCCTGTGGCTTCAGTTGGCTCAGCCACTGCAGCACGGCCCCGGCCGTGTCGGCTGAGTCAAGCCCGGTGGCAGCGGCGACAAAGGGGGCCGCTGCGCTTATCAGTGCCGCCTCACCGGCCTTGCTGAGATCCTGGCTGGCAAGGCCGCTGCTTAGTGTGGCAATCAGGTTTTCAATGTCCGCCGTCAGTGTGGTGCTGAAGCGGTCTGTCAGCATCAGATACAGGTCGCTGACGGTCCAGTTCATGTCTTTCAGCCAGCCGGTGTACTGCGAGACAGCGCTGATCAGCCCGGCCAGCTCGGCACCGGACAGCGCATCAATAGCCCGGGCGGCATAGGTCGAAACGGACAGCAACGCCGCCAGCTCCGTTACGCTCAGGCCGTTCACGTCTGCCAGCAGCTTAGTCCGGTACAGACCCGACAGGTTATCAGTCGTGCAGGTAAAGTCTCCCGGCGTGCTGCTCCCCCGAGTCAGCGACCAGAGCGTATACAGCTCCGTATCACTGACGCCAAAAGCATGTTTCATTACCCCTGTGCGGAAAGTGTCAGTCATATCAGCCGGAAGCAGTTTGATGACGGTACCGTCGGCAGAGAACATCTGATTATTCAGCGGTGGGGTATTGAACAGCCGGGTAAATGCGCTGTCCTTGCCGCTATGGGCAGTCTGGCTGATATTGGCCCCTGCCAGCACTATTGCGGCGGAAAAATCGATACCGTAACGCTGTGCATAATAATTGGCCCAGAACAGCTGGCGGAGCACGTCTTCCGTAATGGTCAGGTCATTATTACTGCTTTCGATAACCGTAATAATATCGGACGGGGTGATGCCGGTGGCTTTAAAGAGGCGGATAAGTTTATTAAGCTTTAAAAGAAAAATATTAAAATCATATTGAACGACTGTAAAGTTGACAACAGCACGATGAGAATATCTGCCCTCATTATCATTATAAAAACCAATCCAGAGAAAAATGCCTTTTTCATCAGCGGTTAATTCATGAGTATACGTGTAGACTTTATTAAGTTCTACGCCGCCCTCGATTTTTTCTTCGACAATATCATGCGAGTAACTGCCAGTGCGGGATGAGCCTATCCAGAGGGTGTCATAATCAGACGAGGTCGTGTCGAACGATACATTTATTCTGTACGTGTCATTTTCCAGAGGAATAATCTCCACCCAGGTGGAGTTGCCAGAAATATATGAATAATCCCGTTTTATTAACGTCGCTTTCAGATTGTCTCCATTTTTGATCAGGGAAACAAGCTGGTCATTACGATAATACTGTTTGTCAGGATCTGCATTACTGGATGCATACATTATTCCCAGTATAGATTCAAGTTCCTTCTGGCTCAGTCCATACCAATGACCGATATAAGATAAGTTCTGGAAAGCAGTGGTATCGATATTACCAAAATTCTTTCTAATCAGCTCATCCACATTATCTGCCGAAATTTCCTCAGTAAGAATGCTATGTAGCTCCGGAGATATATCGAACTGAATACCGAGCAGAGAGGCAGCATCCATTTTCGCCGCGACGGCGGGATTATTCTTGAACGCAGCAAACGCCGGGTCCTGTAGCAGAATACTTTGGCGGACCGCCTCATATGGCCGATTGTATGGCGTGGCACCGGTCTGTCTGTAAGTGGCGAGCTTCGCCATCACGCCGTCGTGGTCCCGTTTTTCCTGCGACTGGATATTATTCAGCAGCAGCTCATTTGACAGGGACAGGGTGGACAGCTCGTCGTCCATATTGGTCTGGGACAGGGAAAGTGATGCCAGGTCCGGCCGGCGGGTGTCCAGGTGATACTGCGACGTGTCCGCGTGCAGGCCCCTTGCCTCCCGGTACAGTTCGGTCAGGTACCCTGCCGGCGAGAACATTGACGCCACGGAGCCGGGTTGCACGAAGCGGCCGGCACGCTGTGGGAACAGGTCGTCATAGCTGCGCAGCATCGAAGACTGACGGATGCCCAGACTGACGGCGTTCGTCAGCTGGGGGTTGGCGCGACTGAGAATACGGGATTCAGCCATTCTATTTTTTTTCAGCTCTTTCTGCGCCTGCTGATACAGAAAGTTCTTTTCATCCCAGGTGAGCGCGTCACCTGCGAGTTCTTTTAATTCGGCAAATGAGCGGACCATAATGTCAGGCAGGGTGACCTTTTCGCCGGCGTCAGCCTTCCGGCTGCCGGCTTTTTTACTTCCCCTTGCGTTCAGCTTGTCGAGTATTTCATCGGTGAGATACATGATCTTTTCCTTAATATTGATAAAGGGAGACTAGGATGGTTGTTTACGGGATTATCAGGATGTTTCAAATAGCGTCTTTTCTGCTTCCCTGCGGCGTACCAGGCCAGGGAGTTTTTTTCCACTGGCGTTCACCCAGCGTAAAAACTCACCGGCCGCACCGGAATAATCTCCGGTGTTCAATTTTTTCAGCAGCGTGGAGGTTCGCAGATTTCCGGAACCCACGTTAAACGTGAATGAAACCAGGGCATCAAACTGATGTTGGGTAAGAGGCGCGCTGATATAACGGCTGACGGAACGCTCTGCTTCAAGAACATCCTCTAGTAGCAGGGCATCAGCCTGTTCAGCGGTGATGATATCGCCGGGTTCAACGCCTGCAGTATGGCCGTAGCCGATGGTCCAGACCCGTGCGGAGCACTGGTAGGCCTGGAGTCTCAGCCCTTCAAACTGCTTGATTAAATTCAGTCCGCTGGCGCTTATTTTCATACAAGCCCTCAGGTTAAAATAAAATAAAGTTGACCGGAAAATTTAAAAAAAACCGGAGTGTGAATGATGAAAATCATTCTTTTCAATTACTGGAGAAAAGGTAAATAAAACGTGATGTTGTTAATCAGTTATTTCAGAATGGCAGGCGGCAAGAGAGATTCAGCGCTTGTCATAAATAGTCTGAAAAAAGTTCGTCTTCCATAACAGGCATAGTATGCAGAGAAGAAGGTTAATAACCAGCTCAGACCATGAGGTAAAATACCCCCCCCCGGAGATGAAGCGTAATGTGACATCTGCATAAGAAATAATAAACAGATAGATAGTCACTCCCTGTATAAGGCTGCGGGTTTTGTAACCAAGGCGCCACCACAATATACGTGCAGCAATAATACCGCACGAAACAGCATTAACGGCATTAACGGCAGGCTGTATGTCACTCGTCATTGCCATCTCCCCTTTTATTTTGTCTGTTTGCAACATTTTCCACGCGGGAGATAACCAGCATGGAGACGGTAACAATCAGTGCGCTACAGATAAACGAGCCCGTTTCTCTGCTTATTTCAGGGTGCGCAGGGAAATAGTGGCGAATAATACTGACCGTATTATTTGCGCCAACGATCCCCATGAAAAATGAAATAATAAAAATCATTAACCTGTTTTTCCCGGTAAAGCTGCGCTGGGTGATGGTGAACAGCATGGCTCCGGAAAATGATGCAATTATCCCCGACCCTAAAAATTCGTTCAGTAAGTTAATGAGCATAGGCTTCACCATAAATTAATAAGCTTATTACCTTCCCTTAAAAAAAACAGCTGCCGGCATCCACCGCGCCTCTCCATAAACCCCGGGCAATGCCAGAGCGCTGACGCATAAAAATGCGCCCTGACATGCTGTATAAAGTCAATTTCTCAACAAATATAACAAATAAAAAACACCTCTCTCCGCCAGAGGCATAAAACACTGCGGAGTGACTTTCCCATTAAAAGAGCGATTTGAGCTTAGGTAATTAATAATTAAACATCCAATCGTTTAAAGCGCTCAATCAACATTGCGTGATAGACACTAGCTATCAAGGTAATTTAATTGATCGTTTATAACATTTTGCAAATATGCATCATAATGATTTAATTAAACTTAAATTAATCCAAGTAACATAGTGCATTTACACTTTGTGTTTTATTTCTAACTAACCATAACATTTGGTTCGAATAATAACACCTGGTTAGTGAACAAAGCTTATTGATGTAATAAACAAAAAAGTTGGCAATAAAATGATTTAAATATGTTTTTTTTATGTGAAATCAGACTGTGCTATTACGGGCTTTGCGGCCTGAGACCATCAGATCCACTCTGATTTTCAGACGTTTGACGTCATTACATGGATTTTTAGTTGGCGATAAAAATTGCTACCTGAATATTTACCTGAATTAATCTGGCAGTCTTAGTGCAGAAGGGTGAGTGAATGTCTCCGGCCTTGCTACATCAACATTCTATTTGTTCCTGGCAGCATTAATGGCTGTGCCGCATTCAAGGCGGTGGGGCGGCAGAAAGTGCGATGCCCGTTTTTCAGGTATTACGCAGGCAGGGAAGGCCTGGAATCACAAGCGTGTTCACCGGATTTACTGTCTTCTGAAACGCAATTTTCGTCGCAAGGGAAAGCAACGCCTTCCGGTGCGTTATCCGGCTCCGCTGACAACACCGGAAGCGTTAATCAGACCGAGTCTATCGATTTTATGCTCGACGCGCTGGGCTGTGGCAGGCCATTCAGCACCGTTAATGTGGTGGATGACTTTAACCGCGACACCCTGGCCATGGAAATTGACCTGAATATCCCAGCCCAACGCGTTGTCCGGGTACTGGACAGGATCGTGGCAAACCGCGGAAACCCGCTGAAGATGCGGATGAACAATTGGAGCGGAATTAGACTCACTGGCTCTGGTGCAGTGGGGTGAAGAGCATGGCGCGATGCTGGAGTTTATTAAGCCGGGTAAACCGAGGCTGAATGCCTTTATAGAACGTGTTAACCGGACCTGCCAGACAGCGATACTGGATTTTTATCTGTTCAGAACCCTGAGTGAAGGGCGGGAAGGTACAGATTGCTGGCTGGCGTAAGCCTTACCATGATGGCGGCAGGACCGCTCGCTGTAACCGCTCATGGATACAGAAGTCGTTCTGCCGACTGGCAGGACAGCACATCCGTCCTTACGGGCCACATCTACCCAGCATTTTTCTGCGTATCTTTCTTCAGCAGCCAGTTCAGATAGAGTTTTGACCCTTCGGGGTGTTTCGCATCCTTAAATATGGCGGCCCGCCAGGCCCAGGACATGAAACGAGTCTGCTCAGGCAGGACAAACAGGGGGCTGACTTGCCATCCGCGAGAAGCACGCCGTCCGTTGAGAATCTGGCCACCGCTTTACCGCTTGCGGCATATCTGCCTGGTGTCCGATGTTGTTTGTCTACTGGCGCCGGGCCAGACGCTGAACGGCTCAGCGACAACAGCCGTCGCAAGAGTATCACGTACGGTTCTGTGGGAGCGGAGGGAGAGGTGCCCCTGCGCCACCCGATAACCCCGGAAAGAGTGAAAAAGTCGTATTCCATTATCTTTTTATTGATGTTAACCGTTGGATAATTAGCAGAGGTAAATAACCAGGCTTAATTGTGTTTTTTCTCGGGTGTCATCCCGAATTTGAACCCTGTCAGGGAAAACTGCGCATTTATCCGTTTTACACCCAGGCTTATAGGACAGCAGATGACACGAAGCCTCCGCAACTGACGATGTAGTGCCTTTTCCCTTTCATGGGGAGTTGGGCACCATAACCTTAATTCCCTGACCGGCTCACAGTATGGCGTTGACCGGCAGTCTAAAAGCGGGAATGGTTATTCCGGGTTCAACTACCCCACCGATCCCCCGGGGGCAATTGTGATATTGCAGAGCACCGATGAAGGCTGGGCCACCGCGTCTGCCACAGAAGGAGACGGTATAGATCGATAAAGGGGACGGACATCACCATGCCGTGCAGGCATGGGCTGCCAGCCCTGGCTCCGACTAACCATTGCCGGTTCCGCATTGATGGAAATAACGTGGACAGGTAAGGCACTGCCGGAGTTAGCGCTTGTGTATGAATCTCTGGCTAATAAATCGGCAGCTCAGGCATTGACCCTGTCCCCAATCATCCCGTTAAGCCCTTTACGCATTGGGGAACAGCTATTTCAGTTAACGCCGCGGGATATAAGGACATTGCTGGCTGGAGACGACGAGGTTCGTGACAAAATCCAGAAGTCAGTCATCTACGTGCTACACATCTGGCATACCAGAAAGGCGTGTTAAACATGATTCAGAAATCATCTAAGTGACTATAATTCAGTCGTCCACCGGTTACTACGGCGCTTTTCAGCCCTGCTGATATCACGGTAAATTAAAGCCCGTTAAATCAAAAAAATAAGCGTGTTTGTTCCACTAAAAGTCAGAATTTGTGTGGGCAAATCAGTTGACCGCCATACGCCTGGCGTTTGAAGCGGTTAGAGAGCTTAACGGCAGCTTGACCTAAAGGCATATGGCAGGAAGGGTATTAAGTAGCAAAACAATAGCTTTTATCTGGCAGCCACAAAGAGTTGTCTGTTAAATACTACAAAATCCCTTTTAACGGTCTCAGGCTCCAGAACCACTTTACAAGGATAGTACGCCCCGATAACGCTATTCAAAAGTTCTGTAACGAGATCCCTTCTGATAATAAATCTACAGGAGCGACACAATGATTATATTGAAACATGCCATAAAAATTTCTGCTCCCAGAAGTACTGTTTACATAGCATTAACCGATCCGGAAGCCATGCGCCGTTGGCACATTGGCACTATTGAAGGCACCCTTTTACCGGGCCAGGTATTAACGCTTACCTCGGCCTCAGGAAAGCGCTTTGGCTGGCGCACGGAAAAGCTTGAAGCCGACTCTTTTATCGTACAGACCGGGGTCGAAGGAATGGGCACTTCGGTGGGTAAAACATTGACCTTTAATCTTTCCGACCTTGACGAGGGTCGAACGTTGGTCGAGCTAGCCGACGGAGAGTGGTCGGAAAGGGATCCACATCTGCCATTCTGCAATACGCATTGGGGTAGGGCGCTGCACAATCTCAAAACTTACCTGGAAAAATCATAAATATATTTTACAAGCCGCAAAAGTGTTCGTCCTGTTTAATACGTCGATTTAATTATTATTAGATTTGGGAGGTCGCGCCTTATTCAGGTCTGAAACCAGAAGGAGATAAATAATGGCCCTTGCTACATCAAAGAATCAAAAAGTTTCAGCCGCACCGAAAGCGGCGGTAAAGGATCTGCGCGAAGGCATCGAACTGCTCAGGAAAATGGATGGGCAGTTTGTGTCAACGAACGTGGAAGTGGATCCCCATGCTGAACTGGCTGGTGTTTATCGGAAGGTCGGCGCAGGGGGGACGACCCTGCGCCCAACCCGGGTCGGACCAGCGATGCTATTCGAAAATCTGAAGGGCTACCATATTCCGGTAATCGTTGGCGTACTTGCTTCGCGTAAACGAGTGGCTGCCTTCATGGGCGCTGACGAAAAGCATCTCGGACGCCACATGCTCAATGCAATGCACCATGCTAAAAAGCCAGTCATAGTTGATTCTGCGCCATGTCAGGATCAGGTATATCTGGCCTCTGAGCCGGACTTTGACATCCGCAAGCTGCTGCCGGCGCCGACGAATACCCCCGAAGATGCCGGACCCTACTTTTGCATGGCGGTGTTGCGTGGTACCGATCCGGAGACGGGTCAGCATGATGTCACCATCCACCGACTGTGTGTGCAGGACCGTGATGAAATTTCAGTGTTCATGCAAACGGGACGCCATATTGGAATGATGTACGAGAAGTATGACGCAATGGAGAAGCCGATGCCGATTACTATCTCAATGGGGATTTCGCCGGTGGAGTACATGGCGATTTCGTTCGAACCACCCTCAACCCCGTACGGTTTCGATGAGCTTGAGTTTGCCGGTGGCTTGATTGGCTCGCCCGTTGAGCTCGTGAAGGCGAAGACGATAGAGGAGTATGCCATGGCGAGTGCGGAGATCGTTATCGAGGGTGAAATTCTCCCGGGGCGTCGGGTCGCCGAAGACCAGAACACAAACACGGGCTTCGCAATGCCAGAGTTTCCGGGTTATGACGGGACCGCCAATCCGTCTCTTCCGATTGTAAAGGTCAAGGCCGTGACGACACGCACAAAACCTATCCTGCAAACGCTCGTCGGCCCGGGAGAAGAGCATGTCAGCCTTGCTGGTATTCCGACAGAGGGATCACTGGTACAGGCACTCGAAGATGCGCTGCCGGGATTTGTCAAAAATGTTTACTCACATCCGGCTGGCGGTGGGAAGTACCTCGGAATTTTACAGGTTCATAAACGGGATCATAATGACCAGGGACGCGAACGGCAGGCTGCCCTTGTTGCGTTCGGTGCATTTCCAGAGATGAAACACATCATACTCGTTGATGATGATGTTGATATATTTGACACCGATGACGTGCTTTGGGCCATGACGACCCGATTTCAGGCTGAACGCTCGCTCATCCCGATACCGGGTGTTCGTTGCCATCCTCTCGATCCTTCTGCCGATCCCGGTTTTCTCTGGACGAACTTCAACCACGGCATATCCACCAAGGCTATTTTCGACTGTACTGTACCGTGGGAGCTTCGCGACAAATTTATTCGCGCGCCTTTCCAGGATGTCGATGTTAAGCGCTTTCTGCCCGACTGGACCGGCGAATGAGTCAGGGCGCAGAAAAGTGAGGTGACTACGATTGATTACCCGTATCAAAAGCATTATTTAAGTGCGTTCAGAGACCATCAGGGATGGGGCCTCTGGCGTGAAAAAGATGCCGCGTGTCAGTGCCCGTGATACCGGTCCCCAATGGCGGTGTTGCCTCCTGAGACGAAGAAACGGAAATCCCCGGAGCGATTTAGGGTTCAGAAACACAAATCAGCTGGCGGGAATCCCCTAAATCTTGCTCACCGGGAGCCCCATCATGCATGGTGCGGGCTGAACGCTTTCACGCGCCACGTTTACCCTGTGGCGCACCTTCTGCTATTGCTGAACAGTTAGCTGGCCGTTGTTAACCTTATAGGTTAACTGATTGTCCGGGCCGAGCATGTCACTAATGGGTTTATGCAAATCGAGTTTTTCATCATCCTGTGACACTACCGCATGATAACTGGCCGCATCACTGGCATCGCCTTTACCGTTGTACTCAGCAACATAGGGATAAGGAAAGACGGGACGGGTATACACCACTTTTGACGCAGGCCCAGCCACAGGCTGGCTGGGTTTCTGCACGCCATGAAATTGCACTGACGCGTCTTCTGAGGCCGGCTTCGGTTCAGCTATACCCTGCGCAGGCGGTATACCGGGCGGGGAGGCGGCATTTTCGGTTTTGCCGGCAATCAGCTTATCCGGCGCAACGCCCTGCTCGGTCCAGTTGATCAACGCGGTGAGTAAATCGATCTGATCCGGGCCTTCGCCGTTCCCGCAGTGCGCTACGCCTGGCAGCAGAAAAAGCCGCATAAAGCTGTCAACTTTCTCCGCCCCCATGAATGCTTGAACACCCTTGAAGTAGGCGATAGTCCCGGCCGGAGAGATCGAGTCATCTGCAAGACCGTGCCAGACGATCAGCTTACCGCCTGCCGCTTTAAAAGGTGCGAGGTTGGTATTTGTCGCGTTGTAGAGCGGGGCAAGCTCGGCAACCCTGGCGAAATTCTGACGGGTAAACGCAAAATCGGCCACTTTAGTCAGCTTCTGTTTACCTCCGGGCAGCAGAACATATTGTAGCGCTGGCAGAGCCATCATTTCAGACATTGAATGGCCGGCTGGCGTAGCGGGAACTGGCCAGCGCAGCTCTGACCCTATTGGCAGGCCGCCCGGCGCATACTGCTCGCCATTCTGCCCGCGGGCACCGTGATAAAGTTTTTCCACCACATCCAGCTCTTCAGTCGTCAGGCAGTGGCTTCTGTCCTTCTGCCCTGATGTACACGGCTTGATCCAGCTGCGGGAGAACGTGCATGCATAAGGATTTTGTAAAACGTCATCCTCCGAGCCGGAGAGCGAGGGACAGTGTGCCATGGCTGCCTGATGAATCAACGCCAGCCGGTTCTGAAGCAGGATGGGTGTACCGTCAGCACGCAGATTCGCGATCACGTTCCAGCCGTGAAAAAAGGCGTTCTGCATTGAAAACCAGGCCGCGGGCGCGCCTGCGCTGATGCCGTTAAAATCGTGCGGATAGCGTTGCGCCTCTGCCAGTGCTTCACGCCCGCCATCTGAGCACCCCATAAAATAAGCAAATTTCTGCTGTTGCCCGTAATAGGCCTTGATCAGCGCTTTGGTCAACTGTGCGGTGACATGATTCGCCCGATAAGCGAAGTCGATTCGTTTCTGTGGATCTTCTGCCCATGAAGCATCCATCATGCTGCCAGCGTGTCCCATATTGGTGGCGGCGACGGCAAACTCTCCGTTCATCGCGGGCACGCAGCCACTGGCGTTAGAGAGGCTGAGGTTAATATCACCGCAAAGGCCCCCGCAGCCCACCTGCAACAGACGTTGCGTCCACCGTGACTGCGGTAATGCGACCTCGACGCCAATGTCAGGACCGAGCGTGGCGCTAATCTTACAGAATGTTCCCTGGGCGGTATTCAGTTCAGTAGCACCCAGAATTTTAACATCTGCATCAATACCCTTGCTGAATTTGAGCGCGCCAAATTCAGCGCATGAATAGACAGGTTTTACCACTGGCAAAGCGTGGGCAGCGGATGCCGCATGAAAAAACGTAAAAAACAGGCTTAAAGAGAGAACCGCCTGGATTAACCGAGTAAAGCGGCGACAAACGTTCATGAGTATCTTCCTGCAAATGTATTATCCGTTTTTAACAGATTAGTCCGTTTTTCTGATCAGACTGATATGAAGAGCCGTGCGTGTATAGACCTGCATCCCGACCATCGCGCGGCTCAATAAGCGGCACTGTTGCAAAGATCGCCGTGCTGATAAACATTGTCGCTATTTTCACCAGTCACGTCACCGATGGACGCGCACCATCGATTCTTATCTCTCCCGGTGTTGTAACAGCAAAGCGGCTTACGCCACAATCAAAGGCATTGAGATGATGCGTGCGCTACGTAAAGGCCAGGCATCAGCATTTTATTATGGTAAACCTCCGGGCGAGATACGTCGGGTAAGCGGCGTTTTCGAAATATCAGGCTTTTAAATAAGACCGAAAACCTCATCACGAATTTTGCAACAGTGCCGACAGCAGAGAAAGCTGGCCGTATACACCGCATTGGTTAACGCGCAGAAGGCAGATGGATGAAATTGTTGATTTTAAAGATAAAATAAGAGGGTTTTTTAACCATGCTAATGATGCGGTTTGAAAATCTCTGGCCAGAGACCGTCTCTGACCAGGGTTTTCAGAAAAGGTAACCGAACCTCAGACTGATATTTGTATCCTGCCGGAACCCCTGCTCTACAGCGATATCCCGTCCACCTGAAAACTGTAGCTGAACGGCGGGTGTAATAAAATGCGAAGCAGAGATACGGGCATAGGTGCTGTCCAGTCTGTCATCCTGAGTCATACTGTCAATCCGGCTTTTGGCCCCGGTTATCCATCCGCCGCCGAATCCAACCTGCGTGGCAGGCGTAAGGTTATAACTCAGATAAGCCTGGTATTCATAACGCGGACTCTGACTGAGCCTGGCGTTATTATTACCGTACCGGTCATTTGCTGTCGTCCAGGAGACATCAGCGCCTGTAGTGAATGCCCAGGCATCAGAGAAATGATGAATCCAGACGCCCTGCAGCAGATAGCGCCAGCGGTTCTCCCCGACATTCACGGCTCTTTCATTGTTGTAGGCCCCGGTTGGGGCATAAACAAACGGTGCCAGGGAGAGAATGTCACCTCCTGAGTTGTCAATTCTGAACTTGAAAGGTACACCCACGATGATATCGCCCATGCCTGAAGCGCTGCCGAGGGGACTGGCGTCTCCCATCGCGTCCGCCCTGACAAACGGAATGATAATCTGTGGCTCAATACTGATGTTTTCCGCAGGACGGAATCCATGAATAACGCGCAGCAGTGTGGCCTCTGAACTGAATCGGTAATCACCGGCCGCTTTATTGCCCTGCGAATAGTATTTATCGCTGTGGGCATACTGGAAATAGGCCAGCGCGAATGTTTTATCCGCCGGCATCATTTCGTAATCCCCGGGCGAAAACTCAAGGGCATAAACAGGCACGCTTAATACGGCTACAAGAGAAAGACCGGTAGAGAAAAAAAACTTATTCATAATAAATCTCCGCTGTCCTGCCGTAAAAGGCCGGTGCCCTGGTGACAGTTAACGTATTCAAAATACTGTGATTCTTCAGGCACAACGACAATTTCATGCCACAGGCGGAGCGCTATATTAAAGTTCAGCTCTTTCACATAGCGCATAAATCCACCAAAAATGGCCACATGTGTCGGATGGCTTTTTGCCCAGCGTTCAAGGGCGGCCATATCAGTAAAGTGTGCCAGGCCAAACGTTTTCTCTGCCAGCACTTGTGATTTCGGGTCAACCACCTGCATATAACGGCAGCTTAGGCAGCCTACGGTATGTCCCTGGTCTCTCAGAAAATCCATCCCTTCATGCAGTACCGGCTCGACTTCCGTGAGGTATTTCTGTCTTTCTTCCTGTTGCGTGGCCGACCAGTCCTGCCCGGAGCGAATGAGGCAGAGGTTGTTACTGCCTGAAAGCACAATGCGTTTGCCACTTGCTGTCCGGGAATGGGTTTTACGGGTTCCCCTGAGGACGTTGTTCTGAGCGACAGGCAGGCGATCGCGCGCACTCCCCCAGTAGCCATGCTCATACATTTCACCGCTCATTTCTTCTGCCAGCCAGGCGACGCCTTCCGGGGATGACCTGTCTGAGAATATGGTCTCAAAGTTTGCAGGCTGCGGGCTGACAATTTCCAGGAAGAAACCATACTCCCCGCTCTCCCTTTCTGTTGAATTCCACCATATGTTGAACTGGCTTTTCTGTTTCCATCTTTCAAATTGCTCTGCTGATGACCAGTAGGCGATGGCCATCAGATTAAAAAAGCCCGCCTGGTCTTTGCATGACGCTATGTCCCAGTGCCCGGGCCCATCCGCTGACGAGAAACGCTCAGTGATTTCATCCAGAGCAGAAATATCCGGACAGCTTCTCCCCTGAACACCAAAGTAGGCCATGACTATCCGGCCGGTCAGGGGAGAAAATCGAGCGGTCCAGGCCGGGAAAGGCGGCAGGTATCCCTCAGGCATGGCGACAGGACATCTGCGCAGGGTACGCAGATGTTCCGGAATGGCAGATTCCATGTCTACTCCTCCTCTTCTTCTGCAGGCTGTTCAGCGAATGACTCGGCGGGGGAGTGCTGTTTGACCACGGCCTTATTCGCTGACGGATTAAAAAGGAGACGGGTCACATCAGGACGGGAGTAATGGCCTACCGGGTCTGCCGCCAGTTTGGCAAAGGTAATCGCAGCGGGGTTGAGTTCAGCTATGAGTAATCCTTCCTCATTTTCCCCGAGAGGCGTAACGAGTTCTCCTCCATCCGGGCCGTAAATACGGGCATGGCCCCCCCCGGCACTGAGTAACGCTTTCCGGTCATCATCAGGACAGAGGAAATCAATCATCTCAGCAGAAACGACAGCACACGGGGCTATCACAAAACACTGCCCCTCCGCGGCATACAGGCGTGAAGCCGCCGTATTCACGTCAGGACCCAGTGCGGCGGTTTTGCTGGTGTAAAGACTGAAGCTGGGCCAGGCAGCGATGTGGATCTCTTCATGTTGGGAATACATCGCGTAGCGGGACAGCGGCTGCAGATGCTCCCAACAACAGAGGGCTCCGACGTTACCCAGCGGTGTCTCCCAGGTGGTCAGGGAGGATCCATCACTTTCGCCAAACAGCGTACGCTCCACGTGCGTGGCCTTAAGCTTGCGGCGGATGCCAAGGGTTTCCCCGTCACTGTTAATCAACCACTGTGAGATATACAGACTTCCATGGTCCCGCTCGCTGAAGCCCAGAACGACAACGATATTATTCTGCTGCGCTGCATCCGCAATTCGCTTCGCCTGGACACTGTCCAGCACCAGAGAGTTCTGATGATACTGATAAACGAGAGCCATATTTTGGGCGGGCGAATTCAGCCACAAAAACCACGGGTAACCGGGTATCCAGGTTTCCGGAAAAGCGATGAGCTCCGCGCCTTTCTGTGCGGCTTCAGCGATGAGGGCGATTGTTTTGTCTACGGTGCCTTCTAAATCCATAAATACGGGAGCGGCCTGAACGCAGGCAACCGTAACTGTTGTTTTCATCATGTTTTTTCTCCTGGTAAAATATTTCAGCAGACACAGATATACCCTCCGTTTAGGTCACGGCGTTATGACAGGGGGGAAAGAATGCTTGTCTGAAAAGGAACTGGTCTGAAGTTTGCATGACATGTCCAACCCGGGCGGAGGTTGCTGACATGAACACCTATAACACTGCTGATGTTTTGTACGCTGAACGATGTGAATACTGGCGTCATGCGATTAGCCGCACGTTTGTGCCGCTGGAGAGCACGTTTTCCGGAAGTCAACGGCAGGGCGTTCTGCGGTCTGGCGCCTGGGGTGACCTGCGGATCTCAGAGGTCAGCAGCAGCGCTCAGGACGTCATGAGGTGCCGAAGGGGGGCTGATAATCATCCTGACAATGCCATGCTGCTGAGCTTCATCAGTCAGGGTAAAACATCCGTGGTTCAGGCGGGGAGTCATGCCTGTCTTGGTCAGGGTGAATTCGGACTTTATGACACGCGCTTCCCTTATGAACTGCACCTGCATGGTGAAACGCGACAGCATGTGGTGCAGATACCCATAGAGCACCTGAGGCAGGAACTGGGAAAGACAGAACGCCTGGTTGCTCATTCATTTGGCAAAAAACATGCCCTGACGCCTTTTCTTCACCTGCTTCTGAATAACCTGATGGCGCAGCCGGAAGATATTGCATCCCGCCACACTGGCCTTCTTTACGGGCAGTTTCTTGAGCTCCTTGCAGTTATCATCTCAGATGAATGCGAAGCAAAAAGACCGTCCCGTTCATCGGCAGGGCTGCTGTTTCAGATTAAAATAATGATAAATCAGCAGCTTTCGGATACGACGCTGTCAGCATCAAAAATTGCTGAATCATTCAGTATTTCACCGCGTTATCTGAGCATGCTCTTGAAAAATGACGGTACCACCTTTGGCCGGTATGTCCTGACGCAGAGGTTGAATAAAGCTTCGCTGGCTCTGCAGTCCCCCCTGTATTCCGATATCCCTATCAGTCAGATTGCATGGAAGTTTGGGTTCAATGATATGGCTTATTTTTCGCGTGCATTCAGGGCAAAATTTAGCTATTCACCAACGGAGTGCCGTCATCAGGCTGGCGAGGCGTAGCGGGTGAGGGGCAGACGACAGGTTCCGATGCGGGAGATAAATCTGATGTCTGCCGCGATGGGTTTTTGGAATTTTTTCACTTGAGACGCGCAACAATGTGACTTAACGCGACTCGCTACTTTAATTACAACACCCAATAGTCAGACACTGCAATTCCGGCCCCTGGGCCGGGCGGGCCGCTTTTTAGTCTTGGCACCCTTAATATGGCAGTTCGTGAATGTTTATCGCCTACAAGGACGTTGTAACTATCATCGGATCTGCGGCTTTAGCCGGGCGCTATTGGTACATGGATGGTGCGTCAGCACTGGCATTATGCGGCCCGCAGGGCTGGGGTGCTCTGGTCCCTGCCAGCGCGCCGTGAGCATAAAAAAACGCGCTGGTGAGCGCGTTTTATGCAGAACCGTCTGTCAATTCGAATGTCATGCACCCGTTGGCTCTGACCGTCATTGAATAAAGATCATTCCTGCCATCTTTCAGGGGATGAAAGCAAAAGCCCGGATAGTTTTTAAATTCATCCGTCTATAGTGCTTCATCAATCATCAGCAGGCGAAGCCTGATGCGTTCTTGCGGTTTACCGGACAGGGAAGGGACAGTGCGTGGCAGATGAGGCGTGAGAGGCTGTCGTCCCGCAACACCATCTGTTTGTGGCTGAACGGCAGCAGGTCAGGTCAGCCTGTGCTTTGAATGCCCGGCTGCGTTTTCTGGCAGTCGGGCATTCAGGCTCTGCCTGCGTCAGGCAACGGCAATGGCTTCAATTTCAATCATGGCGTCTTTCGGCAGGCGGGCAACCTCAACGCACGAGCGCGCCGGGAAGACGGTTCCGTGTCGTTTAAAAAACGCCTCATACGCGTTATTCACGGCCGCGAAGTCGTTCAGGTCTTTCACAAAAACGGTGGTCTTGATGATGTTGCCTGTGGTCAGACCCGCCGCCTCGATGATGGCCCTGACGTTTTCCAGCGACTGGTGAGTCTGCACCTCTATCGCTTCTGACATTATTCCCGTCTGTGGGTCAACCGGCAGCTGGCCGGAGGTGATGACCATTTTTCCCGTGCTGACGCCCTGAACGTAAGGACCAATGGCGGCCGGCGCATTCTGTGTCGTGATAATTTCCATCCGGATACTCTCTTTTCTTCGGTTACATAAAGTGGTTAAGCAGAACCAGCGACCCCACGCCGCTGACAACGACCCATATCAGCCCGAGCCGGAAACTGACCAGGGTACAAATAATCGCAGCGATGACCTTCGGGTTGTGCAGGTCAAATTCCATGCGGGAGTTTACGTCCAGTATCTGCACCGTAATGATGGCGGGCAGCACCGTCACGGGGACAAAACGAAGCGTTTTAACGACCCGTTCGCTCATGTGCAGCTTTCCTGCAATGCCCGTGAAGGAAAAGCGGATAAGGAAGGTGACGGCCGCCATACCCAGCGTCAGCGCGAAAAAATAACCGTTATTCATGTGCAGTGTCTCCGCTGATTTCAGGAAGGTCTGACCGTCTTTCTTTCCGCTCTTCGGCCAGGTCTACGCACAGCCCGGCGAAAACGCCCAACAGTGAGGCGGCCACAATGCCCAGGGAGCAGGGCAGAACGACCAGCAGCACGCCGGACAGGGAGGCGACCACCGCCGCAACCGTGCAGGCCTGGCTTTTCACCTGCGGCACCACGATGGCAATAAAGGCGGCCACCATGGCAAAGTCGAGTCCACAGGACTGGAGTCCTGGAAAGGATGAGCCGACCAGCGCGCCGGCAAAGTTAGCGAGTACCCAGGTTCCCCAGAAGGTCAGCATGACGGTGAAGTAGAAAAGGTATTTTTCTTCCCGGCTTCCGCCCATCTCCCCAATGGTCGTGGCGTAGACCTCATCGGTGAGGGCGTAAGACATGCAGCACTTCCTGAAGAAAGAAGCCTCCCTGATTTTTCCTGCCAGCGAGGCACTATAGAGAACGTGACGCAAATTGATAATAAAGGTGGTGAAAATAATTACGCTCAGGCTGGCGCCGGTTTTCAGCATGTTCAGCGCAAGCATTTGCGCTGAACCCGCGATAACAATGCACGACCAGGCCGTGCTCTGCCAGATGCTCATGCCCAGACTGACGCTCAGCGCGCCCACGATAAACGAGAACGGAAAGTCCCCGATACAGAGGGGCATGACGGCGCGAACGCCCCGGTAAATGGTGGCTTTTCTATCCATTACAATGTCTCCGGTGCCAGCGCCGGGCATGCCGGCGCTGGCTGTAGTGCTTTCAGGTTCACCCTCAGCTGTGAACGGGCGCGTTTTTTTCCGCCATAATGCGGATAATTTCCTGGTCGGTCACCGGCATGGCGTTAACAACCAGCCGGCAGAGGTTATCGACAGTCTGCTCGGCACCCGCACTGACGATGCCGTCGCTGCTGCCGACCCGCACGCCCTGACGGGCCATCAGCGCCGCTCTGAAGGCACTCGCGGTAGCCGTGGACACCTTCATGGCGCAACTGCCTGACGCACCGTCACAGATCATTCCGCTCACGTCGCTGACCATGTTGATGACGGCCGCCTCGACGGCGTCCGGGGCACGGGTAAACAGCCAGGCCATACCTGCTGCTGCGCCCATTGCCGCCGTTGAAGCGGCACACAGGGCCGAAAGCCGGGTATAGCGGGCGTGAACGGAGATGGCTACGAGGTGCGACAGGGTCAGCGCCCTGACCAGGGTCTCCTGGTCTGCATTTAGCTCCCGCGCCAGCACCATGACGGGCAGGGTTGCAGCAATGCCCTGATTGCCGGAGCCAAAGTTCGACATGGCAGCAACCGGCGCGCCTCCCATTCGGGCGTCAGACGCTGCAACGGTTTCGGTCAGCATCCGGGACAGCACGTCGTCGCTCATCAGCCCCTCGCTGACTGCCGATGAAAACGTTCCGCTGATATCAAGCCCGTAATGGCCCTGACGTCCTGCCTCCGACAGCGCACCATTGAGGCGTGCGGCCTCGAGCATGAACGCAATATCCTCCACCGGTACGCGGGCAGCAAAATCAACCGCATCGCGTAATGAGAACAGAGGTAGCGGTGCCATAGTGGCATTTTGCTCAGGACTGCAGACGGCCGTCACCGGCTCATCGTTGACATAAAGCTCCGTGATGCGGGTGTGACCTCCCCGGATAACGACCCGGCAGCGGCTCTTCTCCCCGGCGACCGTCAGATCGATCCAGATAAAGTCAGATGAAGGGGCGGCGATAATATTGACCCGGTCTTCGCTCACCATTATTTGGGCCTGCTGAACCTGTGCGGCCGTCAGCCCAGCCAGCATTTCCAGGCCTCTGTCAGGGTCTCCGCCGTACAAGCCAACGGCGGCAGCCATTTCAATACCGGAAAGTTGTGTGCCGGGAATGGTCACGGCGACGGCATTTTTATACAGGTTTTCAGAAATGCTGCCCTCTACCCTGACGCAGGGTTCGCCAAGGTGCCGGCCTGCCGTAGCGGCGGCAAACGCGATGGCGACCGGCTCCGTGCAGCCCAGCGCGGGTCTGACCTCTTGCTTCAGCCACTGCAGTAAAACCGCGTTACTGACGTTGTTCATAGGATACCTCTCAGATTTTGAATTAACTCTCTGGAGGTATTATGGTCCTGAGGGGAGGGAATTAATTTCTAAAGAGCATGTTGTTTATGGGGTTATGGAGAAAATTCATTCTTTTTCATATTGGCTAAATATTCTCTAACCTATCCTGCCTTATCAAGAAAAAGTAACTGAAAATAAAGTAAAAAACAGGCCATCTCAATGATTTTCACACGCTGCCTGTGACAGTTATAAAGGCGCTGATAAAAGAAGTTTTTTCTCCGGCGCCGGGAACGATTTTCATTTGCGCAGTCATTCCCATGTTGCCTGCTCAGCCAGCACCCAGCTCAGAACCCCCAGGAGGTGACGCTGATAACATATTCTGGCCATCTGGCGTAACGTACTCTGACCACGATCGCCCTGACGCGGTAGGACAGGACCGTATTTTCTCCCGCTCAGGAGAATGCCTTCCTCACCCGCTGACTGGCCACCGCCTGAAGCAGTACGGCTTCGCGCGACATCAAGTGGCGTGTGCCCGCAGTTCAGGTTGCGTAAAATGGATTTTTACTCAGGGGATATTTATAAATAATGTGGAAACAGGCGCGGATGCGCCTGCATAAAGGACAGGTTATTCGAGGACTGCCGCCAGGGCCGGAGGAACACCGGGGCGGCCATTGGTCAGACAGGTGGCCGTGAAGGTTGCTTCGGCATACACCACATCGTTAACCAGAATCTGCTGGAAAAAATTTACCCGGCTGCGTTTTTCGTTTTTTACCGGCTGACAGGTCACCATCAGCGCGTCACCTGCCTTCAGGCTTTTCTTAAAGCTGAGGGTATACTCCAGCAACATATGAATACGCCCCTGTTTAAACTCCTCTTCGAGATTCAGTCCCAGCGCTTCTGCCATATAAGCATGGCGAGCCCACTCCAGATAGAAAGGGTAGTAAAGACCATCGACCACGCCCTGAAAATCAACATGGTTCGGGTCAACGGTGTAGAGTTTGTAAAACATAGTTCTTCCTTAGAGCCTGTTTCATCAGGCTGGTTTTCCTGGCATTCTGCACACCGGCAGTTCTCAGAATCCTCATGCACTGCGTGTGTGCTGCAGTTAATTACTGGTGGAAAGCGCACAGCCGGGAGATCCCAGCTGCTTGACCAGATAATGCTGGCGATGATGCTGCGGCATCTGCTCCAGCGTCATTTGCAGTCTGTAACCTTGTTTCTCATAGAACTCCCGCGCCTGAAAACTGAAAGTATCCACACAGACGCGCTGACAACCACGCACAATAGCTTCCTGTTCGGCGGCCTGCAACAGCCTGGCACCCTGCCCCGTCCTGCGCAGCGCTTCATCGACCCATAAAAAATGAATATGCATCCAGTTTCCCCAGGTGACGGCGAGCAGTCCGGCAATTTTGTTGCCTTCTGCGTCATTGAGAAAAACGGCGATTTCTTTTATCTGACCGATATCAACATGTTGTGCATTGAACGCCATCAGTTTCTGGCGGATTTGACTGACATCATCAGGGTGTGGCGTGTCGGTCATTGTCATATTCATTGGCCATATTCCTTACAAGCGTGCTGTGGTTTGACCGGACATGTTTCAGGCTCTCTGCCCGATTCATTTAGCATATAGGTGGTGTGCGGCCAGCAAAAGTTCCCGCTATTCCGCTTCCAGCTCGATCACTTTATCGGTTATCTGATTGTCCAGCTCACGCAGCACCCGATAAACCTGCGCCACCGCCTGCAACGTATGACGGGGGATCATCTGGCCTTCCTCAGAGCAATAAAGCGTTCGTGCCAGCCAGATAAAGCGGATCACCGGGATATTGGCTTTCTGCGCCCTGGCGATCAGCGCCTGGGCATCCTTATCCTCGCCCTTACAGATGATGCGCGGCAGCGGGGTCCGCTCCGGGCGGTAATAAAGTGCCACCGCATAGTGGGTGGGGTTGACCAGCAGAAGGTCGGCCTCCTCGACCGGTTTGCTTTTCAGCGGGGCCGCCGGAGCGTTCAGCAACTCATGCGCCACCGCATGACGGTGGCCTTTCATATGTGGATCGCCCTCAGACTGTTTGTGCTCATCACGGATATCCTGATGGCTCATCCGCTGTTGCTTGAGGAAAAAGTATTTTTGCAGGCCAAAATCCAGCAGGGTCAGCACCAGCAGGGTCAGCAGCGTCTGGCGTGACACGCGCGTCAGCATCACCTCTACCGCAGGCCAGAAGCTGTCCAGATCGCCATAAGCCAGTCTGGAAAGCGATTCGAGATCCGGCGTGAGCACCAGATAAAAAATGGTACAGATAGCAGCAGCTTTGAGCATGCTGTTCAGCATGTCGGTCAGTTTTTTTACCGAAAACATCTGCCTGAACTGATTGATGGGATTGAGGCGGTTAAAATCAGGTTTCAGGGCTTCCGGTGCAAACAGGGGGCCATACTGAACCCAGCCACCGATAATACGCAGCAGCACCGCCACTGCCACGGTCAGGCCGCAAAAGGTGGTAACCAGTACCAGTGCGCTGCTAACCACTTCGTTTAAGGCCAGTTCAAAAGGCTGATTAAGGCGTGCAAGGGGTAACATCATCAGCGCCTGCAGCTTTTGCATCCCGACGTCATCCAGTGCCAAAACGGTTTCCACAATCCCTGCGCAGATTAGCAGTTTGGGAACATCCTGACTCTGCGGCACCTGACCTTTACGACGTGCATCCTGAAGCTTTTTCGCCGTGGGTTTTTCCGTTTTTTCAGACATGCTAATGGTCTCCCAGCAGAAGCGGCGTTAGCTTGCTCAGATCAGATAGCAGTTGTAAACGTCCTTCCCCCAGAGCGTTCAGTGTTGGGATATACAGCACAAAAAACAGCAGGCCAACCAGACATTTTGCTGGAACAGATAGTACAAACGCCTGCAACTGCGGGCTGTAGAGGCTGAGGATAGCGATACTGAAATCCAGGATCAGCAGCAGCGCTACCAGTGGACCGGCATAAATGATGATATGGCTGAAGGTATCGGCCAGCAGCGTCAGATACTGTTTAAATCCCTGTTCATGGGGCAACGGTAACCACTGCATCACAGGCCAGATACGGTAGCTGTCCCAGATGATCTGGGTGATGCCGCTTAACCCCGTGCCAAGGATCAGCAGCAGGATAAGCGTCTGCTGCAGCAACAGGCCCAGAGGGGTGACATCGCTGCCCAGCGCCGGGTTTAGCTGGCCGCCAATCAATGCGCCACGCTGGTTATCGAACAGTGCCCCCACCGACTGAAACAGCCAGAAGGGCATGCCCATGATCAGCCCCAACAGGATACCAATCACCCCCTCTTTCAGGATCAACGCAATCAGTTGCGGCCAGTCAGGCATCTGCATCGCCAGCTGTGTCTGTAAACCCAGGGCAGGAACCAGCGCCAGTGCCAGCACCACCCCGGTGCGCACCATGCCTTTCAGGATATTGAATGAAAATACCGGAACCAGAATCAGACAGGGATAGATGCGCGCGGCGCCCAGCGTCAGGGCAAACAGGTATTGATAGAGGATGTGAATGGCATCGTTAGCCATAGCTATGCCCCGGTCTGAGGGATCATGGCGAAGGCCTGCTGTGCCAGTTCAAGCAGCTCAACCCCGATCCAGCGGCCACTCAGCGCCAGCGCGATACCGACTGCCACCAGCTTAATGGCAAAGGGCAGGGTCTGATCCTGCAACTGCATCACCGCCTGTAACAATGACACCAGCACCCCGACAATCACCGCCACCAGCAGCGGGGGGGCCGAGAGCAGTACCACCAGCAGCATCGCCTGCTTGAACAGATTCAGTATTTCCATGCTTGCCTCAGAGGTAACTGTAAAATAAGCCGTCCAGCAGGCGAGTCCAGCCATTAATCAACACAAACAGCAGCATCTTCAGCGGCAGCGACAGCGTCATCGGGGCCACCATCTGCATACCCAGCGCCAGCAGGACGTTAGAGACAATCAGATCGATAACGATAAACGGGATATAGATCAGGAACCCGATTTTAAACCCGGCCTGCAATTCCGACAGTACGAAGGCTGGGATCACCAGCAGCAGATTGTCTTTGCTGACGTTGTCTGACATCTCTTTCGGCCACATCCGCACGCTGTTTTCCTGCAGATGGATCAGGATGTCCGGATCGGTGTTGTGGGTCATGAATTTCTGGAGTGGGGCCACCCCATTGGTCACGCTGGTCTTCAGATTATCCGTACTGGATAAGTCGGCGGGGGCCTGACTGAACTGATGCTGCATCTGATTAAACACCGGTGCCATCACAAACAGCGTCGCCGCCAGGGCAATGCCATACAGCGCCATGTTAGGCGGAACCTGCTGCACACCAATCGCGTTGCGGGTGATCAACAGCACCATCGAGATTTTCAAAAAGCAGGTGCAGACGATCATCAGCATCGGGATCAGTGACAATGCCCCAAGGAACAGGGCAAAGGTCATCGGGTCGAACTGTTCGGTATTCATCCGGCCTCCTGCTGCGAGGTCAGCAGCAGCCGGGTCAGCTGTAATCCAAGATGGCCTTCCACATCCACCAGTTCACCGTGTGCAATCAGCGTATCGCCGTGGTACAAGCCGGCTTCACCGGGCGTCACATTTGCGAGCGTCAGCACGCTGCCTGCCTGTAACTGTTGCAGTTCGCCCAGCGTCAGTCGGGTGCGGCCACAGCGCACTTCCAGCGACAGTGGCAGCGAGGCCAGTTGCGTCTTCTCATCCGTGGCGACTATTTCAGGCTGAGACACAGCGTCAAATTCATCAGCAGCATAAGGATCCAAGGCGGTACTCTCCATATGGTTAAGCAAAAAGTGGTGAGGCAACTGCAATTCGCCGTGTAACTGCTGCCCGGCAAGGATCAGGCTGCCCTGACCATCTGGAAGGAAATAGCTGACGGGAGGCACCAGTACATCGCCTGCCCTCAACGCCTGCAGCTGCGGCATGTGCAGGGTAGTGCGCCCCAGTACTAACGGCTGGCTGTAAACCAGCGTATCAGGCAGCGTGCTCTGGCTCCTCTGCCAGCCCGGTTGCTTCAGCCAGTGTGCCAGCCGTGAATGGCTTAGCTGTAGCGGGCACTCTGCATGGCGCTCCCCCAGCCGGACATGTAGCCTGGCGCATAATTCATGCTGTTCCTGCGCGTGATTTACGGTTAAGTCGCCGAATAATCGCGCCAGTTCCGGACTGAGGTACTGATTAAATAATATTGTCTGCCACTCATCCTCTGCGCAGAGGCTGTGCAGGACATTGATGGGCGACAGCGACAGCAGATTAAGTACTGGCGTGGCGTCTCCCAGCGAAAAGGGGCCCAGCGCACAGTGCCAGTGGCTGAAGGTAGTCGGGGGTGACGCATCACCGGGTAGCAGATACAGCTCACCGGCTTCGCCGCCGAGGGTGAAAGGAAAGCAGTGCGCGCGCGCCAGCAGGTTGTGTGAGCGAACCGCCGGGCGGGTGAGACGGGGAAAATGCAGCCGCGTAACCTCGCTCATGATGCGCTGCCCTGCTCAATGTTCAGACGTACCGGCGCGTTAAGAGACTGGCTTAACTGACGGCGACAGAGGATTTCCCGGCGCTGCCACTGAGGCCAGACCTGTGGAGAAAAACGTAGCGCAATCTCCCAGCCTGCGGGTTGGGCCCTGGCGAGTGTGACATCAACCTCACCCGCTTCTGGCAGCAGCACAGTAAAGGCGCAATCCTCATCGGCATGGCTGGCGATACGCTCGTGCAACGCCTCGTGCAGTTGCTGCCAATCCGGCGAGGGGGCTTCATCCTGCACCCTCTCGTGCTCAGACATAAATTCGGTGGTGCTGGCAAAAAACAGCGAACCCAGCACATTCAGCGACTCTTTGCTCTCCTGCTGATGTCGGCGGGTTGCGGGTATACGCTCACGATAACGCTCATCCGGCTGAACCTGCCGCTGAGAAGATGGCACCCGGTCCGGGTATCCCGATGTAGGGGTATTCGTCACGCGTCCTCCAGGTGTTCAGATAAATAGTCCAGCTTCTCTACCGCTTTTTGCTGCTCACGCGCCCACTCTGTCGCCTGCTCCAGCGCATAAGCGGCCTGCTGACAGCTGTATTGCGCCTGCTGACACTGCTTCTTCTGCTGATCCACCGTCTGTAAGGCGCTCAGCTCATTATTGACATGACGGGTCAGTTTTTCCCTTGAGGAGTGGTGCTGCAGGCGTTCGCGTTGCACCTGATAATGCTGCTGGTCCTGCACCAGTTGTTTTTCTTCTGCCTGTTGCTGTGCTTCAGCCTCGGCCAGCAGCGTCTGCTGCTGGCGTTGCTGGCGTTGCGCTCGACTAAGACGTTGGCGGCGGATTGGCATCAGCACATTCAGCGCCTGCTGCAGGCTTTCCAGCGGGCTGTCCTGTTGTTCCAGATCATCTTCTTCAATCAGGGGCATGGGCGCTGACCTCGGCAAGTTGATAGCGGGTGTTATCTAACGGTTCGGGGGCGCGCATTGACTGGCGCAGAAAGTGATTGATGATGTCGTTGGCATTGACGGCGGCATCGGTCAGGCTGTCGTTACCCGGCTGATATTCCCCCAGGCGAAGCAGCATCTCTACCTGCTTATGAGCCGCCATCAGGCCACGAACGCGGCCGGCCTGCATCATGTGCTCGTGGTCCACCACATTGCTCATCGTACGGCTGAGGCTGGCCAGAATATCGATGGCGGGGTAGTGGTTACGCTCAGCCAGGCGGCGACTGAGGACGATGTGGCCGTCAATCAGAGAGCGGACTTCATCGGCGACCGGATCGTTCATAGAATCCTGCTCAATCAGCACAGAATAGAGCGCAGTAATGGCTCCGTCGCGGGTCTGTCCTGCACGTTCCACCAGCCGTGGCAATAGAGTGTAAACCGATGGCGGTAACCCTCCTCGTCCCGGCGGCTCGCCGAGGGCAAGGCCGATCTCGCGCTGGGCGCGGGCAAAACGGGTCAGAGAGTCAACGATCAGCAGGACGCTTTTTCCTTCGGCGCGGAATGCCTCGGCAATGGCGGTGGCGGTGAACGCAGCTCTGGCACGTTCCATACTACTGCGGTCAGAGGTGGCGCACAGCAGCACGGTACGGCTGCGCAATTCATCATCCAGTTCGTGATCGAGAAATTCGCGCAGTTCACGACCACGTTCACCAATCAGCCCGAAAACGATCACATCGCATGGCGTGTTTCGCGCCAGCTCCGCCAGCAGTGTAGTTTTGCCGCAGCCAGCCCCGGCAAAAATGCCTACCCGTTGCCCGTTACCCATCGTCAGTAGCCCGTCAATGGCCCGAAGTCCGGTGGGTAATGGGGTGTGGATGCGCGGGCGTTCGGTGGGTGGCGGTGCATCGTTCAGCACCGGCACGGTGTGGACCTGCGTCCCTGGCTCTGCAAACGCGCTGCATCCGCCAGGTTCCAGCGCCCGACCAAAGCCATCCAGCACGCTACCCAGCAGCCTGCCGCTGACGCAGATACTGTGCGGCAGATAAAGTGGAATAACGATCGCACCCTGCGAAATGCCATCCAGCGCACCAAGCGCTGACAACAGAATTTTCTGCGGACTGAAACCGACAATCTCGGAGAGCACGCTGCCGCCGTCACTGCGCAGAATGCGACATAAGTCACCAATGCGCGCGGCGGGCAGGCTGCATTCGATCAGAATCCCACTGATGCCGGTAACACGGCCATAACGACTGGCTGGCGCATAGCGGCCGAGGCGTTGCTGCTGCTGCTGTTCCCACAGCGCCAGCTGCTGGCGTAGCGCACTCATTACCATTTCACCCTGATGTTTTCACGTCCGGCGAATTCAATGCTGTCGTTATTAATCGCCACAAGGCGTAGCTGGTTAACTTCATCGCCAATAAACATGCGCTGGCCGCTATCGGTGACAATATTGGCGTGCGCGCCGCTGGTGATCTGCACAATCTTAAACGGCAGTTTTGCGCTGACTGCACTTGTCCTGTTATGGATGACTAACCGCACGTCATAATGATGGTAAAAGTTGCGCATCATACGCTGCAGACGCTGATTGTCGTCGTCGGAGAGATTACCGCTCAACGTCAGGCTGTTGTTGTCCGATGCAAGAGCAACCTGTTTATTCAGACCGCGATCCAGCAGCATGCTATTGATGATCTGCCGTGTTCGTCCCACGCTTGTGAGCTGTGGTTTACCCGGTGCAGGCGGCGCAGAAGGCGAGGCGATGCTGGCGTTCAGCAGCCAGCTTCCCAGCATCATTACCAGCAGCAGAATCAGCGCCACATAAACCACTTTTGCCCAGAGCGGTAGCGGTTGTTTCTCCTCTGTCACTCGCGTGAGGGCTGTTTCAGCGGGTGTCGTTGCCGCTGGGTCAGAAAGCGCCGGGATCTCCTCTGACGTTACCGGTTCACTGGCCTCATCCGGCCAGGGGGTAGCAGCACTGACGATGCTCAGCCAGATATGGCCGATAGCGAAAGCCGTGCCCGGTTGCAGATTGTTCAGCTCTTCACATCGCTGGCCTTCGTTGTCATTCAGCGGTCCCTCCAGTGCCTTTACCACCCAGCCTTGCAGGGTTTTGAGAAGCTGGCAGTGGCGATCTTTGATCCCCGGATCATACAGGGCCAGATCGGCATCCTCTGCGGCACCAATCCACCATTGTTCGCCACTCAGGGGCAACGCTGCACCGCGATGCAGCCCGGTCAGTACGCGTAATTCATGCATGAGTCATTTTCCTGGAGGTCTGGCGGTGACTGTTGTAAATCGAGCCGTCCCAGCACATTGATGGCAACGCTATTGGTTAATTCAGCAAAGGACAGAACCGGTACGGCGTGGAACTCGTCTTTCAGTAGCGCGCGCAGCGGGCTGCGTAAATCCTGCGCGACAAGGATTAGCGCGGTTGTACTGTCATAAGGGGGAAAGGCCTGGCGCATCTGATGCAGCAGACTGATGCCATAATCCTGGGCCAGCGAGAAGAAGGTTTCGCTCTGGGCCTGTCGCATGGAGTCACGTAGCAGCTCTTCGGTTTCCGGGGTCAGCAGCCAGGCATCCAGCCCGTTAGGTTGCAGATACTGGTGGCAGATATGTTCTTTCAGCGCAATACGCACGAAATCGGTCAGGGCAGCGCTGTCTCGTTCGTGCTGGCCATGTTCAATCAGCGTTTCTGCGATAGTTCGCACTGAACGTAATGGCATACGTTCGGAAGCCAGTCGTTGCAGCACGGCGGCAAAACGCGACAGCGGCATAATACGTTGCAACTCCTGCGCCAGTTCCGGCTGCTCGCTCTCCAGCCAGTTGAGGATCGATTTGCTCTCCTGCAAGCCGATAAACTGAGAACCGCTTTGATGAATCGCCTGCTCCATGCGCAGCATGATCAGGTCGCTGGCATTCCATATTCGCTGCTCCTCCTGTTGCAGCAGTGGATGCTCAGGTGGCAGCCAGCACCAGTGCGTTTCACCGCGCTCCGCCACGCTCTCTATCACCGGATGCTTTGCATCGTCTGCATGTTCACTGAGCCAGGCTTCAAGACTTTTCTTTCTTACCGCCAGATGTTCGACGGCAAACGTGGCAGTAACCAGCGGGATCTCATAGACGCAGAAACGGAATTCGTCATCGGCCAGCATCGGCGAGAATTCAATGTCGAAACTGGGCAGTGTAAAGCCAAACTGGTAAACCAGCCGGTTACGCAATCGACGGATATTCTGGATCAGTGCTGTAGCTGCTTCACTGTTTTGATGGCCCTGGCTGAATTGCAATAAATAGGCGCGGGTAGGGTTAAAGCGACGCAAATCCTGATGACCATTGTCCTCCGGGGCCAGCTGCAGCGCCTGACGCTGGTTTGCCTCTTGCTGAGTGGTTTCCTGTTTGGTACGCCAGAGCTGAAACAGGCCGCTGCTCAATGCCACAATACTGATAACGATAAAGACCGCGGCAGGCATACCGGGCAGCAGGGCAAAACCCAGCATTCCAGCGGCAGACATAATCCAGGCTTTAGGCTGACTGGTGAGTTGCTCGGCAATTTCGCGACCTATATTGGCATCCACCTGCTGCCCGTCAGCGGAAACGCGGGTAATGATCATACCGGCGGTTAGCGAGATAAGCAGCGCCGGAATCTGCGCGATCAGACCATCACCGATGGTCAGTACTGAGTAGATATGCATCGCCAGGCTAGCATCCATGCCATTTTGCAGAACGCCGATAGCAAAGCCGCCGATCATATTGATAAACACAATCACCAGCCCGGCAATTGCATCCCCTTTTACAAATTTCATGGCGCCATCCATTGCGCCGAACAGCTGGCTCTCTTTTGCCAGATTCTCCCTGCGCTGACGCGCCTGATGCGCTTCAATCAGTCCTGCACGCAGGTCACTGTCAATCGACATCTGTTTCCCTGGCATCGCGTCAAGGGTAAAGCGTGCAGCGACTTCTGCCACCCGCTCAGAACCTTTGGTGATAACCAGAAAGTTCACCACGGTCAGAATTAAAAAGATAACCAGACCTACTGCCAGATTGCCGCCAACCACGAAATTACCAAAGGCTTCAACAATATGACCTGCATCCTGTTGCAGAAGAATCTGTCGGGTGGTGGATATTGACAATGCCAGACGGAACATCGTGGTTAACAGCAACACCGAGGGAAATGTCGAGAAGGCCAGGGGTTTCGGCAGATACATCGCCAGCACGATGAGCAGTGACGAAATGCAGATATTCAGCGCAATCAGCACATCGATCAGGCCGGTAGGCAGCGGGATAATCATCATGAAGACGATCGACATGACAATGGTGGCGCCCACCACTTCCGAGCGCTGCATCGCACTGATGGCGAGACGGTTCAGCCAGACAAACAAAGACCCCATTTATAACGCCGCTCTGGGTTGCGACAGCGAGGCTCGCGGCTCATGGGCAGCGTATTCACTGATCACCGTGCGCAACAGATTTAACGCCATCTGGCGGTTTTTACTTTTCTCATCCCGCCACAGTCCCAGCGGCAGATGGTAGACCAGCGGCACCAGCCCGCTGAGAAACAGCACCTGATGATGGGGATGCTGGCCTGCCACATCGCGTGAAAGATTTTGCAGATCCCGCAGGTAAGCGCCGTTTCCGCTCAGATTTAACAGGCGACGGGTCAACTCTAATGGGCTGAAGCTAATATCGGGCAGTTTCCCGGCCAGACGTGCCAGCAAAATTTTGCTGGCGGTCAGCGTCTGACTGATATTGCCAGCATCCTGAAGGCTGGCGATGATTTTTTGCAGTGCGCCTCGCGGGATGGAAGAACTGTGAGCCGCAATATCATCAGATAACGCGCGCTGTAAGGTGCGCAATCCCTGTCTGAAATGCACGCTACCAAAGCTGTTCAGCAGCGCATCCAGCATCGCATGGCCTGATTGCAGATGAACAATGGTTTTATAGTAGAGCTGGCGCATCGCCTGTTTTTGTGTCGGATCGGTACTGAAAGTGGCAATGGCGCTGGCGGTATTCAACCCGGCGCTGACTTCGGCCCCTTTTTCCTTGTGTAACAACTCAAGGCTTTGTAATGCCCTACCTGCCAGTTCGGTGTTTTGCGTCAGCTGTGCCTGGAGCATTGTGTGACGCAACATTACGTCACAGCGCACAGGATCATCACCTGCAGCGTCCAGCAGCACATCCAGATGTGGAGAGGGTGAACGGCTCAGCAGGGCCTGCATCTTCTGATTCAGGGTTTCCAGCTGTGCGTGTTGCGGGTGCTCCAGCAACTTCATCAGCTCGTCTAACTTCTCAATACGTTCAATATGTTGCATCGCCCGGCTACCCGGCTGTGCCACCACTTTCCGCTGATTTAGCGCCTTGCTTTTACGTTCTACGTGTTCCGCGAAGGTCATTGAGACTTCTTCCATCGAGTCTTCCAGCAGGGAAGCAGGCATGCGTGATGATGCACTGGACGATGAGGGCGCAACACTGACCGGCGGCAGAACATCATCTACCACGCTGGTAGCAACCGGCAGCGTCGGTTGAATGCCGGGTATAACGGGAGCAATTTTCATCCTGGCGAACCTCAAATATGAGAGCTGTTGCAGGTATGTGGCGTGTTAGGTGCTGCGGTTCCCTGATGATTTTTCCTGCTGAAAAAGTCAAAACCTGGCTTTGCAAAGAGTTGCAAATTCCCCCCTGCACCCCTGGCAATAAATTGCCATAAAATGACAGAGTAAAAATAAATAACTCAATAATTTCAATAAGTTGAAATTTTACTTTCGACTGGCACAGGCATTGCTATAGCCATTGAGCCGCTCGGGCATCAATGGATAAAGGAATGGAGTTTGTTATGTCAGAAATTCACTTGCAGAACACAGAGCAGTTATCAGTCAACAATGTTGTCCCGATGAACATCGACTGGGAGCGGATTTTTCGTGAGCATGGCCGGCGCGTACACCATTTCATCCGAAAACGTGTTTCTCACAAAGAAGACGCGGAAGATCTGGTTCAGATGACCTGGCTGGAAGTCTTTCGTAATCGCGACAAATTCGCGGGTGCCTCGCGGCCAGAAACCTGGGTATTTGGGATCGCCCTGAATTTAATTCGTAACCATTTTCGTCAGCAGTCCGGGCGTCCACGCTATGATGAACTGGAAGATGATATTTTACTGGTGCAGGATGGCGATCCCAGCCAGATTACTGAACATCAACGCATCTTAACCTCCACGCTTAACTCAATTGCCCTGTTGCCGAAGGAAACACGTCATCTGTTGAGTATGCTTTTAGAGAAGGAAGGCAGTTATCAGGATATCGCCGAAGATTTGAATATTCCTATTGGCACTGTACGTTCGCGTTTATCGCGCGTGCGTGTATCACTAAAACAGGCCATATCCTACTACAACCAAAATGGACCTAAAATCCACTCAATCGTGAAGTCGTAAAGTGATGCGCAAAGTGCCCGTGCCACCCGGACAGAACTTCAATGCCACACTGCAAAGAGGCAGATGCGTAGCCAGACCGGATAAAAGAAGTTTACTCACAGGAGACGAGATGCAATTTTCCGAGCGACAGTTAAAGAATGGTGATGAACCGCTCAAATTGGTCGAGTTTGCGCTGAATATGGTAAGAGACGCTGTCTATCTTGTTGACTGCGATACCTGCTTCTTTTACGTCAATGATGAATCATGCCGCATGCTTGGCTATAGCAGTGAAGAATTACTGAATATGGCAGTCTCTGATATCGATCCAGCATGGAGCAAGGACGATATCTTCGCTATGTGGAAGCGGGTACGGGAGCAGAGTGGTGGAAAATCCTTTACCTTCGAAACGCATCACAAAAGTAAATGGGGCGAAATGATTCCGGTTGAGGTCAGCTCTAACCCTTTTACTTATAAAGAGGGCAATTACAGCATGTGCGTGGTTAAGGATATCAGAGAGCGCAAACATCTTGAGCAGATGGCGCATGTCCGGGAGCAAGAATTTCGGGTTCTGGTGGAGAACTCTCCGGATATGGTCGTGCGTTTTGGCACTGACCTGAAATGTCATTATGCTAACCCGGCCGCGTTGCGTCATCTGCATCTGTCGGCTGAAGAGTTACGGGGAAGCAGCCTGCGTGAGCTTCTTGGGGTTTTACCCTGTGTCGAACATATTGAGCGTTTGATAAAAGAGGTGGTCAGCACGCAAATTGAGGCGGAAGGGGAACTGGTTGAATCGGACAGCCCACTTACTGGAGGAACCGTGATCAACCATACCCGTTGCGTGCCGGAGTTTGATCAATATGGCAATCTGATGTCGGTAATGGTGGTTGGGCGCGATATCACCGCGATTCATTATGCAGAAAAAAAGCTGGAAGATTCACATATGCGCCTGCGTCTTCTGGCAAGGCAGCGTGAAGTTTCACGCGAAGAAGAGCGTAAGCGTATCGCACGGGAGATACATGATGAGTTGGGACAGCATTTGACCTCGTTAAGGATGGGCATTTCAATGCTGCGTATCCAGTTCAGTAAAAACAATCCGTTGCTCTATGATCGCGTGGTACATCTGATGGGGCTGGCTGATAAAACAATTCAGGTGGTGAGAAACGTCGCGACTCGTCTCAGACCAAACGTTCTTGATATGGGACTGACGCCGGCACTGGAGTGGCTGCGGGATGAATTCATCAGCCGCCATACCGGCTGCTGTTGTCGGTTAATCGCACCTGAACAGGAGGTGAAGCTAAATGATGAACAGGCGACCGCCGCTTTCCGCGTGGCACAGGAATCCTTAACGAATATCTCACGTCATGCGCAGGCCAGTGTGGTGACGATCCTCGTTGTCAGATACCCCAGTTCAGTGGTGCTAACCGTATGTGATAATGGCCGTGGTTTCGACTGCGATCAGCGTAATGACAATGCGTTCGGCCTGATGGGAATGAAAGAACGGGGTCGGATGTTAGGCGGTCATGTGGAAATTGAGAGTCAGCCATCCAAAGGAACCCGGATAATGTTAACAATACCACTCATCCAGGTGACGACGAATATTGAGAATTTGGAAGAGTACAATGGATAATAACATTCGCCTGATGATAGTGGATGATCACGTCATTATGCGTGAAGGACTGAAACAGATATTTTCGCTGGATGACCGGCTTATGGTAGTCGCTGAAGCGGGTAATGGTGCTCAGGTAATGGAAGGTCTTCGTAGTGAAGACGTTGACTTACTGCTACTGGATATGAGTATGCCTGGATTATGTGGTGAGGAGCTGATTACCCGTATTCATCTGCAATATCCCGGCCTGCCCATTCTTATCCTCACTATGTATAGTGAACCGCAGATTGCGCGGCGTGCCCTTAAATGTGGCGCATTAGGCTATATCACTAAAGACAATGATCCAGAGGCTCTGCTTGCTGCTATTCATCGCGTGGCTCGAGGAGAGCGCTTTATCGACCATGTTCTGGCCGAGCAGATTGTCTTTTATGAATACACTCAGGCGGGGGAAGTTTTACATGAGCGCCTGACGTCACGGGAGATGCAGATCATGCTCATGCTGGCGGGTGGCGACGGCGTCAATGACATTGCTAAAGCACTGGCAATCAGCAACAAAACGGTGAGTACACATAAATCGCGTCTTATGGAAAAAATGATGTTTACCACTAATGCCGACATCGTGAAATATGCTATCAGTCACCGGTTAATCGCATAGGATTGCTCCTGGATTATCTTCTCTTATTATGACTTTCTTACATGCCTTCCTGTTGGTGTTATAAAAAAATCTCCTTACCTTACAAGTAAATAGAGTAAGCGCATTGTGTAATCGCTTACATTTTTCTATTCAGAAGTAAGGAGATCCTTACCCATACCCCTGAAAAAACCTTACTGAATGTTCAGCATATGATGATGGTTTCATAACGTCATTACAGGACATTCTTAAAGCCTGTGTAAGCCAAAAGTAAACAAAGATACTACAAATGTAATTAATTGTAATCGACAGGCTGGTTGTAATACTGATGTGCGTATGAGCGGCGTCAAATAATTTAATGGACAGGCCAGGGGTAAATTTTATGAATATCAGAAACAGTGAGCGCTCGTTTCAGTCGTGGCTGGGGAAAGGGGAGCACATTACTCTGACAGAAGAGCAGCCCGTTGATATCCACAACTCACTGGCTGCAATTATCCAGACCGTTGCACCTTTAAAAATTGATTTAGTCCTTGAGGGAGAGACGGGTACAGGAAAAGACACACTGGCACGAAAGATTCATCAACTTTCTGGCTGTTCTGGAAAATTGGTACCGGTTAACTGCGCGGCAATACCTGAGACACTGGCTGAAAGCGAACTCTTTGGTATCAACCACGGCGCCTATACCGGAGCAGGACAGGCACGTGCCGGCTATGTGGAAGAAGCGAATAACGGAACGCTGTTTCTCGATGAAATCGACAGCATGCCTTTATCATTACAAGCTAAAATGCTGCGTGTACTTGAAACCCGGGGAATTGAACGTCTGGGCGGAACCCGTTACATTCCGGTAAATATGCGGGTCATCGTGGCAACACAAACACCACTGCTTACTCTGGTTGAGCGTGGAACCTTCCGCCGCGATCTCTACTTTCGTCTCAACACTATCAACATTCAATTACAGCCACTCCGATCACGCGTTGAAATGATTATCCCGATGTTTCGTCAATTCCTCGACAAGGCGGCTGGCTCATTGCAATGCATCCCACCCAAACTTACTCAGCAGCATTACGAATGCCTGCTGAGTTACAGCTGGCCGGGCAATATCCGTGAATTAAGAGCCGCCGCTGAGCGTTTTGCGCTGGGATTACCGCCCTTGAACCTCCCCTGTCACTGTGAGCATCAGCGGCCACAACTGAAAGATATGATGCGTAACATTGAAAAAAATCTGATTCAGGATTGCCTGGTTCGTCACGATCACTGCATTGATGATGCGGCCAGGGAGTTGGGAATGCCCTTACGCACACTCTATCACCGAATCAAACTACTTAACGTTAGCACGAACCGCATCATCACCCAGTAATCTTCCATTCATTCGGCCCGACTCGCTCGGGTCGAAAAAAACAGGCGGATAAGAAAAAGAGGGTGACTCTTTATCTGACGTTAAGCGCAGGTTCTTGCATCTGCAAGCGTAAGCAAATCATGAAATCAATGAAAAAATAGCGCGTTCCGGGAACCGATATAAAAAGTCCACCACTTAACAAATGAACATTATGTGATGTTCCAGGGCACAAACTTAACTAACTGGAGAGATTAATATGAGCGGTCTTCTTAGCAGTCTTACTACCCTTGGCGGCAGTTCACTGACTAGCGCCAGCAACTCTGCATCAAAAACTCTTGAGAGCGCAATGAGTGATTCACTGACGCAGTCTGCTGATGCCCAGGCATCTAAAATGAAACTGGATACGCAAAACTCCATCCTGGATGGAAAAATGGACTCTGCGACTAAAGAAATTAACTCTGGTCACAACGCCGCGAAAGCTATTCAGTTCTGATTAATAGCCGGGCGTAAGAGACAGCACTTTCGCCCGGTACTTGTCGCTGCCAATAAGGACGAACCATGAAAATCAATAGCGGAAATGCCCCCTCTTTAGCCATCAGTTCCGTGGATAATGACCTCAGTGCCGTTACCGGCACTGAGGCAGATGCTTCCTGGTTCAGCGCAGCCCTGCAGGCGCCTGAAAAAAAAGCGGTTCCCCAGGACAATCAGTTCTGGATTAATAAACTCGCCGATCTGACAGATACGGCCAGCGGCCAGTCCGGTCAGGCTGACAGGGCACTCGCGAAAGCGTCACGCAGTCTGGATTCGAGAAGTGTAATGGATGCTAACCGCACCCTTTCCTCTTACTATCTGGAAAGCCTGCTCAACGCAAAACTGGTTGGCAAAGGTGTTCAGAGTCTGGAGAAACTAACCAACTTGCAGTAACCCCCCCTATGGCTAAATTATCTTTGAAGTTACTGCTCTTACTGCCGGTAGTCATGTTGCTCGGCTGTAACGATCAGGTCGAGTTGAATCACGGCCTGACAGAAAACGACGCCAACGAAGTGGCGGCGGAGCTGGGGCGTTATCACATTCAGGCAGAAAAACGCGCCAGCAAAGACGGTATCACCGTACTGGTCGATGCCCCTGAATTGAACCGTGCCGTTCACATCCTTGATGCTGCTGGTTTGCCACGTCCGGCGCGCACCAATCTCGGTGAAGTGTTTCAGAAAAACGGCGTAATCTCTACGCCTCTGGAAGAGCGGGCACGTTATATTTATGCCCTCTCGCAAGAAGTGGAAGCCACCCTCAGTCAAATTGACGGGGTGATTGTTGCCAGGGTGCATGTGGTTCTGCCAGAGCGGGTTGCGCCGGGCGAACCGGTGCAACCCGCCAGTGCCGCAGTATTTATTAAATATCGTCCCGACCTCGATCCCGATGTCATTGAACCCCGTATCAGAAAAATGGTGGCCAGCAGCCTGCCCGGACTGGCAGGACGGGCGGACAAAGACCTGGCGATTGTATTTGTCCCGGCGGAAACTTATCAGGACAAGCCGCCAGAAGTCTCCTTCGGCCCTTTTATGGTCACGCCAGAACGTTCTTTACAGTTAAGTTGGCTGTGCGGCATGTTCGGTGCGCTAATCCTGCTGGGGGCGACCGGGATATTTGGCTGGCCATACCTTAAACGCTATCGCCAGGGCAAAAAGCCGCGGTTGGACGTACCGAATGAGTGAAATGCCTCCAGGTGATGAACCTGGTCTGCGCTGGCTGCGCTGGTGGTGCATCGACAGCTGGCTGGCCGCCGATGCGAGCTGGCGTCAGGCAGGATTTTATCAACTGGATGATGTCCGTCTCGCGGCGCTGGCCCGGACACACCATCCGCTGATCGTTCAGGAACTGCAACTGAGCCACCAGGTCAGTCCACCCGACCGCGAACTGTTGGCATGGCTTGATCTGACTGAGGCTCAGCGCCAGCTGGCTCTGCGTCTGGCAGCAGAAGTGTGCTGGCGTGATTCTACGCAGACAATGCTACTACCGGCGCAACAGCGCTGGTGTCGCCGTATTGCTCAGGCGATGCGCCCCGGGCTCTGGCTGACGGAAGCGGAGGAATTACCGGTTAACGATGGTGATATTAATGGCCTGTGGCTGCTGCGTTTACGCGCCGGCCCGGGCTGCTGGTCGCGATTGCGGCTGGCTTTCCCGACTGAGCAAACGCGCAGAGTGGAATCACTTCACCAGCCAGACGCTTTTCCACCGCGTCTGTTACCGCTCTGGCAAGCCGTTCTATGGTATGCGTCCCAGGAACCGCTATGCTGACACAAAAAAAAATAACCCTGCTTAATGGCGCTGACGATCTGGCCCCGGTAATTTCACAGGCAATGCTGACTGTTCAGCAACAGGGAGAGGATATCCTGCGACAGGCACAGCAGCAGGCAGAACAGATCCTCACCGCTGCAGAAGAGGAGGCGGTAGCCTGTAAGCTGCGTACACAAGCGCGCGCCGAACAGGATTTCTGGCATCAGGCTGACCGCCTGTTTGCTCACTGGCAGCAGCAGCAACGGCAGACTGAATCAGAGGTGCTGGCGGTGATGGACAACGTGCTGACGCTGGCCCTGGAACAGTTGCTGACCGAGATACCGGAACCACAACGCCTGAGCGCACTGCTGCGACAGCTGCTGCGCGACAAAATGCGGGCAGAGCAAGCCAGCCTCTGCTGTCACCCGTCCCAACAACAGCCCATTACCGAATGGTTAGCCACGCACACTCATCTAAGCTGGCAACTGCAACCCGATGAAACGTTGGCCGTTGATAATCTGAAACTGATCACCGCCCAGGGTGAACTACACCTCAACTGGCAGCAGGCGGTAAGCCAGTTGCTCCCCTCTGAAAGCGGGTCGTCATCGCGGTAAAAATCTTCGCTTTACCACGGAACCGTTACGCACAACACGCCACTTAAATAACAGGTCCGCTCATCAATAAGAGAGTTTAACTATGTCATCACTCAGTCCGTTGCAACGTCGTCTGGATAGCCAGTTTGACCGGGCGCAAAACCAGCTCGACGACGCTACCATGAATGCCAGTGAAGGCTACAGTCAGGCGGATAGTTTCGCTTTTTTTGAGGCAAGCATGGGGTTGTCCAACGCCAGCTGGGCAGCCAGTCAGGAGCTCACCGTTAAGCATGGGCTGGCAAAAGCCATTATTAACGAGATCAACTGAATTGCAGCAATGGGTGCAACGCTGGCTTGATAATCCTGAAAAAGACCAGCAGCTAGTCGTTGATGACGGCGTTCTTTGGTTACAGCAACGAGGGGGACAGATCTTCGCACTGTCCGTGTTGACGGTTAATGCACCGCTGGATGAGGCATTTCTGGAACGGGCATTACAGTTGTCAGCGCCGGCGCTGCGCTTTTTTGGTCGCGATGCGGCAGCCCTTGCTGCACAGGAAAATCATTTATTGCTGATGTTACGACTTCGCGAAACTCATGCTGATGCGGTGTGTGAACAGCTCGAATCATTGCTGAACCAGCGTGATGCATGGCAATCCATGCTGCAACAGCAGCGAAATAAAGCAGCAACCCATGGCGCAGTGCCCTTGCACAGCCTGGCCTTTCTACCAAGGGGAAACCATGGTTGATAAAAGTAAATCGCGCGGGCTCTTTCTGGGCGCGTTATTAATGCTGTGCGTAACCCACCAGGCTGGGGCGCAAATCCCCTCCGACTGGAAAGAGCAATCTTATGCGTATTCTGCCGATCACACTCCGCTATCCACAGTGCTTCAGGATTTTGCCAATGGGCATGGTGTCGATTTGCAACTGGGGAATGTCGAAGATACCGAAGTCGATGGTAAGATCCGAGCCGATAATGCCAGCGTATTTCTTGACCGTCTGGCGCTTGAGCATCAATTCCAGTGGTTCGTCTACAACAACACCCTGTATGTCAGTCCCCAGGCCGAGCAGAGCTCTGAACGGCTGGAAATATCACCGGATGCCGCACCAGATATCAAACAGGCGCTAAACGGTATCGGGCTGCTGGATCCGCGATTTGGCTGGGGAGAGCTGCCGGACGATGGTGTGGTGTTAGTGACCGGACCACCGCAGTATCTTGAGCTGGTAAAGCGTTTCAGTGAGCAGCGCGAGAAAAAAGAAGATCGGCGTAAAGTCATGACCTTTCCACTGAAATATGCCTCAGTAGCGGACAGGACCATTCATTACCGCGATCAGACGCTGGTGATCCCGGGCGTTGCCACGATGCTTAATGAGCTGATGAACGGTAAACGGGCTGCACCAAACAGCGCCAGCGGAATCGAGGGCACTCTTGGCGTGCCTGACAGCAATGCGATGATGCAGAATACCCAGTCATTGCTGGCGCGCCTCTCCAGCCATACCAACGGCACCAGCCGTCCGTCTGACCGGGACGGCGGCGGCGTCAGCATTGACGATCTCAGCGGTCGTATCTCAGCAGACGTGCGTAACAATGCGCTGTTAATCCGTGACGATGATAAGCGTCGCGATGAATATGCGCAGCTGATCGCCAAAATCGACGTGCCACAGAATCTGGTGGAAATCGATGCAGTGATCCTTGATATCGATCGTACCGCACTGAACCGGCTGGAGGCGAACTGGCAGGCGACGCTGGGTGGTGTTACTGGCGGCACCTCGCTGATGTCCGGCAGCGGAACGCTGTTTGTCAGCGATTTTAAACGCTTCTTTGCCGATATTCAGGCCCTGGAAGGGGAAGGTACCGCATCAATTGTAGCCAATCCTTCGGTACTGACGCTGGAAAACCAGCCAGCGGTAATTGATTTCAGCCAGACCGCCTATATCACCGCCACCGGTGAGCGCGTGGCTGACATCCAGCCGGTAACGGCGGGCACCAGCCTTCAGGTCACGCCGCGTGCGGTTGGAGGCAATGGGCACAACAGTATTCAGCTGATGATTGATATTGAAGATGGTCACGTAGAAACCAACAGCGATGGTCAGGCCACCGGCGTGAAACGTGGCACGGTCAGCACCCAGGCGCTTATCAGTGAAAACCGCGCGCTGGTGCTGGGGGGGTTCCATGTTGAAGAGAGCGGCGATCGTAACCAGCGTATTCCGCTGTTAGGCGATATTCCATGGATTGGCAAAATCTTTACTTCGACTCGCCATGAAATTTCGCAGCGTCAGCGACTGTTTATTCTGACGCCACGCCTGATAGGCGATCAGACCGATCCGACCCGATATGTTACTGCGGATAACCGCCAGCAGTTGAGCGATGCAATGGAACGTGTCGAGCGCCGCCACAGCAATGTCAATCTGCACGACGTGATTGAAAACGCCATGCGTGACCTGGCCGAACGCCAGACGCCTGCTGGTTTCCAGTCGCAGTTTTCCGGGTCGCGTTTAAGTGAGATCTGCCAGAAAGTGCCTGGGCTGTTGTTCGATAACTCCCGTTCGCAGTGGTACAGCGGGGCAAACGGTAGCGTGCAGTTAACCGTGGGCGTTGTGCGCAATATCACGAACAAACCGTTGCGTTTTGACGAGTCTGCCTGTGCCAGTAAACGAACAATGGCGGTGGCAATATGGCCGCTCAGTTCACTGGCTCCGGGCCAGTCGGCAGAGGTCTATATGGCGCTGAGTCCAAATCGCGTGTTGACTAAATCACGCGAATCCTTAATCAACCGCTAAGCAGAGAAAAACAATGAAAAAAGCCCCTTTCATCCTGCTGGGTCTGGCGCTGCTGCTGACCGGTTGTGCCAAACGCCACGATAACGGATTGACCTGTACCTCCGTGGACTGCCGTCCACAGTCAGGTTCGCATCAGCTGGTTATCTGGTGGCAGCCAGAGCTACGCAATGGCGTCGCCGATTTTACACAGGTCACTGTTAATGAGTAATTCGTGTCCGCAGGTCGGTTCGTTATCGGCCCTGCTCAGCCTGCTAGAACTGCGCCAGAGCTGTCGCTGGCCGGTGCTGCAGGGGGTAGAACTGCTGGTGCTGTGCGGTGAACATGGACGGGAAGCGATGCTCAACCTGCAACCCACATACCAGCCCCCAGGACTCTTTCAGCGTCTGCTGCGCCGTCGGGCGCTGCGTCCTGAGCGCTATGACGGTTGCTACCTGTGTCTGAACGCTGAGCGGAGTCTCTCCTGCTGGCGTCAGATTAGCGAAGAATCAGCAGATGATAAACAGCAGATCGCGCAGTTGTTCAGCCTGGCAGGAATTGCGCTGACAGAACTCCGTTAATCGCTGTCCGGGCAGCCCGGTGTGGTGCGCAACCGGGCGCGTTACACCCGGTCACAAGTATCACGTCAGTAGCCATAATTGCTGTCTTTTTGCACATGCTTTCTGTCAGCTTGTTTCGCATCGACATGTGATGGATTAAGCCAGTAGATCATGTCGGACATCTGTACTCATCAAACCACGATAGGGTTGATGATTACCCGGCGTTTTCGGTAAGCCTCTCATTGCTATTTAATGATGTGGCCATTTTTTGTGTACCACTATTTCCCTCTCTCTCAAACCGGGCTGCCTTCCCTTTATCGTCATACCTTATTTTTCATAGCGCCGAGGAACCTCCGTCATTATTGAATCACTCAATAGAAGCCCTGGTAAGGCACTCATCAGGTGCTTCGTCCGTAGGGTAATTTCATTAATTCACAGAGGAAGATGGTATGAGTCTGAATACAAGTCCGCTGGGAGCGACCACGTTGCAAATTAACATCGGCGGTGCGGGTGGCAGCAATGGGTTGCTGGGTACAAGCGCGCAAAATGCAGGATTAAGCTCGAATTCGTCATTGGGCCTGGGGGGGAACAGCCAAAATGATACCATCAATCAGCTGGCAGGTTTGCTCACCGGCATGATGATGATGAGCATGATGGGCGGCGGTCTGAACAGCCTGCTGGGGAATGCTTCAGGTAGTGGTCTGGGCGGCCTCGGTGGCGGTTTGGGCGGGGGGCTGGGTAGCGCCGCTGGAGGTGAACTGGGCAGCATGTTGGGCGGTGGGTTAGGCACCGTTGCTGGCGGCGCGCTGGGCGGCCCTTTGGGGGCAACTATGGGGGGTTCGCTGGGTTCAGCACTGGGCGGCAATACTGGCTCAGCGCTGGGCGGTAATACCGGATCGAACCTGGGTTCTTCGCTCGACCAGGCGCTGGGTCTGAATCCAGCGTCATATGGCGACAGTTCCACTTCCGGTTCTGACTCCAGTTCGGGCATGAGCCCGATGGAACAATTAATGAAAATCTTCGCTGAAATCATGCAAAGCATGTTTGGCGATCAGGATGGTTCATTATCGGGCAGCAGCACGGGTAGTCAGCCAGGCAAAGAAGAACAACAGGCTTATAACAAAGGCGTTACCGATGCACTGAGCGCACTGATGGGGAACGGCCTGAGCCAGAGCCAGGGTAGCGGTCTGGGGGGGGGTAATGGCCCTGGCGTCAAGGGCCTGCAAAACCTGAGCGGCCCGGCTGATTTTCAGCAGTTAGGTAATGCGGTAGGAACCGGGGTTGGCATGAAAGCGGGTATCGAAGCACTGAACAACATCGGTACACACAGCGACAGCAGCACACGTTCTTTTATCAACAAAGACGACCGGGCGATGGCAAAGGAAGTGGGGCAGTTTATGGATCAGTATCCTGAAACCTTCGGTAAACCTCAGTATCAGAAGAGCGCAGGTTCGGAAGCAAAAACCGACACTAAATCCTGGGCAGAAGCCCTGAGCAAACCAGATGATGATGGTATGACCCCATCCAGTATGGACCAGTTCAGCAAGGCTAAAGGCATGATCAAAAGTGCTATGGCGGGTGATACCGGCAACACCAACCTTCAGGCACGCGGTACAGGCGGTTCGTCGCTGGGTATTGATGCGATGCTGGCCGGCGATGCTATCAACAATATGGCACTGGGCAAACTGAGCGCGGCATAAGTTGTTGCAGGGCGGACAGGTGTTGCCTGCCCGCCTCCCTTATTGGGTTAACAACTGTAAAGCTCCTTTAGATTTCGGGCATTACATCAGGCTAACCCGTGGAGGACTGTCATGATAATACAAGATTTACTGGGCGCACTGGCAAGACGTCTGGAGACGGGGTCACTGTCGCTGGATGCCAATCAACTTTGTTGCCTGAAAGTGAACACGCTTGAGATGACGCTGGAGTATATGGAACAGCAGAGCTGGCTGTTTGTTTATCTCAACGTGGGTTCACTCTCTGCGGCACAGGGCAGCATTCTGCTAGCGGATATTCTGGCTGCCAACCTGTTTCACTACGGTACCAGCGATGGCGCGGCATTTGGTCTTGATCAGGAAAAAAACGAGTTGCTGTTGTTCCAACGCTTCCCGCTACCCTCAGTGGAGGAAGCCAGCTTTGTCAGTGCCTGCGTGCAGATGATTGAGGTGGCAAAAGTATGGCAAAAAAAGTTACTGCACAGCATGGTTGAGCCATCTTCAGCCCCACGTCTGCTGGCACACCAGGGGTTAACTTTGAATATGGCGGAGAAAATTCGATGAATATTTTTCGTGCGATAACGGGCAATAAAAGCCCGTCTCAGCAGCCCGAACGTACGCCGACGGCGTCACCTCAGGCGTCACCATTACCGGCAGGCAGAGCCGGACGATTACAGCGTCAAAATGCCATGTCCCCTGATGTTCGCTACAATGCCAGCGCCACCCAAAGCACGCCGGATCGCGCTCGTGCCACCACCAGGCATCGGGGTGAAGCGAGCAGCTCTTCGGCGCAATCCGCTGGCGAGGGCAGTATGTCGACCGGTTCATCATTGGGCTTGATTCGTCAGGGCGGCCGTCGTGAGAATACTGAATTGGTCCAGTTCCACGACATGATGCAGTCTTCATCAAAAATGTCGCGTAGCGATCCCCTGCCGCAGAACCCGGAGAGATTACCGGGACGACTCCAGCAGAAGATGGATACCGTTAACCTGCCGAAGCTTAAGAAACTGGATAAAGATTTATACGATTACGCCAAACTGGCTACCGATCTGGTGAAGGACAACTCCGGTACAAATGTACTGCTCACCCGGCTGGATAAAAAGATGATGCCACTTATTGCCGATGCAGAAAATGCCCGTCATCCAGACTTGAATCTGCATGTCTTTAAAGGACCGGATGAGTGTTATAAGGCCATCAAAGAGCAAAATAAACAGGTCTGGAACAGCAGACAGCCCGGGAATATGCGCGTGGTCTTTGCGCCTGCGAAGGGGATGCCAGATCACCATATTGCACTTGATATCCAGTTACGCCCGGGTCATCGTCCATCAATCGTGTGTTTCGAGTCAGCGCTGGGAAATATGATGGATCCAATAAAACAGGGAATTGAGCAGGGTCTAAAGGGAGCCAGAGTGAAGATGGTAGGTAACTTTATTCAGGCCTCATCATGGGATTGTGCGATGTTTGCGCTGAATAATGCGCTGAAAAGCTTTAAGCATTATGACGACTATACATCGCGTCTTCATGCAGGCGAACAGAATGTGCCGAAGCCGTCTGAGTTTTTTAAACATGCGCAATCTAAATCTCATATTGAGGGTGGACCTCGTGAGAACGACATCGTTTCGAAAGACAAAGGCGGCCTGCATGCTGAAACGCTACTGCACCGCAATCTGGCCTATCGCGCACAACGCTTTGATAAAGCCTATAGCACCTCGATTGAAGGCTTTCGCTTTCAGGAGATCGAGCGCGCCGGTGAATACCTTGCTGCGCAAAGAGGCAGAAGATAACGGCAGGCAGCGTGCCGGAAAGGTCAACGACTCATTTAGCCCACGCACCAGGGTCACTCCCGGTGCGTTTTTTTGCCCGGAAATACCGCACATTGCACAACAATGCCAGTGCGTCGGCTTCTGGCCGACGCACTGGCACCACTACATCCTGCTCCGTGCCTGTTCCAACTGTTGCAGTTCCAGCAGTCGGTCAGCCAGATAACGGGTGATCCACCACGCGGTCTGACTCACATCAGTCGCTGAGCCTTGCTCTCCGTGCAGGAAATCGGTGTGCAGACTGTCAACAAACGAGCTCAGCTCAAAGCGGCCCTGGCGTTGCGGTGTCGGACGACTCAACACCTGGTGGAGCCGCTCCTTAACCTGGGCAATCGCCTGCTGAAAAGCCTGATACTGCGCCGGAGTAAGACGCTGCTGATTATCCACCACGTCCACCCAACGGGTGAGCGGGCATGGCTGCTGGGGCGTCATCATGACGCTACCGCTGTCAGTTTAGCGGATGCCGGAACCTTGTAGTGGTTTTCAACGTTGTCCAGCGAGACATCACTGGTATTGACTTTCAGCCCTTCACTGTCGCTTTTCACGAACGAGAACTTGCCGTTCTGCGCACTGATGTGGCTGAGATTCAGATCCCAATCCCCCTGCTGGCCGCCGTTAGTGCGGACGAAAGTGCCAAAGTCTTTCGCTTTCACATTGTTAACGGTCAGGTCAGTATCGGCATTCAGTTGAAGAATTTTATCCGATGCATTCTGGAAGGTGCTGTTGCTGATTTCAACATTAGATTTTTTTCCCTCTTTATTGGGCTTCACGGTAATGGCATCCTCACCCACATTGGTGACATGCAGATTATCGATTTTGGCATCACCGTAGAGGTGGATGCCATCTGCACCGTTATTACCAATCACCACATTTTTCAGGCTGGCGCCGTCTTCCAGTTTAAACAGCGGTTTCTGGCTTTCGGACTGACCGCCATCGCCCAGTTCGTTCCCGGCAGTGAAGGTCTGCCCTTTACCATCAAAGACCTGGCCGGCTTTAACCACAATGGTGTCGTGCACCACGTTAGGATTGGCGCTGGCGGTGGGGAAACCCACATCCTGCGCCGCGCCGGTGCCTGCGCTGCCCAGCGGATCGGCATGATCGCTAACCGGCGTGTGCGTGGTTGACCCCACAGCCGGAGTGCCGGTAGGCAGCGAACTCGCCTCATGACCGCTGAAAACCGGTGAGGTGGGGAGGGACTCGTCGCCGCCGGAACCGCCGGTAAGCGAGCCCCCGCCAAGAGAAGCACCGCCCCCTGAACCATCGGCAAGTGAGGTGCCACCAAAAGGAGAGCTGCCGCCAGCTACCCCACCACCCGAGCCATCCGCCAGAGAGGTGCCGCCGCCAGAAGAAGATGAACCGTCATTGCCGTCTGGCTGACCATACTGACCGTTCAGCCCGTCCATCATCTGCGCTATAAGCTTCAGTAACGCTTTTAGCAACGGATTGTCGCTGATATTACCGCCGCCCTGACCGTCAGAGCTAAGGCTCTGATCCAGCCCGTTGCTACTCATATCATTAAGCATTGACTGGCTGTCATCCTGCGATGAGCCGCTGACACTGCCGTTCTGACCCGTCAGGCCGCTTGCATGACCTAAGTCGGAGAGCGGACTGTTGCCAGATACGCCATACGCCCCGCCGGAGTTGCCTGGGCCGGATAACGCACTAATCCCATTAGCATCACTGGAGGAATCTCCGCTCTGGGAGGAGATCAGTGGCTTTAACAGTGCCGCCAACAGCTGAGCCATCTGTTCAATGGTTTGCTGATCACCGGGCTGCTGGCCCAGAGCGGAGTTTGCGTTATTACCGGTAGAAAGCCCGTTATTCTCTCCGGGCTGAAAATGCCCCAGCGAGTTCGGGATAGTAATTCTAAGTGTCAGACCTGACATGGATTTTCCCCTTATTGAAGGTTAACTTCCCGCGTACATGCAGCGTCGGCTGCCTGTCTTGAGTGGGACGAGGGTCTCTGAGGTTCCTCATTTTGTGCCGTAAAACAGACTTTTTTGGCCTCTGACGGGAACCTTTAGCTTTAGCCCGCTACATAACTTTCATTAATGTTTCACGCGGGATGCGGGCCGGGGGGCAGGTTATGAAGTTGAGATTGCATGGCACTGAACAGAAAGCCGTAATACAGAACGTTGAGCAGAAGAAGAGCGGAAATGGGGCGGCGCTGCAACAGGGCTGCAGCAGCAGCACGCCGCAGGCTGCTGCCGGATCGCTGGCAGCCGATGGTAAAAATCGTGGAAAGTTACCCCATGTCCATCAGCAGCCCACCGGGCAGGATGGAAAAAGTACCGGTCGCCAGCAAAAAAAATCTTTCAGCCTGAAAAGCATGTTCGGGTTTAAAAAATCTGAGAAACCCTCAGCACAGACCGCGACCTCCAGCTCGGCAGCAGCAGATATCGGCCGAATCAGACGTCCGACTCTGGGGGATTTACTGGCGCAGCATGAGGTCGACAATGAAACTGAAACTGCCGCTCCGTCAGCAGCCGCTCGCCTGACCCGTTCCGATGGCGTGAAACGCCACAATCCTGACGATATGAGCGGTCGGCAAAGGGTAACAGAAGGCCATACCGATAGCGTGCCGACGCACCTTAAGCATCATCAGTTGCAAAACTTCAGCCAGGTGAGGCAGAACATACTGAGCAGAATGAACCAACCTTCTCCCACTGGCAGCCATACGCCGATTAATATTCCCGTCAGTCACCATGAGATTGAAGAGCTCCCCCCCACCCCGCCAGGCAGTCCTGAAACAACGCACGGTTCGGGTGAAACTCACGGGCATGGCCATCATCAGCAAATTGAAGTGCATCAGACCACCACCGCCACGCCTTCCGGCACGTCAGAGATCACGGAAGAAGATGACGACAGTGAGTTCCAGCAGATGCACCAGCAGATGATGGCGCGTGAGCGGGAAAACCCCACGCAGCCGCCACGGTTAGGTATACCAACGCCACTAGCCCGTAAATTCCAGCCAACCCTGTCACCGATTGCAGAGAACATGCTGGAAACCGAAAGCAGCATAAAGCCGTCGCCCCTTCAGGTACCGTCGAAGCTGAGTACCACTCCTGTTGTTACGCTGGGTATGACGCTGGCAAACGGTAAATTGCAGCTGGCCGCCAGCAATCCTCCGGCGATCAATACGCTACTGTCACAAACGCTGGGGAAAAAAGATCAGCACTATCTGGCCCACTCTGCCAGCAGCGATGGCCGTCAGCATCTGCTACTGGATAAACAGGGCCGCCTGTTTGATATTAAAAGTCATGAGAGCGGCTACAGCGTGCTGCATAACAGCCAGTCCTCTGATATCAGGACAAAGCTGGCGCAGGTTGGCGATACGCCAGTCACTCTGGAGAATAACAACGGTAAAATTCAGATAAGCATCGGTACTGATGGTAAGAATAAACTAAATGTCAATCAGCCGGGAGACGTTCACCGCTCCCTGCTCTGCGGCGTCTGGCAGCATCCGGCAGGCGAGTCGATTCGTCTGCACGACGATAAGATTCATATTCTCAATCCGGAAATTGGCGTCTGGCAGACCGCCGGCAACGATTCGCATGGCCAGCTTTCCCGTCAGGCCGATGGCAAACTCTATGCGGTGCAGGATGGTCGGTCGTTGCACAACCTGTCGGATAATCACACCTCCGAAAAGTTCGTTGATAAGATCAAATCATTCGCCGTCAGTGAGCATGGACAGGTGGCGATTCTGACCGATACAGACAGCTCGCATCATATGTGCCTGATGCCTTCGTCCAATGCCTCTCCGGAAGAGCGTGTCCAGTTCAGCCTGCATCTTGCCGATACCATGCAGATGCTGAAGCGTGGTGAACCTCATCTGGAAACGCAATCAATTGGTATCAGTCATGGCAAGCTGTATGCCGCCGACAGCGAAGGCAAACTCTACAGCGGCGTATTATCGAATGTCAGAGAGGGCGAGCTGCCGATGCAGAGCATGTCACAAAAGGTGCTCAAGCAGCATTTCGGACACGACCACCGTATTGAAGGCTTTTTCACTGACAATCATGGTCAGTTAAATGCGCTGGTTAAAGATAATTTCAGGCAGCAACACGCCTGCCCGTTGGGCGACGATCACCAGTTCCATGCGGGCTGGAACCTCAGCGACACGCTGGTGATCAACAGCCATCTTGGCCTGCAAAATGTCAACCCGGCGCCACATCAAATTCTCAATATGGGGCGTGAAGGCAGCCTGACGCTACAGGAAGGAAAGGTTCACTATTTCGATCAGCTGACAAAAGGCTGGACTGCCGCAGAATCAGACTGTCAGCAGCTGAAAAAAGGGCTGGACGGTGCGGCATATATTCTGAAAGAGGGTGAGGTAAAGCGGCTGGATATTAACCAGAGTTCCTCATCCATCAGCCAGGGTAAGGACAACTTGTTTACTTTGCCGCATGTACGCAATAAGCCGGAGCCGGGAAGCGCACTTCAGGGGCTGGAGAAAGCCGATAAAGCTCAGGCGATGGCGGTGATTGGGGTCAACAAATACCTGGCGCTGTCGGAAAAAGGTGACATCCGCTCATTCCAAATCAAGCCAGGCACTCAGCAACTGGCGCGGCCAGCGCAAACCCTCAGCCGAGAAGGTATTACCGGCACCCTGAAAGATATTCACGTCGATCATCAGCAGAATCTTTACGCCGTAAACCACGAGGGCGAGATTTTCCATCAGCTGCGTGAACAGTGGCAGAGCGGCGAGGCTGGCGGTAGCTGGCAAAAACTGGCTATGCCGCACAGCGGAAGTGAACTGCAACGTCTGGAGATGGACCATGACAACCAGCCGGTCGCCACGATGGCCGACGGCACCCTGCATCAGTTGAGAGAGGGTAAGTGGCACACGCATACCGCACCAGAGCCTGCGCCGCTGGAAGTGGGTCCGCGTGGATCAGAACAGGTATTTTCCCGCTTAAACCAGGGCGCCAAAGGCCGCCTGATCCCCGGAACCGGTGTAACGATGCAGGCTACTGCGCAGGTCGCCGGTCAGACCGGGATGGAAAACCGCAAAATAACCAGTAAATTTACTGACCGGGTGCGCGCCTATATTTTCAATCCGACGATGGCGACGCCGCGTCCGATCAAGAATGCGGCCTACAACATACAGCATAACTGGCAGGGACGGCGTGGTCTGAGTTCTGTTTACGAAATGCAGGGCGCACTGATTAAGCAGCTGGAAGCGCACAACGTGCGTAACAGCGGCACACAAATGGATTTGCACAGCAAAATGGAAGCGCTGGATTTAGGTGAACACGGTGCGGCGTTGCTGAATGATATGAAACGGTTCCGTGAAGAGCTGGAACAGAATGCCGTCCGCTCGGCCACTGAACTGGGTCAGCATCAGGGGGTGTTGAAAAGCAACGGTCAGATTAACGAAGAGTTCAGACCTTCAGCCAGTAAGGCAGTCATTCAAAGCTTTAACGTCAACCGCTCAGGTCGTGACCTCAGTAAAGCGCTAGAAAAAGCGGTCAGCTCTGCCGCGCCGTCACTACAAAGTAAATTACAAACGCTGCTTAGCCACTTTGTCAAAGCCGGGGTGAACATGAGTCACCAGAAAGGCGACGTGCCGATGGGACGTCAGCGCGATCCCAACGACGAGACATCCCTCACCAAGTCGCGGCTCATTCTTGATACCGTCACCATCGGCGATCTGCATCAGCTGGCGGATAAGGCGGCGCTGGTATCAGGACACCACCCCGATCCCGACCAGATCAAGCAACTGCGTCAGCAGTTCGATACATTGCGCGAAAAAAAGTATGGCGCTAACCCGGTGAAGCAGTTTACTGACATGGGCTTTAGCCATAACGCACCGCTGGAAGCCAGTTACGATGCGGTGAAAGCCTTTATTAACGCCTTCAGGAAAGAGCACCACGGTGTCAACCTGACCACCCGCACCTTACTGGATACCCACGGCAACACCCAGCTGGAAAAAAAATTAAAAGACACGCTGTTATCGCTGAACGATGGCGAAAGCATGAGCTTCAGCCGTGCTTATGGCGGTGGCCTCAGCACTGCTTTTGTACCGACGCTAAACAAAATCCCGGTGCCGATCGTGCCCGGCGCGGGGATCACCCTCGACCGTGCTTATAACCTTAGCTTTGGCCGTACCAGCGGTGGACTGGACGTCACCTTTGGTCGTGACGGGGGGGCAACCGGCACCATCTCTGTTGCTACCGGCCACGATTTAATGCCCTACATGACCGGCAAAAAAAACACCGCCGAAAATGCCAGCGACTGGCTGAGCAAAAAACATAAGATCAGCCCGGATTTTCGTATCGGCGGCAGTATCAGCAGTAACATCCAGGGGACGCTGCAAAACAGTCTTAACTTCAAACTGACCGAAGATGAACTGCCTGATTTTCTGCATGGTCTGACACATGGCACCCTGACGCCGACCGAGCTGATGAAAAAAGGGATTGAACATCAGATGAAGCAGGGCACCAAACTGGTGTTCAATGTCGATACTTCGGCGGCTTTTGACCTGCGTGCCGGTATCAACATTACCAACGATGGTGCAAAACCTGACGGCGTGACCGCCCGTGTTTCCACCGGAATAAGCGGTTCAGCTAACCTGATGACCGCCAGACGTGAACGCAGTATGCAAAAAGGCGAGTTTGGCAGTACGGTATCAGCCAGTGACAACCGTGCGACTTTCCTTAACTCGGCCAGCGTCGGAGCTAACCTCACCCTCAGCGTCGGTGTTGCCCACGGTTTTACTCATGATGGTAAGGTCACCGACAATGCCACCAAAGAGCCGGCTAAGTCCGTCGGGACTTTTCCGGCCTTCACCTCCACTAACGTGGCGGTGTCGCTGGCGATGGATAACCGCACCACCCAAAGGATCAGCGTGGAGATGAAACAGGCCGATCCGATCACCAGCAACGATATCAGTGAGCTGACCGCCACACTGGGTAAACATTTTAAGGACAGCGAGAGTACTAAAATGCTGGCTGATCTGAAAAAACAGGAAAACCCCGAACCGTCAAAGCAACTGAGCGAGTTACACCGCCATTTCACCCGCAATAAGGTCATCGGTGACGACAGGTATGAGGCGGTTCGCAGCCTGGAACAGCTGGTCCTTCGTCAACAGGCTGTTGAAACCAATGTGATGGGGTTAAGTTCGGCCCGGCACAGCACCTCTTACAGCAATCTTTCACGACTGAATGAGAACGGCATTGTGGATATGTTGAAGCAACATTTCAATGCGGCTCTGCCACCAACCAATGCCACCCGTCTGAGTGCCATGATGGATAACGATCCAGTACTGAAGGGGTTAGTTAAACAGTTGCAGAGCATGCCATTCAGCAGCGCCAGCGTCTCAATGGAGCTGAAAGATAGCCTGCGTGATGATACTGAAAAAGCCATTCTTGACGGTAAGGTCGGACGCGACGAACTGGGTTTGCTGTTCCAGGACCGCAACAACCTGCGCATTCGCTCGATCAGCGTCAGTCAGAATGTCACCAAAAGCGAAGGATTCAACACGCCGACGCTGTTACTGGGGGCCAGCAACAGCGCAGGCGTCAGTATGGAACGCAATATTGGCACCATTAACTTTAAATACGGTCAGGACCAGGACACGCCACGGCGCTTCACACTTGAGGGCGACATTGCTAAAGCCAATCCGGAAGTGGCATCGGCTCTCTCTGAGCTGAGAAAAGAAGGGTTTGAAATGAAAAGCTGACCGCCGTTAATCTTCGCCGGCCAGACCATTAAACACTGAATGAAGGAACGAGATGATGACCGCATCACAACGGCAGGTAGAAAAGTTTTTACAGTATTTCTCAGCGGGCTGCAAAACGCCATTGCACCTGAAGGAAGGGGTTTGCGCCTTGTATAACGACCAGGGACAAGAGGCCGTAGTGCTGGAGGTGCCGGAGCAAAGTGACAGCTTGCTGATGCACTGTCAGTTAACTGAAACTGACCCTCAGGCCTCGCTGACACTCTATCCGCTGTTATTGCAGCTGAACTTTGAGATGGCAGCAATGCGTGGTTGCTGGCTGGCGATGGATGAGCAGTTCAAGGTGCGCCTTTGTTTCCAGCAGTCGCTGGCACAGCTTGATGATGCCACCTTCAGTCATGTCGTGAGCGGTTTTATTGAACAGGCTGTTGAAGTTCGAGAGTTTATCGGGCAAATAAGCAGTCGCAGCGCCGCCTGAAAAGTGAAGCGAAGTAAATTCTTTCTACACTGACTTGTCTGTACACCTCTGGAATACAGAAAGTTATGAAGCTATTCGTTAGTGGCTCTGTTTAAATGCCAGAATTAGCAGGCAACAACCAATATCCATTCGTTAATTTATACCTATGTCATTTTTAACGGATTATAAGAAGTTCCGGTTTGTTCGGCACTTAACGTTTGACGGACATAAAGATGCCTGCTTTTTCACCAGGTGATTGTAATCCTCAACAGAAATATTAGCGGTTAACAACGACTATAAGTTGTGTTTTGCGTGATATTCCTCGATAGAAATACGTGTCGGGCTGCATGTTTTGTGCGGAGTTTTTCTGAACTGCGCACAATCTCCGCAAGACGAACGCGCCTCAAAATAATTATTTTTACCCGTTTCTTTCTCTGAGAGTAAAAAAAAGTGAAAACTCAGCATGTCTTCTAACCTTATATAATTATACTTATATAAGACCAGACGTGGACTCACAAACCCTGTATCATGAAGATCTGACGCGGATCCTGACCTTTCCGATCATTTATACGAAACTACTGAGTTCTGAACTGTGTCTGTCCTGCCAGACCCTGAAACAGGCAGCTAAAAGTTTGACAACGCTACGTGAAATCTGGCGCATATCTCCCCTGTAACTATCATAGAATTCACGTAGCGCTGCCTATCGATAAATGGACGATTACTGAACAATTATGAACGATATCTCCGGTTTTACCGGCCTGCTCTCCAGTGGAGCACCTGATGATGATCTCACCAGAAAGCTCGCTGCCTTTGTGCGCCACCGTGAGGCCTTTTCGCCTAACACGTGGCGGCAGCTCCTGAGCGTTATGCGGATCTGCTGGCGCTGGTCGCAGGAAAACCAGCGTACGTTCCTGCCCATGTCGCCTGAAGACATGCAGGACTATCTCTTCCACCTGCAGGCCATTGGCCGGGCAACGTCAACCATTTCGGTGCACGCCGCTCTTCTGTCAATGTTACACCGTAACGCTGGGCTGGTACCCCCAACGGTTTCGCCGGACGTTGTGCGCGCCAGGAAGAAGATAAACCGTATTGCGGTCATCTCGGGTGAGCGTACAGGACAGGCAGTTCCGTTCTGCCGGCCAGACCTTAACCGTCTGGATGCTGCATGGAGTCATTCATCCCGCCTGCAGCAGCTGCGGGATCTCGCGTTTATGCACATTGCTTACAGCACCCTTCTGCGCATGAGCGAGCTTTCCCGCCTGAGGGTCAGGGATATCTCGCTCGCTGTAGACGGGCGTGTCATTCTGGATGTTGGCTGGACCAAAACTATCCTGCAGTCTGGCGGTATCGTGAAAGCCCTCAGTGCAAAGTCATCCCGGCGGCTTAGCGAATGGATCACGGCAGCGGGTCTGACAGACAAACCTGACGCTATTATCTTTTGTCCTGTTCATCGTTCTAACCGGGTCACCCGATTGTCGGAAATCCCTATGAGCGCACCCTGCCTGGAAGATATTTATCGTCGTGCCCGTCAGGCTGCAGGTGAGACAAAATCTCACAAAACCAATAAGGGCCGCTATGCCAGCTGGAGCGGTCACAGCGCTCGTGTTGGTGCTGCGCAGGACATGGCCAGAAAAGGTATATCGATTGCGCAGATCATGCAGGAGGGTACCTGGACGCAGACCCAGACGGTCATGCGCTACATTCGTATGGTTGAAGCTCACCGGGGAGCAATGGTCAGCATGATGGAAGCCGACGATGATTAACGGATCAGAGAGCTTTGTATCGTAGGTTCAGAACTCCGGTCACCCAGGCTTTAATTTCTCTGTGCGGTAAAATTATTGTTCTATGCTGCGGGCTTCAGCTAACTACATTATGCTTCACCTGATGGGAAACCACTGGCGGTCGATAACTGTGGGTTCATTACACAGCCTTTTTTCACAGGACTTCAGCCAGCTTTTCTCCACTGGTCTCTGATGTGGTTCAGACACTAACCGTGACTTTTCCAGATCGGATCCACAGCATTTATGTCTATGGTAGTTATCCCTGGCACAGCCAATGAAAAGTCGTCTGACCTCGGCCTCACCGTGATTAACTACCGTGAACCAGATCCAGTTGTACAAATCGACGTTATTAAGTCTGCACTTGAAAAGCATCATCCGGTTATCAGTAAAATGGACATCGATCCGGGTGTACTGGAAGACGTGATGTTAACCGCCAACGACAGACGATGGGGCTACTGTCTGAAGCACCACTGTGTAGGCGTTTACGGTGAAGACCTGCGTAATCTCTTTAAATCCTTCAGGCCTTCACGGAAATTGCTGTTGCCATAAAGGGTAATTTTTTCGCTGTGCTCTTTGACTATGTGGCTCTGAGGAAACCCACTCTGGAACCTGTGGACGGGCATGCTCTTCAGTCTGCCGCTGTACGCAAGGCCATCCGTTCGACAAACATACTGCGATTAGATAGCGATAATGACTGGCCAATTACGCTGGATGAACTCCGGGATAAATTTAATCGCCGGTATCCGGCCATTGGCTGAAGAAATGGACTATCTGCTGAGCACAAGCTTCCGTCCGTATGGGGACGTAATGTCTTTTGCCAGTAGAATCACTACTTTTGCTTACTGGCTCAATGCAGAGTTTCATACCCGTAAGAGACCGCTTTATCGGTTCGTGCAAAGAGGCTAAAGGCAATTATAAGGAGTATTATCCCGGGAATTTCAGATTGAAATTATTTTTTTTAATTTTAAAAAACAAAGATTTAAGTGATTTTTTTTGCGGGAATTATTTCCTTAATTTCCCGCAACGGAAAGAAAGTTATGTGCTTTTTTCCTTCGCAACCATCCGTTCGATGACGCTTCTTACAGCGGCATCAAGTTCAGCCTGACTGGCTGCAGAAAGGCGCGAGAATTCGTAGGTAACAAGCCGTTTAGTCGAATCCGTTTTCTTTCTTGCAAACTGCTTTTTATCAGCAAAATCTGCCAGTTTTTCCGTAACGACTTTTTTGTTAGACGATCCTTTTTTGGGATCTGCGCTTTCAGCCCGGAAGTAACTGATTATCTTTGCCTTATAGGAGGGATCCGCCTTATCGTGATACGCGTCACTTTCGATCCGTACACGGACGTTGCCAGCTAATTCCTCCGTACTGATGCTACTTGCCCGGGCTCTTTCAGTCACATCAAGCAGAACCTGATAGTCACTAATGGAGAGTTCACTGACCGAAGGAAAAACGGCAATGATCTCTTCAGGTACTGCAGCTGCCTGAAACGCACGAGTGACCTTGGCCGCAGAAAGTCCTTCTGCGGCGGCAATATCTGACTGATTCATATCCGCAGGATACATCAGCTTTAATCGATTACCGAGTTCACGCAGCGTATGCTCTCTGGCAGTCTGAATGTCCGTAGCCAGCTGTCTTGCATCAGAGAGAGATAACGCGTCACGCGTTACAAGCACTTCAAAGGCAGTCCCGTTATAAAGGCAGGCCGCCCGGCGGCGTGAACCATCGAGGATCTCTGTACGTCCGTCTACTTCCCGCCCGATAGCAGGAAAGAACTGCTGCAGTCTGATAGTCCGGGAGATATCGCTGACCGATTCGCGCGTCAGAAAGGCCTGGTCACGACCATTGACGGTTGCGTCTACAAAAGTCTGTGTTTCAATATCGTCATGCAGAATCTTGGTCAGAACAAAACGGGCCTGGGCGCCAGACTTCAGGGTGAACACCCGCTCGCTGTCTGACTCACTCATCATTTTCGAAAAACTCGAATTGCCCAGCTGCCGGCCCAGCTTCACCATTTCTTTCTTCATTTCACACCCCTGATGAACTCGATCCTTTTAAATACAGCCTGAGTAAAACGTTCTGCTTCCCGTTTTGCCTTTTTGAGCGCCTCAGTACTGCCCGGATAAGAACCGGGATCGGCGCTAACGATGGTATCAAAGCTCTCTCCACAGCGTTCAAAGCCATCCAGCCGCGGCAGTGCCGCATCAAGAATGTAGGACGTGAATACATCGCGGGCCAGCCCGTGCGTCATCTCATGGTCACGTTTTGAGGTCATTTTCGACATAAAGCCAATGTTCCCTTTGATACGTGGCGTAATTCCTTCTTCTTCAAGCTGCTCAATCATTTCAGGCAGTCGGGTGAGATATTTAAGCGTGGAGTGAAAATCCACCTGTGCCGGCGGCGTGGGAGTGAGCAATAAATCGCTTGCCGCGAGAGCATTCAGCATGAAGGCATCAAGGTGAGGACCGGTATCAATAAAGATAAAATCATAATCCCCGCCAACACGGTCAATGATAGTGCGGCGCAGAACCTCTGAGGGTAACTTGTCCGGCAGGTGTTCTCTGACGAGATCATTCCACTGGCTGGCAATAAAACCATCGTCTATGGAAGCAGGGATCACATCCACACCAGGAATGATTGTGGGTTTGATAATGTCTTCACGGAGCTGATCAGCATCAAGATCGTTAAGCATTGCCTGTGCAGCCGTCTCCATTATGGAGCCAATGCTGTTTTGCTGGCTGAGAAACATGGTGCTGGAGGCCTGGGGATCAAGATCAACCACAAGGATACGAAGATCATGCTGGAGAAGGTCCTGATGAACACGTAAACCATGCGCAAGCGTCACCGTGCTCACAGTTTTTGACACCCCCCCCTTCAGATTCACAACAAAGATAACAAAAGGGCCTTCCCCCGCGTGCAAATCACGGTATTTAGGCACTTTGCGATGGGCATAAATATCAACAACGTCTTTGATGGTAAGCGCATAATGTCGGGTATTACCGGCATCCTTCCTGCCGAAGACATGCCCTTGTGCTTCCATTTCATCAATCGCCTGCTCAACAGCACGCCGACTAAGTTTCGGAAGGTTAGCCACAGAGTTGCGTGTGAATGTCTGGTAATACTGATCCAGTCCAAACTCATTTCTTCTAAGGGATATGTCGTCGCTCATACTGCGTAACATTGCACTGGCCCTGCGTGCAGTTTCATCCACTCCACCGTAATGACTTTTCATTTAGCCGTTCCGTTGTCAATTTTATGTTGATTGTACATGTCAAAAAAGCCAGAGCAACAATTTTCGAAAAGACATGCATTTCTTGTACATGGAAAAAATATTTGCTGATAGTTTTTCCTTTTTTCTGCCAGAAGTCATGTCCTGATAACGAATTAATTACAGACCAAAGATGGGTAGAGCACGCAGATTCAGATAAGTTATACCCCTCAATTTAAATACGTTAAATTATTGTTTTTAATATTAATTTAACTACTTTTTCAAGCTGAAATTCCCCGTAGATAGCGCTATTCAGGAATGTCTGCCAGTGACTCTGCAGGTAATACCAGCGCAGTTTCGAGGACGATTTTTTTAAGACATTCCCACTTACCTCAAAAAATTTGGCGGCGTTACCGATTCTTTAAAAAACCAAAGTTCAGTCATTGCTGCTGGAGGTTGAAAAATCTTTTTTACTCAACCTGATATAGAATGCAATGTCGGCCAGCGAGGACTCCACACCCCAGGTATCAATAATTAACCAATAGATTGTGTGCGCTGGCGGGACATGATTATCCTAAAGTATCATGTGCGCTGACGGGTATTAAAAAGGCAGAATTCAAACATGTGTGCTGACGGTTACACTTCTTATACCCAGCCCGTCTAAAATGTCACCTATAACGGGCGATATGCAGCAACTGCCTGAAAGAGGTGGATGCGATTTTTGCTTTGCAAAAGCAGAGATAGGTGCGCTGGCGAGCTATTTTCTTCTTTATAGACTCAAAATGTGTGCTGGAGGGATACAGTCCCGGGAAAAATAGAAAATGTGTTATGGCGGGATACGTCCGTCGGAAAGTCAAGATCATGTGTGCTGGCGGGCAATTGTGCCTGAAGAAGTCAAAAAAATGTGTGCTGACAGAATAGTATTTTCCTAATCGACTCATAATTATGTTTGCTGACGGGAAGTTCATGTGTGCTGAAGGGAATCTGCTACGTTTAAAATGATTGATCGTGTGTGCTGACGGGCTATAGCTTAGAGTCAGAGCCCTTCATATGTGTGTTGGCGGGCTACAGCTTAGAGTCAGAGCCCTTGATATGTGTGTTGACGGGCTATATAGCTTAGAGTCAGAACCCTTAATCTGTGTGCTGACGGGCTAAAGTTTAGAGTCAGAGACCTCAATATGTGTGCTGACGGGCTAAAGTTTAGTGTCAGAGCCCTTAATATGTGCACAGGCGGATTTCTGGAACAATGCATTGCCTGATCATGTGCGC
>NZ_JBBCMO010000013.1:0-114274 GCF_037152305.1 Pantoea sp. AS142 | reverse complement strand
GCTGTAGCGCGGTGGTCCCACCTGACCCCATGCCGAACTCAGAAGTGAAACGCCGTAGCGCCGATGGTAGTGTGGGGTCTCCCCATGCGAGAGTAGGGAACTGCCAGGCATTAAATAAGTGAAGAAGCCCCGCACTGCCGTGCGGGGCTTTTTTACGTCCGCAGATCGTGGAAAACTGCATCACAAAATCCATTTCAGCGTTTCTCAAGCCAGTCAGCAATGAAGTCTGCAACGCTGTCCGGACGATTTATATCCAGAACTGGCACGTTCAGAGTTAATTTCTGGTCACTGGCGACAGCGATCACCTGCTCATCAAGCAGTTCCTCGATTCCACCCTTGATTCCGACACGCCATAAAACAATTTTAGGTACATGTTCCTCTTTGAAGCCTTCGACCAGCACGACCTCAAGCGTAGAGTGATCCATGCGGCTGAGCAGATAAGGCAGATTAATCAACTGCTTTTCCGGCGTCTCACACATCAATGCCCATCGCTCTGAGCTGGCCACTATCACCTGATTTGCGCCCGCTTTTCTGAGCAGATAGCTATCTTTACCTGGCGTATCAACGTCCATCTGATGATGCGTATGCTTAATCAGCCCGGCGCGAATCCCTTTACTACTAAGAATCGGTATCACCTGCTGCAACAGCGTTGTTTTCCCGGTTCCACTCCAGCCCACAATGGCAAGTATAGGTAATGACATATCAGCAGCCTCTGTCGTTCAGGTCATCAGGCGTATTGATATTGCGGAAGGCAGCCTCATCATCATCCATCTGGACAGCATGGCCACCGTGGTCGCGCAGAAAATACATCAGACGCCGTTCACCAGCCTGAAGATAGTCATAAAGAGGAGCAGCCATCTCCCGATGAATCAGCGCCAGTGTCGGATGATCGCGCGACTGTGAACGTACCCAGACTGCCGGTGCCTCTCCGCGTTGATCGACCAGTTTTTCCACGAGGTTGAGAGGTATTGCAGGCGTATCACAGGAGCAAAAAGCGGCCCATTCACCATCGATGGCGAGCAACGCGCTGTAAATGCCAGCCAGCGGACCGGGATAATCATCAAAAACATCCTGAACAACCCGACACCCGCTTAACTGATAGCGATCAATATTACGATTCGCATTAATCATGACAATGTCGACTTGTGGCCTGAGCCGTTCAAGGACATGCTGATAAAGCGGTCTGCCATCCAGTTGTACTAACCCTTTGTCCTGACCACCCATACGGCGGCCCTGACCACCGGCCAGTATGATGCCGGTTAATATTGTCATGACGGTGCCCTCGCTGATGACGCACTGTGAAAGGAGAAATCTGAATGAAATGCCATCGTTTAAACGAGTTAATCGAGTTGCTACAACCCGCCTGGCAAAAAGAGCCTGATCTTAATCTGGTCACATTTTTGCAGAAACTGGCTCAGGAATCTGGTTTCCGTGGCCCGTTAAGTGAATTAACCGATGACGTATTAATTTACCATCTCAAGATGCGTGACTCAGCCAGTGATGATGAGATCCCTGGCCTGCAAAAAGACTATGAAGTGGATTTCAAAACAGCATTGCTCCGCGCACGAGGTGTCATTAAACAAGACGAGTAGTGTTATCCTTGGCAGCTAAATGCAAGGGCAACTACAGGTAACATGATGAGCGACGCTGCTTTTAACTTCCAGACATTGAATCCCGACGTATTACTTGATGCGCTCTGGGATACCGGAATTCGCGTCGAATCAGGTCTGACAGCCCTAAACAGCTATGAGAACCGGGTTTATCAATTCAGCGATGATGAAAAACGCCGCTATGTTGCGAAATTTTATCGCCCACAGCGCTGGCGTGTCGAACAGATTGCTGAAGAGCATCAGTATGCACTCGATCTGCTGGCTGACGAGGTGCCCATCGCGGCGCCGCTGCGATTGAAGGGTGAGACCTTACACAGCCACGCTGGCTTCTTCTTTGCCGTATTCCCCAGCCTGGGCGGACGGCAATATGAGACAGACAACGAAGATCAGATGGAGTGGGTAGGCCGCTTCCTGGGCCGCATTCATCAGACCGGGCGTAAAACGCTGTTCAGGCATCGGCCTGCCATTGGTCTGGATGAATATCTGCATGAACCCCGGCAGGTGCTGGAGCACTCTCTGTTAGTGCCTGCATCGCTTAAAGTCGCACTGCTACAGGCTATCGATAAGCTGGGAAACACGCTGCAACAACAGTGGCACACCACGTGGCAGCCGCTACGATTACATGGCGACTGCCATCCGGGTAATATCCTGTGGCGTGACGGACCGCTGTTTGTCGATCTGGATGACGCCCGTAATGGCCCTGCGATACAGGATTTATGGATGCTGATCAGCGGTGATCGACAGGAACAGCGTATTCAGTGGGATATCCTGCTGGAGGCGTACAATGAATTCAGTGATTTTGATATTAATGAATTGTCACTGATTGAACCTTTACGTGCCATGCGCATGGTTTATTATCTGGCCTGGGTTGTACGACGCTGGCAGGATCCCGCTTTTCCGCGCGCTTTCCCCTGGATGACAGATGAAGATTTCTGGCGCAGGCAAATTTCACTCTTTACCGAGCAGGAGAAGCTGTTGCAGGAACCTCCTCTGCAGCTGACACCGCAATATTAATAACGTAGTCAGGAGAATTTTTCACGATGAAAAAAATTTGGTTTGCACTGATGGGTTTAATGCTGGCATTCAGCGCGTCTGCTGCCCAGTTCACTGAAGGTAAACAATATGTGAGTCTGCCAAAACCTGTGGCTGGCGAACCTCAAGTGATGGAGTTCTTTTCCTTCTTCTGCCCGCATTGCTATCAGTTTGAACATATTTATCACGTCAATGACGCGGTGAAAAAGAATCTGCCTGCTGACACCAAAATGGTGAAATACCACGTCGACTTTCTCGGTGGCGAACTGGGGCCGGTCGTGACCCAGGCCTGGGCTGTGGCGATGGCGCTGGGCGTTGAAGATAAAGTGACGGTACCCATCTTTGATGGCATTCAGAAAACGCAGACCATCACTGATCCTGCCAGTCTGAAAGAGACCTTTGTCAAAGCGGCCGGTATTTCCGCTGCTGACTACGATGCTGCCTGGAAAAGCTTCGCTGTCAAAGCGTTGGTTGCCCAGCAGCAGAAAGCCGCTGCTGATGTGGATCTGCGCGGTGTGCCAGCTATTTTCGTGAATGGTAAGTACATGGTTAACAACGGCGGTCTGGATACCAGTTCTATGGATAATTTCGTCGCGGACTATGCGAACGTGGTTAAATTCCTGGTAAGCCAGAAGTAATCAGCCTCACACTTCAGTTAAACGCCAGTTTTGCTGGCGTTTTTTATGCCTTTGAACAATGGCACCCTTTTTGTCCATCTCCAGGGCATAAATTTAATATCCACACAAGAGATCGCGCTATTAAAAATAGCGATCGGGTCACGGAAATTAAATAACTAACTGAAATATATGTTTTTTATTGAAGGTTAAATTGTTTATTTTTCTGAGGAACAGCGCGTTATAATTTTTACGCACAAAGTTATCCACAGAACGATCATTGCGATCCTGGCCCTAAAAGCGTGAAAAGCGCCAGACGTGGCACGCCTTAGTTCACCATTCCTGCCAGGTTGTGGCATCCTTATAGTCCAATTCATAGCAACGAAGACTACACAGACTTATGGCGCAAATAGCAGAAAATCCTCTGATTCTGGTTGATGGTTCATCCTATCTTTATCGTGCGTATCACGCGTTTCCGCCGCTGACCAATAGTGCAGGTGAACCCACTGGTGCCATGTACGGCGTGCTCAACATGCTGAAAAGTCTGCTGGCGCAATACAAACCGAGTCACGTTGCTGTGGTATTCGATGCCAAAGGCAAAACCTTCAGAGATGAGCTGTTTGAGCATTATAAATCTCACCGTCCCCCTATGCCTGACGATCTGCGTGCACAAATTGAGCCGCTGCATGAGATGGTGCGGGCGATGGGCCTACCGCTGCTGGTTGTGAGCGGCGTTGAAGCCGATGATGTGATTGGTACGCTGGCACTCGAAGCGGAGAAAAAGGGTCTTTCAGTACTAATCAGTACTGGCGACAAAGATATGGCGCAACTGGTCACGCCAGCCATAACGCTGATTAACACCATGAACAATACCATTCTGGGACCGGAAGAGGTTGAGCAAAAATATGGTGTACCACCAGCCTTAATCATCGATTTTCTGGCTATGATGGGTGATAGCTCGGATAACATCCCTGGCGTGCCGGGTGTTGGTGAAAAAACTGCGCAAGCTCTGCTGCAGGGATTGGGCAGCATGCAGACGATCTATGACAATTTGGATAAAGTGACCGATCTCGGGTTTCGTGGCGCAAAAAACATGGCGACCAAACTTGAACAGAATCGCGATGTAGCGTTTCTCTCATATCAGCTGGCGACGATTAAAACGGACGTTGAACTAGCGCTGCCCTGTGAAGAACTCACGGTCACTGAACCTGATGTTGGAGCATTGCAAACCCTGTTCAGCCGTTATGAGTTTAAACGCTGGCTGAGTGATCTGCAGGACGGTACATGGCTGCAGGGTAAAAAGAGCAATACTCAGGCGCAAAAAGCGCTGTCCGGTGAGCCAGTTCCTGCGGTTGAAACCAGCAGCGTGTTACCGACCGAGGGCTATATCACCATCCTGGATCAGGCAGTCTTTGATAGCTGGCTGAAGAAGCTGAAAAAAAGCCCGGTCTTTGCTTTTGATCTGGAGACCGATGCACTGGATACCCTGAGCGCTAACATCGTTGGTCTCAGCTTCGCGGTGGCGCCCGGCGAAGCCGCCTATCTGCCGGTTGCCCATGACTATCTCGATGCGCCTGATCAACTTGATCGCGCGACCGTTCTGGCACAGCTCAAGCCCCTGCTGGAAGATGACAGCGCCTGGAAAGTTGGCCAGAACCTGAAATACGATCGCGGTGTGCTGAAGAACTACGACATTGAACTAGCCGGTATCAAATTCGACACCATGCTTGAGTCATATATTCTCAACAGCGTGGTGGGTAAACATGACATGGATAGCCTGGCTGCTCGCTGGCTTAACCATAAAACGGTCACCTTTCAGGAGATCGCCGGTAAAGGCAAAAATCAGCTGACGTTCAATCAAATCGCGCTTGAGCAAGCATCCCATTATGCTGCCGAGGATGCCGATGTGACCCTGCAGCTGCATCTGAAGATGTGGCCAGAGCTGGAGAAAGAAGCAGGTCCGAAAAAAGTCTTCGAACAGATTGAGATGCCATTACTGACCGTTATCTCCCGGATAGAGCGCAATGGCGTGTTGATCGATCAATCAATTCTGGCACAGCATTCGAAAGAGCTGACCACCCGACTGGCTGAGCTTGAGTTAACAGCGCATGAACTGGCGGGCGAACCCTTTAACCTCTCATCTACCAAGCAGCTACAGGTGATCCTGTTTGAAAAGCAGGGCATTAAACCCACTAAGAAAACACCGGGCGGGGCGCCGTCAACCAGTGAAGAGGTTTTAGCTGAGCTGGCACTCGATTATCCGTTGCCCAAAGTGATTCTGGAGCATCGCGGCTTATCTAAACTTAAGTCGACTTATACGGATAAATTACCGCTGATGATCAATCCGGTGAGCGGGCGGGTGCATACCTCTTATCATCAGGCGGTTACCGCAACCGGACGCTTATCCTCTGCCGATCCGAACCTGCAAAACATTCCGGTGCGTAATGATGAAGGGCGCCGTATCCGTCAGGCCTTTGTTGCGGCCAAAGGCCATCGCATTGTGGCGGCAGACTATTCACAAATCGAACTGCGTATAATGGCACATCTCTCTCAGGACAAAGGATTACTGGACGCTTTTGCCCAAGGCGAAGATATTCACCGCGCCACAGCATCCGAAGTGTTTGGTGTGTCGCTGGGTAAGGTGAGCGGCGAACAGCGTCGCAGCGCCAAAGCGATCAATTTTGGTCTGATTTATGGTATGAGCGCATTTGGCCTGTCGCGTCAGCTGAATATCGGTGCAGGAGAAGCGAAAAAGTATATGGACCTCTACTTTGAACGCTATCCGGGCGTACTTCGCTATATGGAAAACACGCGCCAGCTGGCTGCCAGTAAAGGCTATGTCGAAACGATTGAAGGGCGTCGACTGTGGCTGCCAGATATTAAATCCAGCAATGCCATTCGCCGTAAAGCCGCAGAGCGTGCCGCGATCAATGCGCCGATGCAGGGAACGGCAGCGGATATTATCAAGCGGGCGATGATCGCCGTGGATGACTGGCTTGAGCAGCAAAATGACAATGCAGTCAGAATGATCATGCAGGTTCACGATGAACTGGTGTTCGAAGTGAAGACGGAGGCGGTTGAAGAGGCCAGCCAGAAAATCCGTGCGCTGATGGAAGGTAGCGTGCAGCTCGACGTACCTTTACTGGTTGAAGTCGGTGTGGGTGACAACTGGGATGAAGCCCACTGATTCGCTACTTCTGGTCGGGTCGGAATCGAGAAATCGGCCCGGAATCAGTTATAAGTAAATCGTTGAGTTAACCGGTTTAGCGTAGTCAACGCTGGCACTGAGATAAGGCGCTTTCCTAACTGCTTATCGTCCAAACACTTTTTCCGTCATTTAACTACATCGCAACGCTATTTTTGTGACGAGTATGGTAAAAAAAGTCCTGTTTGATGTAAGTAAGCAACAAAAAAGCCTTTGTCACGCACAGAAAATCAGGTAAAGTTCGTCGCGTAGGGTACAGAGGTAAGATGTTCTATCTTTCAGACCTTTTACTTCACGTAATCGGATTTGGCTGAATTTAGCCGCCCCAGTCATTCTGTGACTGGGGCGTTTTTTATTGGGCTTTTTGTACCGCCCGCTTCAACGGCACAGGGGCGCCACTCACTCTTCCGCGTCCTGACCCTCAACCGCCGGTTCAAGCGTATTAAACCAACTGTCCAGCTTCTGACGAACCTTATCCACACCGATTTTCTTCAGCGATGAGAAGAGCTCTACCTGTACATCACCGACAAAACTCAGGGCGGCTTCACGCACAACGTTCAGCTGCGCTTTACGGGCGCCTGAAGCGAGTTTATCGGCTTTGGTAAGGAGCAACAGAACCGGAATGTCGCTTTCCACGGACCACTGAATCATTTGTCGATCGAGATCTTTCAGCGGATGGCGAATATCCATTAACACGACCAGCCCTTTCAGGGCCTGGCGTTTTTGCAGGTATTCCCCTAATGCACGCTGCCACTTCAGCTTCATCTCTTCCGGTACTTCGGCATAACCGTAGCCGGGCAGGTCGACCAGACGCTTACCTTCTTTTACTTCAAACAGGTTAATCAGCTGCGTACGTCCCGGTGTTTTACTGGTACGCGCCAGGCCCTTCTGATTGGTTAACGTATTCAGCGCACTCGATTTTCCCGCGTTTGAGCGGCCAGCAAAAGCCACTTCAATTCCGGTATCAGCAGGCAGATGACGGATATCCGGCGCGCTCATGACAAAGTGGGTAACGTGATAATTCAATTCAGACAAGGTGACACTCCAGAAAACGCATTAAGGCAATGGCGGCGATTATACGCGTTATGACGCGAAAGTGCCCAATCGTATCTCGGTAACAACGTTTGTAAGAGATTTGCCATTAACGCTGCGGGTTATTTCTCTTTTTACGTTAATTAATGAAAATAAAAAACAATATAATTCAAATAATTACTGATAAATGCTCTTTTTTTGAGCTAACTATTTTTGACGCTGACTTGAGGCTTTTACCCGTTGGTCTACATTAATGTGCAGTGCACGGCAGCACACATCAGGATGATGCGCTCAGGGATGTCAGGATGGCAATGAGCGGTGGAATGGAATAGGTCAGGGATACGGCCAGACAGGGATAAGGAAAAGCTCAGGAGTTGAGCAGGCGCGGGATTAACCGGGATGTTACGAGCCGAAAAGGATTTAAAACATGATTCCTTCTTGTGAAGGTATGAAATAAGGCGACAGCTTGAGCTGTCGCCTTTTTTCTTTGTCTACTTTCTGCTAGATTTCGCCGCAATTCTATACTGAATAAAAAAAGCCGGGACCGAATACTATGAAGCAACCTGCACGAGCTGCTCACGGCAAACCTGCCGTTAAAGCCAAACGCAAATCGCGTGACGATATCAACCATGAGGCACGCGATCGCAAACGTGATAAAAAGCATCGCGGACATGCATCGGGCAGCCGTGCTAATCCAGCTGCGCCCGAAAGTAACGGCGGACGTCAGGCTAACAGCCCTAAAGATCCGCGTATCGGGAGTAAAAAACCGGTGGCCTTGGTTGCTGACGGGAAAACCGCAGCCGTTAAGCCAAAGAAAAGCGCGGAAAAACCGGCAGCAGAAAAGAAAGTACGCCTGACACCAGAAGAAGAGCTGGCGAAGCTGGAAAATGACGAGCGTCTGGATATGCTGCTGGATCGGCTGGAAAATGGCGAAACGCTATCGGCAGAAGATCAGGGCTGGCTGGATGCCTCGCTGGATCGTATCGACGAACTGATGGAGCAGTTAGGCATTGTGATGGATGATGCCGAAGATGATCAGGCAGAAGAAGATATGTACCGTCTGCTAAAAGGTAACTAAGCAAATTTGATCGGCATGCGGGAACCGCATGCCGCGCTTATCAGATAAACAACAATGTTTTGGCCTGGATCAATTTTCGCGCTGCTGGCGACATTTTATCTGCTGTGGTTATTGTTTAAACTACGACGCCTGTCGCGTCTGAAGCAACGTTTACGTCGGGTCTCATCCCGCTCACCTTTCATCTCTTCTTCTTCGCGACCTTCTCTCAGACGATGTCACCGGAAGGAGTGAGCATGCCATCGCAGCAGATTGAGTGGGATCAGGCATTAATTGAAAAGTATAATTATGCTGGCCCGCGTTACACCTCTTATCCCACTGCGCTGGAGTTCAGCGAGCACTACGCGGAAACTGATTTCCAGCGTGCTGTGGCGCGTTACCCTGATCGTCCGCTGTCGCTCTATGTCCATATCCCCTTTTGCCATCGTCTCTGCTACTTCTGTGGCTGCAACAAGATTGTGACGCGTCAGCGCCATAAAGCTGATCGCTATCTGGATGTGCTTGAGCAGGAGATTATTCAGCGCGCGCCACTGTTTCGTCAGCGGCAGGTCATGCAGCTTCACTGGGGCGGCGGCACGCCAACCTTCCTCGACAATGCGCAGATTTCCAGGCTGGTGGGTTTACTGAAGCAGCATTTCAGCGTGGCCGATGATGCCGAAATGTCGATCGAAGTTGATCCCCGGGAGATTGAGCTGGATGTGATTGATCACCTGCGATCGCTGGGATTCAATCGTCTGAGCATGGGGGTGCAGGACTTCAACAAATCGGTGCAGGAGCGGGTCAACCGGGTACAGGATGAAGAGGTGATTTTCGGCCTGATGGCGCGTGCCCGTGAGCAGGGTTTCAGCTCGACCAGCATTGATCTGATTTATGGTTTGCCTCTCCAGACGCCCGCCAGCTTCGCCTGGACGCTGGAGCGGGTACTGGCGCTGAGCCCGGATCGTCTTAGCGTCTTTAACTATGCGCATCTGCCGGTGATGTTCGCGGCACAGCGAAAAATCAAAGAGGATGAACTGCCATCGGCTCAGCAAAAGCTGGATATTTTACAGCAGACCATCGCAACCCTGACTCAGCAGGGCTACCAGTTCATTGGGATGGATCACTTTGCGAAGCCGCAGGATGAACTGGCCATCGCGCAGCGCAAAGGGCAGCTGCATCGAAATTTCCAGGGATACACGACGCAGGGCGACAGCGATTTGCTGGGGCTTGGCGTCTCTGCCATCAGCATGATTGGCGACAGTTATGCGCAGAACCAGAAAGACCTCAACACCTGGTACAGTCATGTGGAACAGCAGGGAAATGGCTTGTGGCGTGGCATCGCCTTGACCGACGATGATTGCCTGCGTCGGGACGTGATAAAAACGCTGATTTGTAACTTCTCGCTGAATTTCGCCGCGACAGAAGCGCAATGGGGCATTCGCTTCAGCGACTATTTTTCTGAGGACCTGGCGCTGTTGAAACCGTTGATAGCCGATGGGTTGGTGGAACAAACCGCTACGGGGCTGGAGGTGACGGGCATTGGCCGGTTACTGATCCGCAATATTTGCATGTGCTTTGATCGCTATCTGCGTCAGAAAGCGCGTCAGCAGCAGTTCTCCCGCGTTATCTGAAGAAACGGGCTGGCAGACTACACCAGCCCGTATTGAACCGCTTATTCCATGCCCAGCTCTTTGAGCTTGCGCGTCAGCGTGTTTCGTCCCCAGCCCAACAAACGTGCCGCTTCCTGTTTGTGGCCCTGCGTATGACGCAGCGCAGTAGTGAGCAGCGTTCGCTCCATCTCCGGCTGTGCTTCTGACAGCAGATTCTGATGACCGGAACGCAGAGCGCGATCGGCCCACTGTGCCAGCAGCGTTGCCCAGCTGTCAGGCAGCGACTGCACCGGATTCTCCGGGGTGCTGGATTCAAATAGCTCCCCAGGCAGATCCTGAATCAGTACTTCCTGACCCGCAGCCATCACGGTCAGCCAGCGACAGGTGTTCTCCAGCTGACGCACGTTACCTGACCAGTGCAGCCGCGTTAACGCTGTTTCGGTTTCCGGATGCAGAATCTTCGCTTCCACACCCAGCTCTCGGGCCGCCACCTGCAGGAAATAACGCGCCAGACGCGGAATGTCCTCACGACGCTCACGCAGTGGCGGCAGATGCACGCGAATCACATTCAGACGGTGAAACAGGTCCTCACGGAACTTTCCTTCCTGAACGCGTAACTCCAGATTCTGGTGGGTAGCCGCGATAATACGCACATCCACTTTGACCGGCGCATAGCCACCAACGCGATAAAACTGGCCATCGGCCAGCACGCGCAGCAGACGCGTCTGCACATCCAGCGGCATATCACCGATCTCATCCAGAAACAGTGTACCGCCATCAGCCTGCTCAAAACGGCCCTGACGAATCTGGTTCGCCCCGGTAAAGGCACCTTTCTCGTGACCAAACAGTTCTGACTCAATCAAATCTTTAGGAATCGCAGCCATGTTCAGTGCAATAAAGGGTGCTTTGGTGCGCGGGCTGTGGCGATGCAGCGCATGGGCCACCAGCTCTTTACCGGTGCCTGACTCGCCGTTGATCAGTACACTAATCGAAGAGCGCGACAACCGCCCGATGATGCGGAACACATCCTGCATGGCGGGTGCTTCACCAATGATGTCGGTGGTCGGTCCGCTGACCGGCTGATTACGCGGCTGCTGCTGCTCCTGATAGTGACTGATAGCACGCTCTACCAGCGCAACGGCTTCATCGATATCAAACGGTTTAGGCAGGTAATCAAAGGCACCCTGCTGATAGGCGCTGACAGCGGCATCCAGATCAGAATGCGCCGTCATTATGATGACCGGAAGCATCGGGTGACGCTGTTTAATCTGTTTCAGCAGCGCCAGTCCATCCATACCGGGCATGCGAATGTCTGACAGTAAAACGTCCGGGGTTTTGGTTGAAAGGGCATCCAGCACTTCTCTTGCGCTGTCAAAGGTCGCACAGCTCAAACCGGCTCCAGTGAGCGCGCGTTCAAGCACCCAGCGGATGGAGCTATCGTCATCGACGATCCAGACTATCCCTCGTTGCATAGAAACCTCACTGGCGAATAGGCAGGTAAACCGAGAATTCGGTGTGTCCCGGCCAACTGTTAAACTCTATTTTTCCTGAATGTTGATCAATCAGGCTACGGGCGATGGAGAGGCCTAAACCGGTACCGCCTTCACGTCCGCTGACCATCGGATAAAACAGCGTATCCTGCAGCTGGGCCGGAATGCCGGGGCCATCATCTTCAATATCAATACGTGCCACCAGGCGATAACGCGAGCCGTGCAGCGTCAGCTGGAAAGCTGTGCGGGTGCGGATAACAATGGTGCCGCCATCGTCGCCCAGCGCCTGAAGCGCATTGCGGACCACATTAAGCAGCACCTGTTCGATCTGATCGGGGTCGTGCGGCAATTCCGGCAGGCTGGGATCATAATCCCGAACCAGTGAGACATTCTCCGGCAGTTCCATTGACACCAGATTGACCACCCGCTCGGCCACCTGATGAATGCTCTGGGTGATGTGCATGCCCGGCTGCTGTGGCCCTAACAGACGATCTACCAGATTCCGCAACCGGTCGGCCTGTTCAATAATCACTTTGGTATATTCGTTCAGCGAGGGATCGGGCAGGGCGCGAGATAAAAGCTGTGCCGCGCCGCGCAATCCACCCAGCGGATTTTTAATCTCATGGGCCAGGCCGCGAACCAGATCGCGAGCGGCGACCTGCTGGGCGTGCTGTAACTGCTCCTGACTGAGGCGACGCTGATTATCCATCGGCGCCATTTCCATCAGAATTAAGCCATCAGGTAACCGCTGGGCGGTCAGCGACATAATGTGTGCGCGACCATCTACCACCAGCGTGACTTCACTGTCAGTAAATCCCTGGCCAGCCTCAAGACTCTCGCGCATTACCTCGATATTCAGCGAAAAGTAGCCGGTTAACTCCGGTAACGGCGTGCCGAACAGTTTGCGTGAGCTTTGCGCCAGTAATTGCTGCGCCGCCGGGTTGGCGTAATGAATAACCAGATCGTTATCCACCAACAAAATACTGTTGATTAACGCGTTGAGAATCTGCCCTGCATCGGGCAGAGAGCCAGTTGCCATACAACGTTCCTCTGCACTAACCAGGTGCATTTTAGTCTTTAAGCCGGAAACAGGGTAAATGAACAGTGAATTCGCGGAGAAAAAAGCCCATCCGAAGATGGGCTAAAAGTTTCCACGGCAACAAAAACGTCTGACCAGTTAAACGCTGTAGTAGAGCTCAAACTCAACCGGGTGTGGCGTCATACGAACACGATCCATCTCTGCTTTACGCAGTTCGATGTAAGCATCGATCGATTCGTCAGTGAATACACCGCCGCGGGTCAGGAACTCGCGGTCTTCATTCAGTGCATTCAGCGCTTCTTCCAGAGAGCCTGCAACTTTTGGAATCTCAGCTTCTTCTTCCGGTGGCAGGTCATACAGGTTCTTGTCCATCGCATCGCCAGGATGGATTTTGTTGATGATGCCATCCAGGCCAGCCATCAGCAGTGCGGTGAAGGCCAGGTATGGGTTAGCCGCTGGATCCGGGAAGCGCGCTTCGATACGACGGGCTTTCGGGCTGGCAACAACCGGGATACGGATAGAGGCTGAACGGTTACGGGCAGAGTAAGCCAGCATAACCGGTGCTTCATAACCCGGGACCAGACGCTTGTAAGAATTGGTGGTCGGGTTCGCCAGGGCGTTGATCGCTTTAGCGTGTTTGATGATACCGCCGATGTAGAATAGCGCCATTTCAGACAGACCGCCGTACTTATCGCCGGCGAACAGGTTCTGGCCCCCTTTAGAGAGTGACATATGGCAGTGCATGCCTGAACCGTTGTCGCCAAATATCGGCTTCGGCATAAAGGTCGCGGTTTTGCCGTAAGCGTGCGCAACGTTGTGGACGACATATTTGTAGATCTGAATTTCGTCCGCTTTTTTGGTCATGGTATTGAAGCGGGTTGCCACTTCGTTCTGACCCGCCGTCGCCACTTCGTGGTGATGCGCTTCAACAACCAGGCCCATCTGCTCCATGGTCAGACACATGGCAGAACGGATATCCTGTGATGAGTCAACCGGTGGAACCGGGAAGTAGCCGCCTTTCAGCCCTGGACGGTGACCTTTGTTACCGCCTTCGTACTCTTTACCGGTGTTCCATGCCGCTTCGATATCGTCGATAGCAACGTGTGAACCAGAAGTCGAGGAACCGAAACGTATGTCATCGAACAGGAAGAATTCGGGCTCGGGTCCAAACAGCACGGTATCAGCGATGCCGGAAGAGCGCAGGAAATCTTCAGCGCGCTTAGCGATGGAGCGTGGATCGCGATCGTAACCCTGCATGGTGCCTGGCTCAAGAATGTCACAACGGATGATCAGCGTAGAGTCTTCGAAGAAAGGATCCATGACCGCCGTAGTGGCGTCAGGCATCAGCACCATGTCTGATTCGTTAATGCCTTTCCAGCCGCCGATAGACGAACCATCGAACATTTTGCCTTCTTCGAAGAAGTCAGCGTTAACCTGGTGAGCAGGTATCGTAACGTGCTGTTCTTTACCTTTGGTATCGGTAAAACGCAGGTCAACAAACTTAACTTCATGCTCGTTCATCATCGAGAGAACGTGTTCAGCGGACATACTCAACTCTCCTGGAAATGGTCTTTCATTATCTACATGGCGAGGAAACGTCGTTTCCGGCGTGTTGCGGGAAAATAACTCCCTGACCAACCTCATTCCGGTACGCTCTTCAACCGACATATGACTGGCGTTTGCGCTTATGTAAGACAAAGCGAATTCTGTGCCAACTTTTTTGATGTTGCTTAAATCGCCTTGTGATGCACCTTATTGTCATAAGGTGGCTGCACTACGATGGTTTTATTGCACCATAAAGGTGCTTTGTGATGATCCTTTGGCACTAAGTTGGTGCAAAAGACCAACTTAGTGCATTTTCTGCACCGGGAACAGAGCGAATTTGCGTCAATGCAATAAACTTGCAGTGAAAAGTGTGATCGTGTTCAGTCTTCCGCTTAATCCGTGTACAATAGCGCGCTATTTCTAATGCCTGAGGCAAAGCTGTGATCGAAAATTTGCGTAACATCGCCATCATCGCGCACGTTGACCATGGAAAGACCACCCTGGTTGACAAACTGCTGCAACAATCCGGTACTTTTGATGCCCGTACCGAAGCAACAGAGCGCGTGATGGACTCCAATGATTTGGAGAAAGAGCGTGGGATTACCATCCTCGCAAAAAACACCGCCATTAAGTGGAATGACTACCGTATCAACATCGTTGATACCCCAGGACACGCCGACTTCGGTGGTGAAGTTGAGCGCGTCATGTCCATGGTGGACTCGGTGCTGCTGGTTGTAGATGCGATGGATGGCCCTATGCCGCAAACCCGCTTCGTGACCAAAAAAGCGTTCGCGCATGGTCTGAAGCCGATTGTGGTTATCAACAAAGTAGACCGCCCTGGTGCGCGTCCGGATTGGGTTGTTGATCAGGTATTTGACCTGTTCGTTAACCTGGATGCCACTGATGAACAGCTCGACTTCCCTATCATTTTCGCCTCTGCGCTGAATGGTATTGCAGGCCTTGAGCATACCGACATGGCTGACGATATGACCCCGCTGTATCAGGCGATCGTTGACCACGTTGCGCCTCCGCAGGTTGAGGCTGACGCCCCACTGCAGATGCAAATCTCTCAGCTGGACTATAACAACTACCTGGGCGTGATCGGCATCGGCCGCATCAAACGCGGTAAAGTTAAGCCTAACCAACAAGTCACTATCATCGATAGCGAAGGCAAAACCCGTAACGGTAAAGTCGGTAAAGTCCTGACTCACCTGGGTCTTGAGCGTATCGACAGCGATCTGGCTGAAGCAGGCGATATTATTGCTATCACCGGTCTGGGCGAGCTGAACATCTCTGACACCATCTGTGATCCACAGAATGTGCAGGCGCTGCCAGCACTGAGCGTCGATGAGCCAACAGTAACCATGTTCTTCAACGTCAACACCTCACCGTTCTGCGGTAAAGAAGGTAAGTACGTGACTTCACGTCAGATCCTTGAGCGTTTGAATAAAGAACTGGTTCACAACGTGGCACTGCGCGTTGAAGAAACCGAAGATGCTGACGCGTTCCGCGTATCAGGTCGTGGTGAGCTTCATCTGTCAGTTCTGATCGAAAACATGCGTCGTGAAGGTTTCGAACTGGCGGTATCCCGTCCGAAAGTTATCTTCCGCGAAATCGATGGCCGTAAACAAGAGCCATTCGAGAACGTGACGCTGGATATCGAAGAGAATAACCAGGGTTCAGTCATGCAAGCCATGGGTGAGCGTAAGGGCGATCTGAAAAATATGGATCCGGATGGTAAAGGCCGCGTACGTCTCGACTACGTGATCCCAAGCCGTGGCCTGATCGGCTTCCGTAACGAATTCATGACCATGACTTCCGGTACCGGTCTGCTCTACTCGACCTTCAGCCACTACGATGATATTCGTGCGGGTGATGTAGGCCAGCGTCAGAACGGCGTACTGATCTCTAACGGTCAGGGTAAAGCGGTTGCGTTTGCACTGTTCAGCCTGCAGGACCGCGGTAAGCTGTTCCTGGGTCACGGTGCAGAAGTCTATGAAGGCCAGATCATCGGTATTCACAGCCGTTCTAACGACCTGACAGTTAACTGTCTGACCGGTAAGAAACTGACCAACATGCGTGCTTCAGGTACTGATGAAGCCACGACGCTGGTTCCGCCAATCAAGATGACTCTTGAGCAGGCGATCGAGTTCATCGATGATGACGAACTGGTAGAAGTTACACCACAGTCAGTGCGTATCCGTAAACGTCACCTGACTGAAAACGACCGTAAACGTGCATCACGTGGTCCTAAAGACGCATAATTGTGTTTTTAAACAATAAAGAGCCCCGCATGCGGGGCTTTTTTTTGCCTGAAATTCCGGCTTCTCCAGCCGGGCCAGCGAATATTCGTGTGTTATGCCGCGCTTTTTACCCGCCTTCTGGCGTTTACGCTTTTCTCTCCGCGACTGCCTGTTCAGCCTGCACTTTTGCCGCTAGAGTGAATACTCCAGGGAACAGAAGGAGACACACCATGCTGTATATCTTTGATTTGGGCAATGTGATTATCGATATCGATTTTAACCGCGTGCTGGGTGTCTGGAGTGACCTTAGTCGTGTGCCGCTGGCCTCGCTGCAAAGCCATTTCCAGATGGATGAGGTGTTTGAACAACACGAACGAGGCGAGATCAGCGATGAGGATTTCGCGCTGGCCCTGTGTGAAAGGCTGGAAATCGCGCTGAGCTATGAACAGTTTACCGCTGGGTGGCAGGCGGTATTCGTCGACGTGCGTACAGAAACACTGGCGCTGATGAACCGACTGCGGCTGGAAGGCCATCGGGTAGTGATCCTCTCTAACACCAACAAACTGCATTGCGAATTCTGGCCGACACAGTATCCGGACGTGCAGCAGGCGGCAGACAAGCTTTATCTGTCTCAGGAGTTGGGCATGCGTAAACCGGAAGCCCGGATTTATCAGCATGTGCTGGACGCAGAAGGTGTGACTGCCGATCAGTCGGTATTTTTTGACGATAATCCACAGAACATCGAGGCGGCCCAGGTGTTGGGTATTGAAAGTGTACTGGTTACTGACAGTAAAACGGTACTCAACTGGTTTGCAGGTCAACAGTAACTCATGATGTCACGTAAATTTCGTCCCGGGCTGCATGCCTTCTGGTTGTGGCTCAGGCTGTTGTGGAAACGCATTGATGAGGATGGCATGACGACACAGGCCGGTAATCTGGCTTATGTTTCACTGCTGGCGCTGGTGCCGCTGATTGCGGTGGTGTTTGCCCTGTTTGCGGCGTTTCCGGTCTTCTCTGATATCAGCGTGCAGCTGAAGCAGTTTGTCTTTAACAATCTGATGCCAGCCGCAGGTAACACGCTGCAACGCTATCTTGAGCAGTTTGTCGCTAACGTAAACCGGATGACGGCGGTCGGGGCGGTGGGCCTGATCGTTACCGCCTTACTGCTGATGCATTCGGTCGATACCGCGTTAAATACTATCTGGCGCAGCAACAAGAAGCGACCGATGGTTTACTCCTTTGCGGTCTACTGGATGATCCTGACGCTCGGCCCGCTACTGGCGGGAGCCAGTCTGGCGATCAGCTCCTATTTGCTGTCGTTGCGCTGGATTAACGCTACCGGTGTTACCAGCCTGGTCGATCAGATGCTGCGCCTTTTTCCGCTCCTGCTGTCGTGGCTCGCCTTCTGGTTGCTCTACAGCATTGTTCCCACCCAGCGGGTGCCGCCGCGCGATGCGCTGATTGGCGCGCTGGTGGCGGGAGCATTGTTTGAGCTGGGTAAAAAGGGCTTTGCGCTCTATGTTACTATGTTCCCCTCTTATCAGCTGATCTACGGTGTACTGGCCGTGATCCCCATTCTGTTCCTCTGGGTCTACTGGACCTGGTGTATTGTGTTGTTAGGCGCGGAAATTACCGTTGCGCTAGCCGACTACCGGCAGTTAAAACAGCAGCACAGAGAAGAACAACGCGAGGAAACATGATTGCATTGATTCAACGCGTGCAGCGCGCTAGCGTCAGCGTCGAGCAGGAAGTGACCGGTGAAATTGGTACTGGATTACTGGTTCTGCTGGGTGTGGAAAAGGGCGATGACAGCGCGCATGCGGAACGTCTGGCAGAACGCGTATTGGGCTATCGCATTTTTAGTGATGAGCAGGGGAAAATGAACCTGAGTATTCGCCAGGCGGGCGGAAGTGTGCTGGTGGTGTCGCAGTTTACGCTGGCCGCAGATACGCAAAAAGGGATGCGCCCCTCCTTTTCGGGTGGCGCTGAGCCTGCTGAGGCCGAACGTCTTTATGAATACTTCAGCGACTGCTGTCGCCAGCAGGGCATCACCACGGCGAACGGCCGTTTTGCTGCAGACATGCAGGTCTCGCTGGTCAATGATGGTCCTGTGACGTTCTGGTTGCAGGTGTGAGGTCGTCAGCTGAGCGGCAGGGAACAGGCCACGCAAGCTCCGAACGGGAGAAACATTATATGTATCACCTTCGCGTGCCACAGACGGCGGAAGAGCTGGATATCTATTATCAGTTCCGCTGGGAGATGTTGCGTAAACCTCTGCGTCAGCCGCAGGGGTCGGAACGTGACGCCTGGGATGCCCTGGCACATCATCAGATGGTGGTTGATGAGCAGGGTAATCCGGTCGCCATCGGTCGTCTTTATATTAATGCCGACAATGAGGCCGCTATCCGCTTCATGGCCGTTCACCCTTCTGTGCAGGGCAAAGGGCTGGGTACGCTGGTGGCGATGACGCTGGAGTCGGTGGCGCGTCAGGAAGGGGCTAAGCGGGTAACCTGTAGCGCCCGCGAAGATGCAGTCGCTTTCTTTGCTAAACTCGGCTACGTCAATCAGGGCGAGATTACCGCGCCGCAGACGACGCCGGTACGCCACTTTCTGATGATAAAACCAGTGGTGACGCTCGATGATATCCTGCATCGTGCTGACTGGTGCGGTCAGCTGCAACAGGCCTGGTATGACCACATCCCGCTTAGCGAAAAGATGGGTGTCCGTATTCTGCAATTTACCGGGCAGAAATTTATTACCACCATGCCTGAAGCAGGCAATCAGAATCCACATCAGACGCTGTTCGCTGGCAGCCTGTTCTCACTGGCAACGCTGACCGGCTGGGGGTTGATCTGGCTGCTGCTGCGCGAGCGCCATCTCGGTGGCACTATTATTCTGGCGGATGCGCACATTCGCTACAGCCACCCAATCAGCGGACGACCTGGCGCGATTGCCGACCTGGGCTCATTAAGCGGCGATCTCGACCGCCTGGCGCGCGGACGCAAAGCACGTGTGCAGCTTGAGGTGGAGCTTTTCGGCAATGATGAGTGCGGCGCTGTGTTTGAAGGGGTCTATATCGTCTTGCCCGCCGATCCAGACGGGCCGCTGGAAGAGGGCGGTTCTGGCGCGTGTATCAATTAATCATCAGGGCCGCACCCGCGGCCCTGATGTTGTTAACGTACTTCACCTGCCTGCATCGTCTGCTGCACCTGCTGATTGTCGGTTGTCACCGACAAACGGGCATTAATCGTGGGGCGCAGTGGCTGATCGGCGGTTAATGCTCCGCTCAGTTGCAACTGCATATTGCTGTCACCGGTTAATGGCAACGCGGGCCATCCCCAGTTCTGCAACACATTCACTGGCACAGCACGACCTGTCAGTTGCAGCGTCAGCAGACGGGCTGGTTGCTGGCCTAAGGTGGCAGTCCCTTCGAGCAGGCCCTTATTACTGAACGCACTCAGCTCGGTAACCTGAATCTGCTGGTGGTCAGCACTCAGCGCAATCGATGGATGACGCAGATCGGTGCGGTTAAAGGTCGACTCTGCCGCGTTCAGGCTGAGCTTACCCGACCAGATCCCCCACTGGTGCTGCTGCGCCAGCAGCAGGTTTTCGCCGGTGCCATCCAGTGAGGTCAGCTGGAAGGGAAATGCCGGATTAATGTCGATAATCAGGTTACGGTTAGAGGTGAGACGCATTACCTCTACGCTATCCAGCCACGCGGGCAGTGTCGCCTGCCAGCGGTCGCGCCAATCCTGCGGCAGGGTATATTCCAGTCCGGCAACGGCTAGATGTTTCAGCGTCAGGCGTTTATCGTTACGTGACCAGTCACCGTCAGCCCGAATCACCCCATTCGCCCAGCGTGAACTGAACTGCGTCAGCGCCACGCCCTGCGGTGAGAAATCCAGGTTAACGATGGGGTCATTAAGTTCGAATCCACCGTTGATAAAATTGCTGGCATTCAGCGCCAGCGAACCATCGTTACTCTGCCAGTCATCACCCTGCCAGTTAACGTTTCTCAGCGTCAGATCCAGATCCGTCACTGCCCAGTCAGGCCCCTGCAGTCGGGCATCGGTCATGTCAAGCCGTGTAATGGCAATCGAGGGGACAGCCTGCAGGCTACGCAGGAAATCTTTCAGGCTGCTGGCGGTCTGCAGACGAATGTCGTTCAGTCGCAGCTGATTAATTTTCCAGTTGCCCTGAGCATCGCGCTCACCATTGCCGGTCATGGAGCCACGCGCCAGATCAGCACCAATATTGTCAAAGCGCATCCGGCCCTGGGAAACGCTTCCCTGAATCAGGACGTTTTTACCCGGAACATTGTTCAGCGTCATGCTGCCTGCACTCATCTGGAAGCGGGCATCGCGACCCAACATATCTCTGGCGGTGGGCTTCCATGGCAGAATGCCGCCATTAACCTGCTGAGCAAACAGCGGTAACGCGCTGTTGGGACTGTCGATACGCACATTATTGAGTTGCAGGCGATCCGCCTGAATCGGTAGCGCGCTAGCGGGCGACAGATTGGCCAGATTCACTTCCCCATCGCGAAGCTCAAGGCTGCTGAAATGCAGCGGATCGCTGAACTGAATCAGTGCCAGACCGAGATCGACCCGTTTCGCCACCAAAACCGCAGGCTGTCCATCGTGACCAAAGCTGAAGTCATCCAGAATGATGTGAGAGGGAGAGGAGAAATTGTGTTCAATTTTACTCAGGGAGAGATGCCATTCGGTTTTGTCACTCACCCAACGGCTAAACCAGCCTGCACCCCACTGTGTCTGCAGCAGAACATAGATCACGACCAGGGTGAAAAGCAGCAGCAAAAGTAAGGTGAGGAAAAACTTTCCAAGAAATTTCATAGCATCCTTCCCGAGTTAAATCCGGTGAGAGGTTGTTATGCCTGAATTACCGTTACAGCTCAACAGCCTGGATGTAAATCCGAATAATTAGCAGGCAGGCCGAAGCCTGCCTGTGATCTTACTTCTCAGGCGGAAAAATCAGGTTGAGTACGATAGCGGTAATACCGCCCGCTGCAATGCCGGAAGAGAGCAGGGTTTTCAGCCAGTCAGGCGCAAACTGCAGGATCAGCGGCTGCTGAGAAACGCCCAGTCCAACAGCCAGCGACAGCGCGATAATCATGATGGCGCGACGGTTAAGCGGCTCGCGTGACACAATGCGAACACCCGAGGCGGCGATAGTGCCGAACATCACAATGGTGGCGCCGCCGAGTACCGGTTCAGGGATAAGCTGCACCAGCCCGCTGACCGCCGGGAACAGCCCCAGCACAATCAGCATCAGCGCGACAACAAAACCTACGTAGCGGCTGGCAACGCCGGTTAACTGAATCACACCATTGTTCTGACCGAAGCAGGAGTTAGGAAAGGTATTAAACAGCGCGGAGACAAAGGAGTTGAGGCCATTAGCCAGCACGCCGCCTTTCAGGCGTTTCATATAGAGTGGTCCGCTTACCGGCTGCTCTGACACATCTGAGGTAGCGGTGATATCGCCGATGGTCTCCAGGGAGGTCACCATAAACACCAGCATCAGCGGGATGAGCAGATTCCAGTCGAAGCCTAGTCCGTAATAGAGCGGGGCTGGCACCACGATCAGCGGCTGATCAGCGGGGATGCCAGCTGCAGGCAGCATGCCCATCGCCCAGGCCAGCAGATAGCCGACTGCCATGGCAATCACCAAAGACGCAACACGCAGGTAGGGATTTTTCTGCCGGTTAAGTAGCACGATCACCAGCAGCACGGCGCCTGCCAGCATCAGATTTTTCGGCGCACCAAAGGTATGATCGTTCATCGCGCTGAAACCGCCACCAATTGAGGTCAGCCCTACCTGAATCAGTGACAGACCGATAATCATCACGACGATCCCGGAAACCAGTGGCGTAATAATCCGGCGTGCCACGTGCAATACGCGAGACAGCACCATTTCGGTACAGGACGCCACCATCAGTGTGCCAAACAACGCCGCCATCATGGTGGGAACGTCAGCGCCACCATTTTTCAGCGCCATACCGCCCATAATCAAAGGCGTAACGAAGTTGAAGCTGGTGCCCTGAATTGACAGCAAACCTGAGCCCACTGGCCCCCAGGTTTTGATTTGCAGCAGTGATGCCACGCCCGATGCAAACAGCGACATGCTGATTACGTGGCGGGTATCCTCTGCGGGCAGGCCCAGCGCCTGACAAATCAGGATCGCTGGCGTAATGACCGCGACAAACATCGCCAGCAGATGCTGACCCGCGGCAAACAGCGTTTGCGGCAGGGGGGGACGATCTTCAAGACGGTAAATCAGTTCGCTTTGCGTGGCGGAAGGCTGGTCTGGCTGCGGATTGGTGGACATCTTCTGTTCTTCCCGAAAAATAGTGTGGCGATTGTAATCATCCGCAGGCTAAAAGCAATCGTTTGCCCGGCGAGGATAAAAAAGGCCGAATCAGATAGGGTTCACTCAGACGTTAGTATAGCGGGTGTTCTCCGGCAGCCAGCGTTCAATCAGTGCGCTGGCCTGCTCGGGATAGTGCTGGTGGATGTGGCGCGCCACACGCTGAACTTCTGGCACCATCGCCTGGTCGCGCAGCAGGTCGGCCACTTTAAATTCAGCGTTGCCGGTCTGACGCGTACCCAACAGTTCACCCGGCCCGCGAATCTCCAGATCGAACTGGGCAATGACGAAGCCGTCATTGCTGTCGCGCAGTACCTGTAAACGCTTCTGCGCCGTTTTGCTCAGCGGCGCTTTGTAGAGCAGCACACAGTGCGATGCCACGGCACCACGTCCAACACGGCCCCGCAGCTGATGCAGCTGCGCCAGCCCTAGCCGCTCCGGGTTTTCGATAATCATCAGGCTGGCATTGGGTACGTCCACCCCGACCTCAATCACGGTTGTCGCCACCAGCAGTTGCAGTTCATTTGCTTTAAACGCCTGCATCACTGCCTGTTTTTCTGCTGGCTTCATCCGGCCATGTACCAGTCCGATATTTAGATCGGGCAGTGCCGTTTTCAGAACTTCCCAGCTGGCTTCTGCCGCCTGTGCTTCCAGCAATTCTGACTCTTCAATCAGGGTGCAGACCCAATAGGCCTGGCGCCCTTCGCGGCAGGCATGCTCAACCCGCGCCACAATTTCATCGCGTCGGGTATCGGGGATTGCTACGGTAGTCACCGGTGTACGTCCCGGCGGCAGCTCATCGATGGTTGAGGTATCGAGATCGGCATAAGCGGTCATCGCCAGCGTGCGTGGAATCGGTGTGGCGGTCATGATCAACTGATGCGGGTGGAAACCCTGCTCTTCGCCTTTTTCCCACAGTGCCAGTCGCTGATGGACGCCAAACCGATGCTGCTCATCAATAATGACCAATGCCAGACCGTTGAAATGCACCTGCTCCTGAAACAGAGCGTGGGTGCCCACCACCATCGCCACCTGACCGCTGGCTATCGCTTCCTGCTGGGCCTGGCGGGCTTTGCCTTTCTGTTTTCCAGCCAGCCAGCCAACCTCGATGCCCAATGGCGCAAACCACTGGCGGAAGTTACTGGCGTGCTGTTCAGCCAGCAGTTCGGTCGGTGCCATTAGCGCGACCTGCTTACCATGTGCGATAACATTCAGCGCAGAGAGCGCGGCCACCAGTGTTTTACCCGAGCCGACATCACCCTGCACCAGCCGCATCATCGGAAAGTCATTCGCCAGATCTGTTTCTATCTCCGCCACCACGCGTTTCTGCGCATTGGTTGGTGAGAAAGGCAGCGCTGCCAGCAGCTGATCGCTAAGAGTGTGCCGCGGAGTCATCGGTAACGCGTAATAGCGTTGTGCGCCGGCGCGCACTGCCAGCATGCTGAGGTTGTGCGCCAGCAGCTCTTCCAGAATCAACCTGCGTTGTGCCGGATGACGACCACTCTCCAGCTCACTAAGTCTGAGATCGGGTGGTGGACGATGCAGCGTGCGGAGCGCATCCGGCAGGCTGATTAAACCGCTGCTCAGTTCCTGCGGCAGCAGTTCGGCAATCGGACAGCTCTCCAGCAGCGTCAGCGCCTGATCGGTGAGATTACGCAGCGTGGCCTGACGAATACCCTCGGTAGTGGGATAAACCGGGGTTAAGGTCTCTTCCAGCGTTACATTGCTCTGTTCGCCCTGAATCCGGTATTCGGGATGAATAATCTCGGCGCCGCGCTGACCACGTTTAATCTCACCATACGCGGTGACGCGACGGCCCGGCGACAGGTTGTTCTTCATCCCGGCATTGAAATTGAAGAAGCGCATCGTCAGTACGCCGCTGCCATCGCTTATCTGACACACCATCATCCGCCGGCGACCAAAAGTGATGTCAGTGTGCAGGACTTCGCCTTCTACTGTGGCCCAGATACCGGGCAGCAGATCATCAATGGCATAGAGTTGGGTACGATCTTCGTAGCGTAGCGGGAGATGAAGCAGGAGATCCTGAATGGTATGCAGGTCAATTTTGGCCAGTTTTGCTGTCTGGCTGGCACCGACGCCGGTCAGGGTACTGAGCGGGATGGCATCCAGCAGACGGCCTTTCATCGTCTTATACCGGTCGATTGCATGGTTGCCCACCAGCTGGGATCGGCGTCGACTTCGCCCTGCGCATTGATGCGCGGATAGGGTAAACCTTTTTGTTTTGCGACCCGCGCCAGCACCGGGAATCCGCCTTCGAACAGTAAGCGTTGCTGCTCATCGTCGTCCAGCAGACTATAGTCGCGCAGGTACAGTCCTGCGTTCTGCCGTTGCCGCTGTGCTTCATAGAGGATCAACGCGCAGGCGACCGAGACATTCAGCGACTGCACCATACCCACCATTGGAATCACGATCTGCCGATCAGCCAGCGCCAGTGCTTCCTCGGTAATACCGGTTTTTTCCTGCCCCATCAGGATGCAGGTCGGAAGGGTATAATCGATCTCACGGAAATCAACGGCATCAGCGGAGAGATGGGTAGCTAAAACCTGCATCTTCTGTTGTTTGAGCTGTTTTACGGCGTCACCGATAGTGGGATGAGTAACCACTTTCACCCAGCTGTTGCTCCCGGCAGAAGCGGAAGCCTGAGTGCGCATCCGCTGGCTCGGCCAGACCGCATGCACTTCGTGGATACCAACGGCGTCAGCCGTGCGGATCACCGCGGAAACATTATGCGGTTTATGCACCTGCTCCATACAGACCGTGAGATCGTGCTGGCGCAGTGCCAGCATCGCCTGAATTCGGGCAAAACGTTGATCGTTCATGCACTAATTACGGTTACGGTGGACTTTGATCACATCCGGCATCACGCGAATTTTCCGCATAATATTCGCCAGATGGATGCGATCGCGTGCGGTCAGGCGGATAAAAGCGCTATAGACGCGGCCATCACGCTCTTCGGTATTCAGGCTCTGAATATTGGAACCGGCAGTATTGATTGCAGCCGTCAGGTTAGCCAGCGCGCCCTGATGGTTAAACATGTCCACTTTGATTTCCGCCACGAACTCCTGCTCGGTGATTATGTCCCACTCGACCGGCATGAATTTCTCCGGCTCTTTCTGGTAGCCGCGAATATTCCGACAGGATTCGTGATGCACCACCAGCCCTTTGCCGGGACTGACATGGGCAACAATTGGGTCACCGGGAATTGGTCGGCAACATTTGGCGAAGGTAATCAACACACCATCTGCGCCTTTGATCGGCAGTTTACCGCGTTTGCTGTGACTGCTGATGGCGTTACTGTCAGCCTGCAGCAGATTTTTCGCCACCACCACGCTCATCGCATTGCCCAGACCGATTTCCGCCAGCAGATCGTCAAGCGAGGTCAGCTTCATGCGATCCAACTCCTGCTTGATATTCTCAGCCGGGATCTCAGCCAGTTTACGGCTACCGCCCAGCGCATGGCTGAGCAGGCGGCGACCCAAATTAACTGAGTCTTCGCGCTTGAGGTTTTTCAGAAGCTGGCGAATTTTGGCGCGGGCTTTGGAGCTGACGACAAAGTTCAGCCAGGCGGCGTTAGGACGGGCGCCTGGCGCGGTGATGATCTCAATTGTCTGACCGCTGGTCAGGGTCTGCGACAGCGGATAAGGCTGACGGTCAACGCGTGCGCCGACGCAGGCATGGCCGATATCGGTGTGAACCGCATAGGCGAAGTCCACCGGCGTCGCACCAGTTGGCAGCTCAACAATGCGGCCTTCAGGCGTAAAGACGTAGATCTCATCAGGGAAAAGATCGGACTTCACACTTTCAATAAATTCAAACGAACTGCCTGCACTTTGCTGAAGCTCCAGCAGGCTTTGCAGCCAGCGCTGGGCGCGGATCTGTGCGGTAGTGCCACTTTCGCCCGCCTGTTTATAAGCCCAGTGCGCAGCGACCCCCATTTCCGCCATCTGATCCATATCCTCGGTGCGAATCTGTACTTCGACCGGCACGCCGTGCGGACCGATCATTGAGGTATGGAGCGATTGATAGCCGTTGGCTTTGGGGATGGCGATGTAATCTTTGACCCGACCCGGACGCGGCTTATACAAGCTGTGCATCTGGCCCAGAACGCGATAGCAAGTATCCAGATCTTTCACAATGACGCGAAAGGCGTAGATATCCATGATCGAGTGAAAACGCTGCTCTTTCAGCGTCATTTTGCGGTAGATCGAGTAAAGGTGCTTTTCACGACCGCTGACGCGGCACGGAATGCCCGCTTCCTGCAAACGGCCATCGATCTCAGACAGAATCTTCTGGATCATCTCTTTACGATTACCGCGCGCGGCTTTCACCACCTCTTTAATCACCCGATAACGGTTCGGATAGAGGGCCTCAAAACCGAGCTCTTCCAGCTCTGTTTTAAGATGGTGAATACCCAGTCGGTGCGCCAGCGGACTATAAATCTCTAACGTTTCCAGCGCAATGCGGCGACGTTTGTCCGGGCGTAAAGATCCGAGGGTACGCATATTGTGGGTGCGATCAGCCAGCTTGATGAGAATGACGCGGATATCCTGCACCATCGCCATAATCATCTTGCGGAAGTTCTCTGCCTGCGCCTCTTTCTTGTCGCGGAATTTCAGCTTATCCAGCTTTGAAACACCTTCGACCAGCTCCGCTACGCTTTTACCGAACAGCTGTTCCATGTCCTGGTAAGTGGCGGGCGTATCTTCGATCACGTCATGCAGTAGCGCGGCCATGAGGGTTTCATGGTCGAGCTTCATTTCCGCCAGAATACAGGCCACGGCAACCGGATGGGTGATATAAGGCTCACCGCTGGAGCGTGTCTGTCCCTCGTGGGCATCACGTGCAACAAGGTAGGCTTGCTGGAGGCGCTTGATCTGCTCCTCTGGCAAGTATTTTTCAATCAGTTGATTGAGACTTTCAAACAGATACAAGGGCGACCTGCAGGTGGCTGTTAACGACGACCTTCAGCGATAGCGGTAACGGCCTGTAACTCAGCGGCTTCCTGCTCTTGCTGTTCCTGACGATCACGCACATCTAAAATCTGATTGGTGACCAGACCTTCTTCGATTTCGCGCAGGGCGATAACGGTAGGTTTGTCGTTCTCTTCCGGAACCAGCGGATCTTTGCCGCCTACCTGCATCTGACGTGCACGACGTGCAGCGACCAACACCAGGTCAAAACGATTACCAACTTTTTCTACTGCGTCCTGAACGGTTACGCGTGCCATAGGTGTGCTACTCCACAGATGAAGAAATGACTGCGCATCATACTGAAACTGTATTCAGACTGCCAACAGTTTGCTGATTAAAGCATCGTGACGCGCCTTCTGACGCGCCATACGCAGACGTTCTGCGCGAATAATGGTTTTAAGGTCGGACAGCGCCAGATCAAAATCATCATTCACAATTAAATAGTCATACTCGGCGTAGTGGCTCATTTCCGCTACTGCCTGAGCCATGCGGCGCGTGATCACCTCTTCGCTGTCCTGGCCACGACCGCGCAGACGGCGATCGAGCTCTTCTTTCGAAGGCGGCAAAACGAAGATGCTGCGCGCGCCAGGCATTTTGGTGCGGATTTGCTGCGCACCCTGCCAGTCGATGTCGAGAAACACGTCAACGCCGGTTGCCAACACCTGCTCAATAGCATGGCGCGAGGTACCGTAGTAGTTGTCGAAAACGTTGGCATGTTCGAGGAAAGCCTCTTCCGCGATCATCTTCTCAAACTCATGTTTTTCAACAAAAAAGTAATGTTCTCCATGGGTTTCACCCGGACGCATACTGCGCGTCGTGTGCGAAACAGAGACCTGCGTGTCATATAACGGCTGGGTCTTTAACAGTGCCTGAATCAGACTGGATTTACCTGCGCCGCTGGGAGCAGAAACAATATAGAGCGTGCCTTGAGCCATGGTTTTCTTGAATTGATTAAAAGCGGAGTCGATTTCCTGCACAGTATACACAGCTTCACGTGGCCACGCAGCGTTTGCGCAGCGGCAACACCCAACTTTTGCGCATCTTCGCGCAAAAGTCTGTTGGATCAATGTAATGACTCCCTGATTGCAACGGCACCTCTTCCGTAACTGCACATTATCTCTGGCTGACGCTAAAGCAGGCGTGTTGAATGCTGCAAAACGTCAGGAGAGAGATTATGACAGGATTCGGCTGGTCAATCTTTGCGGCTGCTCTGTGGATCGCTATATGGCCTGCGCATAGCGCCGTTTGTCCGGTCTGGACACCCACCCGCGCGACAGAGGAAATCCGCCGTCTGCAACAGCAACTGCAAGACTGGGATGATGCTTACTATCGTCAGGGGCAGAGTCCGGTGGCTGATGCGGATTATGACAGTCTGCAGCAGCGACTGAATCAGTGGCAGCACTGCTTTAGTCCTTCGCAGCCCGCTTACGCACCCCAACTGCCAGCCAATGGTGAGCACCTGCATCCAGTTGCCCACACTGGCGTAAAAAAGATGCGCGACAAGCTGACACTGGCTTACTGGATGCAGGGGCGGCGTGATCTCTGGGTCCAGCCTAAAGTCGATGGCATTGCCGTTTCACTGGTGTATCGCCATGGCAGGCTGGTCTCGCTGTTGAGTCGTGGCGATGGATTACGCGGTGAGGAGTGGCTGGCTAAAGCGGCCTGGATCCCTGCGATTCCTCTTAATATCGAAACCGGGCTCGATGAGGTTGTGCTGCAGGGCGAGCTGTTTCTGTCGATGACCGGTCATCGACAAGCGATTGATGGCGGTAAAAATGCGCGCTCAAAGGTGGCTGGGGCCATGATGAGCAAACAGCGGGTTTCTCTGCTGGATGCGCTCGATGTTTTTATCTGGGCCTGGCCTGATGGCCCCGCCACGATGACGGAACGCCTTCAGCAACTCAGCCGCTGGGGACTGGGCATTGCCGCAAAATGGAGCCACAGTGTTAAAGACGAAGAGGAAGTCGCCGCCTGGCGGGAGCGCTGGTTTCATGCTGCGTTGCCCTTTGTGACTGACGGTGTCGTGGTTCATCAAAGCCTGCGTCCTGCGGGCAAAAACTGGCTGCCGGGAGAGGGAACATGGGCCGCTGCCTGGAAGTATCAGCCTCCTGAAGTCAGCGCAGAAGTGCTCTCCGTCGATTTTCCAGTCGGCAGAACCGGAAAAATAGCCGTGGTACTTAACCTGCAACCGGTGCAGCTGGATGATAAGACGGTCAGGCGGGTCAATGTCGGATCGCTGCGTCGCTGGCAGGAGAGTGATATCGTCGCGGGCGATTTGATTACGTTGAGTCTGGCGGGCCAAGGTATTCCCCGCCTGGAACGGGTTATCTGGCGAGTAGCAGAACGGCACTATCCTCAGCCTCCCGACGCGTCGCGTTACACGCCGCTGAGTTGTTATACCTTCAGCGCAGAGTGCCAGAAGCAGCTAGTGGCAAAATTACGCTGGCTCAGCCAGAAAACGGTGCTGAACATTCCGGGCGTTGAGCGAAGTACCTGGCTGCGCTTACTGGAAAGCGGCAGTGTGACGCACCTGTTTGGCTGGCTGATGTTAACTCCGGAACAGATTGCCGTCGCAACGGGTCTCTCTCCGAAACGGGCTGGTCAGCTCTGGCACCGCTTTAATCTCACCCGTCAGCAGCCGCTTCGTCGTTGGGTGGATGCCTTAGGTGTTTCACTCCCACGCAAGGCCCTGAATACGCTTCCCGATCAGCAATGGGAGAGCTTAATGCAGCGGGATGTTGTGGCCTGGCAAGCTTTACCGGGTGTCGGCGCGGCGCTGGCTAAGCGCCTGGTTACGCAGTTTCATGATGCCCGATTACAGGCATTGATCGCGTTCCTGCAACAGCAGGGTATACCTGCATCCTCAATGCTCGGGATGGGGATAGTTGAAAATCGGCAAACCGAGACGGAAGCGCAGCGCCAGTAAACGGGCGAAAAATCCGAACAGCAGGGTAATGATGATTACTGCTTCATGCGCCAGCGTGGTTTTCAGCAGCAGGATATACATCCAGCCAGAGGCGAAAGCGATACCGGCGTAGAGTTCTTTCTGAAACACCAGCGGAATGCGATTACAGAACATGTCACGTAGCACGCCGCCAAAGACGCCGGTAATGACTGCGCTGATCGCAGCAATAATCATGGCGTGTCCTGAATCAAGCGCAACCTGGGCGCCGATAATGGAAAAGACCACGAGTCCCAACGCATCAAGCACCAGGAACACTTTGCGCAGGTGCGTCATGAGGGGCGCCAGGAAAGTGGTCACCACCGCCGCCAGGAAAGTGGTCACCACCGCCGCGACCGCCACAATCATGATGTATTCAGGATGTTTCACCCAGCCCAGCGGATAATGACCGAGCAGGATGTCACGCACTGAACCGCCACCAATGGCGGTCACTGACGCGATAATGATGACACCGAACAAATCCATTTTGCGACGACCTGCCGCCAGCGCACCAGTCATGGCTTCAGCAGTAATACCAATAATATAGAGAACAGTCAGTAACATAGCAGACTCCAGTAAGACGGCGGCAAGGATACGGCATTGCTTAAGAGACGGCGACTGAGGTTTTCTGGCGATCGACGTCCGGGATTAGCGCAGTTTATACCAGCCAGCCCCGGCGTCAGCATAGAAAGACTTTTTTGCAAAGGGTCTGCGATAGACGCATGAGAAAATTGAAAGTAAACAACGTCCAAAGAGTTTGCACATTCCTGCCTGGCGTTTTCCAGTTCAGGATTGACGGACGGTTGACTGAACGCGATCGCCAGACAGCGGCTGGCTGGCTGGAAACCAGTATATAAAGGAGATAAAAAGATTGGATGCTGCGGATTGCGGATGAAGAAATGAATCAAGCAGAGGAATAAAGCAATAGACGAAATAAAAAAGAAAAGGCGTGCTGGTTAACAGCACGCCAACGCATCGTTTCTGATGCTCAGAGCCCACCATACAGACTTATTTTATTATTTGTTTCTTGCACGAATTTTAGCAAATGTATTCAGGTTAAAGTGGTATTCCGGCTGGAACCATGAACGGCCATAATAGCAGTAAATGAGCATGCGAATGGAGGCCATCGCCAGATAACCCCAAATTGCACACAATACTGACGGTGTAAGCCATACGGTAAATAAGGTTACGGCAAGGCCGGCCAATACTGAAGAGGTTTCAGCAAAAGCGATACGGGTATATTGTTTTTCGCGCTGTAATATCGCCCGGTAATGTTGACCCTGTGGGATGATAATAAACACCACTGAAACCATTTGCAGCATTAATGCCAGTTCAGGTTGATTAAACAGGCTGTTCAGCAGGTTGCTGCCCGTAAAGAACAGACCAAACACCGCGACGCCCATCAACATATTACCCCAGTAGATCGTGGAGAGGTCGTTGATAGAGAGTATACAGCGGCGGATCAGCGTATTTGAGAAGCTGCGATCGGCCAGAGTGTCGATCGCCAGTAAGGCAATCACGGCGGTCGCCAGCAGGTTCAGTTCATTCGCCTGTAGGATCTGCGCCAGTAACGAGAGTTGCAATACGCCGATGCCAATAATTTTTATTGAAGAGAGCAGAGACCATTTTGCGCTATTAAGACTGCTTTCACGTATTGCCATAATATACTCGTTAGAGTCCATCGACCCTGTGAGAATTAAATAGTTGTGTAACGGCAAGGAGAGGTTGCTGTAACACCGTTCGTTAGTGCAATTTTTCCGGCCGAAGTCCTGAGATACCATTCCAGGCTTGCCATGTTATTATAGATTCGATCAAATGATGCTCGGATAAAAAATAGATACCCCGGGTAAAGCCCCTGTTTCGCGTCATGGCGGAATCCCCTGCAGCTAATAGGAATTCCGCCAGATCACGAATAAATCCTTTTGTAGTTGTATATTCTCCCGCCAGCATCCTTGCGGCAATCTCAACGAATTCTTTTTCTGATAACAAAGGATACGTTGAGCGGTCCATGACTTTTTTCCTGCTTTATCATTATGCGTATTACTGTGTGTGAAATGATTTATACATTGTTTTATTTAATTTAACACCATAAGAAAATTCTGATTATGCAACAACAGAAATAAATGGTTTCACTTTGTGCATGATAAATATTAAATCCTCAACGGAACGGTAATAAACGATTGTTAATGATTAATGTATGCGTTTGAAAGAAAGTGTTTACGCGGGAGGCAAAAAGGCATGAAATCAGGGAGATCGCTGCATGCTATGGGAGGTTGCCAGGAATTTTCCTGGCAACGATGCTTAAGCGGGGTTGGTGGTAAATACGTAAAGGCAGAGAGTAATCAGATAAGCGCTTTATGCTTTATCGTCGGAAGTTTTTCTATTTTTTTTCATTAACGGCCAGCGATAAGTACAGACAAGAAATCAAGCTAAGTCATTGATTTACTGTGTCAGAAGCTGGTTAAGTTTCTCAAGATCATTACTAACCCATTCAATATCCTGCTTAAATTTCTCATCTGAAGTAAATGGTTGGCGATAGACCGTTACCATCACCTCGGCACCCTGTTCGTTAGCTATCACACGCATCGGCACGTAGATTTCCTTTCCTGAGCCGCTATCAATCCAGTGATCCATTACGCCAAACGGATTATGTGGCGAGAACCGGAGCTTTACATTGCCCTGCGGGCCTTTAGCGCGCCAGCGATTACCATCAGGTTCTAACGCGCTGTGTGTCAGCCCGGAAGCCCACTTTGGGAAAAATTCCGGTTTCCAGATGGTTTCATAAAGATCTAACCAGTGACGTGGAATCGTCAGGCTCAGCGTGCGAGAGGAGAACATGTAACCTCCGATGAATAAGTGAAAAGGCATTAAAGCATGGGGCTGGGTTTGTTAAAACCTTGTAACATCAGAAGTGTGGTGTTGACAGGGTTTCGTACAAACGGCAGACAACTGATGAGGCTGTCTGCCGCAGACTTAGATGAAATTGCCACGCGCAGAGACTGCATGCTTTTCGCTATGGCCATTAGCGTGACGCAGAACAAAGCCATCCGACTGTGCCATCACTGCGCAACTGTGATTAGGGAAGATGCGCAGTAGCATGCCGACTTCAGGGCGGCGATTCTGATAAAGCAGAAAACCGTGCTCCTCAGATAATTTCGTCACCTCATAAGTGTGGCCCGCTTCGTCGGCTGCCACACCAAAGCCGCTGGCATTGGTGCCGTGTGGTCCTTTGTCCGAACTCAATATTTTTGATCCAGCATCCACAATCGCGAAATGATCGTTCACTGCAACCACGCGAGTAATGACGCTCATTGCCAGCTGATCGACGTGACTTAACCCGAGGCGGCAGGCGGTAAGATCCAGTAGGGCATAGTTGCCGGGCCGAATTTCACTAACGCAGGGCGCAATCTCTGCTGCCAGTGCAGTAGGCGTTGAACCCACAGAGAGCGGACAGTCAGTAAAACCCGCAGCCTGTAGTTTTGCCTGTAGTCGCTGCATCAATGCCGTTTCCTGCCGGGCGACATCAACAATCGCCGCGGCATTACCGGCACCATAAGCGTGACCGGCATGTGACACTAATCCGGCAAAGCGTAAGCCCCTATCCCGCAGCGCCTGAGCAATCAGTACAGCTTCGTCAGAATCGGGATTGACACCAATCCGATGTAATCCAACATCAACTTTAATCGCTACCGCCAGTTCACATCCCGGTTGCTGCTGACAGGCATCCGCAATCGCCGCCACGCCCTGCAGCCTGTCCGCGATCAGGGTGAGTTTTGCCTGATGAAGCACGGCAAGGCGCAACAATGCAGCCACGCTTTGCGGTTGCACAATCGGGTAAGCTAACAGCAGATCACGAACGCCACCCAGAATAAAGCTGATGCCTTCACTGGGTTTAGATACGGTGACACCCTGTGCGCCAGACTCAAGTTGACGCTGCGCAATCCAGACGCTTTTATGTGTTTTGATATGCGGACGTAACGCGACGCCTGCCGTACTGGCTTTGCGCTGCATATGCTGCAGGTTCTGCTCCAGTCGCGCTGCATCCACTTCAATATAGGGCGTAAGGTGGTCATCAATCAGCGGACGTTGCCACTGCTGTGTATCGTTGATATTCATAACAGAGTCCGGCGTTGACATGATAAGAGGGGTCATCATTCCTTAATTATCTCTCTGATACCAGCCTGCTAGCCGCAGACCGGCGTGCTGAATAGCAGAAACCGCAGCCAGAGCTATAAAGCCAGACGCATTAACAAAGCACGGCCATCGGGGAAGAGGGAGCGGACGCAAAGCAGGAGTGGACCAACAGGTTAAAACAATAAAGCAGGCTCGAGGCCCGCTTTATTCGTTAAATCAGACGTAGAGTGACTCTTCACCTGGTGGCCGGGTTTTGAATCGGCGATGCAACCAAAGGTATTGTTCGGGCGCGCGCAAAATCTGATTCTCGATCACTTTATTCATATAAGCTGCAGCAGCGGACTCGTCCGTATGAGGATAATTTTCCAGCATCGGTTCGATAATCAAATGATAACCATCATTATGCGGATTGCGAATCAGCATAATCGGCACCATCGCGGGCTTCGCCAGACGCGACAGAACAAAAGTCCCGTTAGTGGTAGCAGCTTTTTCTACCGCAAACAGCGGCGCAAAGGTACTGCCTTTAGGGCCGTAATCCTGGTCAGGCGCAAACCAGACAGACTCACCCTGTTTCAGGGCATTGACCATACCGCGCAAATCACGACGGTCGATCATCGCTTTATTCGAGCGCATACGGCCTTTGGTCTGCACATACTCCATCGCCTGATTATTATGCGGTCGATACATCGCCATCATTGGCTGACAGAGTCCACTGATGCGTCCACCCAGCTCCAGTGACATAAAATGCACGCCAATCAGCATCACGCCACGCTTTTCGTTCTGCGCGGCGTGGAGATTATCCATACCTGAGACTTTAAACAGACGTTTTACTGCACGGTCAGACCAGAACCAGGCAATACCCGTTTCAGCCAGCGCCATGCCTAATGACGCAAAATTACCGGCGATCATATGTTCGGTTTTTTCTTCACTGATGCCAGGAAAGCAGAGTTCGATGTTTCGCCGGGTAATACGTTCACGGCGTTGCAGGAAATGACGGGAGATTTTGCCGGCACCGGCACCGAGACGCATAAGAACAGGGTAAGGAAGCTGGACCAGAAGCCAGAGCACGCCCAGGCCAAACCAGGTAAACCAATAACGCGGATGCAGCAGCGAACTGCTAAATTTTCCGGTGTTTTTCATTAACAACCTTCATGGGATAGAGGGATGCATCGCATAAAGAGCACTTCCATGAGTCTTAAGGCGGTACAGCTGTACTGATTTCGACCAACACTTTATCAAAAAGTGCCTTTAAAGAAAGGGAAACTCAGTAATCTACAGGATTGACCCGTTTCATGGACCCAGCGCTTTGGGGGCAGAAAAGGGGGGTCACCAGAAAATATATAATAAATTCATAAGATTAAAAAAACAGTCCTGAATGGCTGAGTGTGAAAAACGGGCGTTCAGGAAGAGTCCGGAAATGATTATTTATCTATCTTTACGTAATATTGAGACCAGTCACACGACTAAAACGCCATTTGCGCTAATGAATGTCAAAAGACAGCGCCTGAAAATAGAACAAAGCGCCATCGCTGACCTGTGTGATTAGGTCTTACTTAATAGGGTGGATCTGAAAGTTGATTTATTATAAATTTATCAATTGTTTATGGTGTTTTTTAAGGCCAATTTCAAATTAACTCACCAAACCACTCTTCACAAAATTGTGGATTTTGGTGGAGAGTTATGTTCATTTCTGGAAAGTAAACTGAATAAAAAAGCCCATTTAACATGGGCTTATGGTTCTTCGTGGATGTGAGCGGAAATTATTCGATATTCTGAATCTGCTCACGCATCTGTTCAATCAGCACTTTCAGTTCGATCGCTGAGGTGGTGATTTCGGCATTAATCGACTTAGAGGCCAGCGTGTTCGATTCACGATTAAACTCCTGCATCATGAAATCGAGACGTCGGCCAACGGCCTCTTTCTTTTTCAGAATGTTGTAAGTCTCTTTAACGTGCGCATCCAGACGATCCAGCTCCTCGGAGACGTCAACACGCTGCGCCATCATCACCAGTTCCTGCTCGAGGCGATTATTTTCCAGCTGGACTTCAGCATCTTCCAGTTTGGCGACCAGGCGTTCGCGCTGCCATTTGATCACCTCAGGCATCTGCGCACGCACTTTGCTGACTTCCTGCGAAACACCTTCCAGACGCTGCTCAATCATCGCTTTCAGTGCTGTGCCTTCGCTTTCGCGTGCCGCAATAAAATTATCCAGCGCACTATCCAGTGCCTGTAACAACTGCGTGTTGATGGCATCCAGATCCTGTTCCTGCGCAGACATCACACCAGGCCAGCGCAGAATATCCAGCGGGTTGATAGCACCTTCGTCGCTCTGCATTTTTACCCAGTTGGCAGCCTGCACCAGCTGTTTCGCCAGGGTTTCGTTCAGCATCAGCTCGCCCTGAGCGCTGGGATCGGCATCATAACGCAGGTTGCACTCAATTTTACCGCGCGTCAGACGCTGCCGAATGCGCTCGCGGATAACCGGCTCCAGCCCACGAAACTGTTCCGGCAGGCGGATGTAGGTTTCCAGATAACGCTGGTTAACGGAACGCAGTTCCCATGCGGCGCTGCCCCATTCGCCTTTGGCTTCGCTACGGGCATAAGCGGTCATACTGCGGATCATAAGCGGTACTCATTTGCGGAAAGAGGGGTGAAGTATAGCGAGGCGAGCCACGGCATAACAGGCATAAGCGTCTCACAGGAAAATAACGAACCATTTCCGCTTTCATCGACAGCCACTTATGATGATCGCTAACCCCTTTTGAGGATGACTGATCTATGTCTCGCGCTATTATTCTTCCTGTTGTGATGGTTCTGCTGCTGGCCGGTTGCCAGACGCGCTACTCACCGCCCACTAAACCGCAACCCATCTGTGCGGGGGGTGACATGATGATGCAGACCACGTTGTGGTTTGGAATGAGCAAGCCAGATGGTGGCAGGGTGAGTTCACTCGACTGGATGAACTTTGTGGATCGTGAGGTCACGCCACGCTTCAAAGCGGGGCTGTCGGTTTATGACGCCAAAGGGCAATGGCTGGGCGAGAACGGTAAGCTGGCACGAGAAAACAGTAAAGCGTTGATGCTGATCCACGGCATCGATCCCGCCACCAACCAGAATATTGAGGCGTTACGCAGCCTCTATAAAAAACGGTTTGGTCAGGAGTCGGTGATGCGGGTGGATGCGCCCGTCTGTGTCGGATTCTAGGGCGAGAGCGGGCGGCAGCGCTGCCGCCCGCTAAATAATCAGATAAACAGACCGGCAAAGGCCGCAGAGAGCAGGCTTACCAGGGTGGAGCCATAGACCAGCTTCCAGCCAAACCGGGAAACCACATTTCCCTGTTTCTCATTCAGGCCTTTTATCGCCCCCGCCACAATGCCAATTGAGGCAAAGTTAGCAAAGGAGACCAGGAATACCGACAGAATACCCAGCCCACGCGCACTCATGCCCGCAGCGACTTTCTGCAGTTCAATCATCGCCACAAACTCATTCGCCACCAGCTTGGTCGCCATGATGCTGGCCGCCTGCAGCGCGTCGGCTTTGGGAATCCCAATCAGCCAGGCCAGAGGATAGAACAGGTAGCCGAGCAGTTGCTGGAAACTGTAGCCGAACACCGCCGCAAACAGCGCATTGATGGCAGCAATCAGGGCAATAAAGCCAATCAGCATGGCCAGAATGATCATCGCCACCTTGAAGCCTGCCAGGATGTACTCGCCCAGCATTTCAAAGAAACTCTGCTCTTCATGCAGTTTCTCCAGCGCGATAGGCTGCTCATCCTGGCTTTTCATCGGGTTAATGATCGACAGGATAATAAAGGTACTGAACATGTTAAGCAGCAGTGCGGCAACCACATACTTCGGTTCAATCATCGACATATAAGCACCGACAATCGACAGCGAAACGGTAGACATCGCGGTCGCCGCCATGGTGTAGAGCCGGCGCGGCGGAATATCACCCAGAATCCCTTTATAGGCGATGAAATTCTCTGACTGGCCGAGAATCAGCGTGCTGACGGCGTTGAACGACTCCAGCTTACCCATGCCGTTAATTTTCGACAGCAGCGTCCCGAAAATACGGATCAGCAGCGGCAGAATGCGCCAGTGCTGCAATATGCCGATCAGTGATGAAATAAAGACAATCGGGCAGAGCACGCCAAGGAAGATAAACGCCAGCCCCTGTTTGCTCATTCCGCCAAAAACGAATTCTGTACCCTGTGCGGCAAAGCCCAGCAGCGTCTCAAAGAAACCGGCGAACGAGCCGACCAGCGCCAGCCCCCCGGCGGAATGAAGGAAGAACCAACCCAGCGCGGCTTCTACCACAATCAGTTGAACAATAAAGCGCAGGCGAATCTGTTTACGGTCATGACTGACCAGCAGCGCAAGGGCGAAAATCACCACCAGCGCCAGCAGGAAATGAAGAATGGTGGCCATATGTCTTTTTTATCAGAGAGAAAGGAAAGCGCATTTAGCCACAGCTGGCGGGGAATTTCATCTGATGCCTGCGTCAGACCGGCGCAAGAGACAGCGGGCAAGGAAGTCCGTATAATGCGCAGCCAATCATTAGCAAGCCGGAGATTACCCATGCGTCCAGCAGGCCGTAGCGCACAACAGGTGCGTCCAGTCACATTGACCCGCAATTACACCAAACACGCAGAAGGTTCCGTTCTGGTGGAATTCGGCGAAACGAAAGTGCTTTGCACTGCCTCCGTAGACGAAGGGGTTCCGCGTTTCCTTAAAGGCCAGGGCCAGGGTTGGGTAACGGCCGAATATGGGATGCTGCCGCGCTCAACCCACAGCCGTATGGCGCGTGAAGCCGCAAAAGGTAAGCAGGGCGGCCGTACGCTGGAGATTCAGCGTCTGATCGCCCGCTCACTGCGCGCCGCGGTTGACCTTAAAGCATTGGGTGAATTTACCATTACGCTCGACTGTGACGTGATACAGGCCGATGGTGGCACCCGCACGGCATCCATCACCGGCGCCTGCGTGGCGCTGGCTGATGCGCTGAACAAGCTGGTGGCCAGCGGCAAACTGAAAGCGAACCCGATGAAGGGCATGGTTGCGGCGATTTCAGTCGGTATCGTCAAAGGCGAAGCGCTGTGCGATCTGGAGTACGTTGAAGACTCAGCCGCCGAAACCGACATGAACGTCGTGATGCTGGAAGATGGCCGCATGATCGAGGTGCAGGGTACTGCCGAAGGCGAACCGTTCAGCCATGAAGAGTTGCTGACGCTACTGGCGCTGGCACGCGGCGGAATTGAGGAATTAATTCAGGCGCAGAAAGCAGTGCTGGAAAATTGATATAACAGGCGACCACAGAGTCGCCTTTTCTTTATTTGAGGAGTGAGAAATGAAAGCCTGGCAGCGTCAGTTTATTGAATTCGCCCTGAATAAGCAGGTGCTGAAGTTCGGTGAGTTCACCTTGAAGTCCGGGCGTAAAAGCCCCTATTTCTTTAATGCCGGTCTGTTTAACAGCGGGCGGGATTTAGCGCTGCTGGGACGCTTCTACGCGCAGGCGCTGGTGGATGGCGCTGTCGATTTCGATCTGCTGTTCGGGCCGGCCTATAAAGGCATTCCCATTGCGACCACTACTGCGGTGGCGCTGGCAGATCATCATGACCGCGATGTACCTTACTGCTTCAACCGTAAAGAAGCCAAAGATCATGGTGAAGGTGGCCTGCTGGTTGGCAGCCCGCTGCAGGGCAAAGTAATGCTGGTGGATGATGTGATCACCGCGGGCACAGCGATTCGTGAGTCGATGGATATTATCGGCACACACAACGCCACCCTGGCGGGCGTGCTGGTTTCGCTTGATCGTCAGGAGCGTGGGCGCGGCGAAATGTCGGCGATTCAGGAAGTGGAACGTGATTACGGCTGCAAAGTTACCGCGATTATCACGCTGGCAGACCTGATTGCATGGCTGGAAGAGAAGCCCGAGATGGCCGATCATCTGGCCCAGGTATGTGCCTATCAGAAAGCGTACGGGATTTAATAGGGGCGGGCGTAATGCCCGCCTTCTTTTATTTTTTTACGCCAGCTGGGCGGCAATCAGCGGCCAGCGAGCCTCAAAGTCGGCGGTAGGACTGAAACGAAACTCAGAACGGACATACCGCGACAGTAAGCCTTCACAGAAGGCCAGCAACTGACTTGCCAACAGCGCCTCATCAGCCTGAAAAGCCTCGCCCTCACGCATTTTCCGCTCTCGCATCACTTGTCGCAGTTGCACTTCAATCCGCTCAAACAGCTGATTGATGCGCCCCTGCAGTCGGTCCTGCTCAAACATCAGCGCATGGCCGGTGAGAATGCGCGTCAGTCCCGGATTACGCTCACCAAATCCCAGAATCAGTTGCACGATCAGACGCAGGCGCGTCATGGTCTCTTTTTCATCCTTGAGGATCAGATTGATGCGGGTAATCAGACTGTCTTCGATAAACTCAATCAGGCTATCGAACATTCGTGTTTTGCTAGGGAAGTGACGATAGAGCGCCGCTTCGGATACCCCCACAGTGGCTGCCAGTTTGGCTGTCGTAATACGCTGACTGCCATCACCCGACTCCAGCATCTGCGCCAGCGCCTGCAAAATTTCTTCGCGACGATTCCGCTTCGCGACTTTTTTTTCTGCCATGACCTTAAAGACCCCTGAAATTCACCTAAAACAGGCAACACCTACGCATCTGCCACAAGAACGCGTCTCATGGCGATGAGGAAAAATAACGGGCGTAAGTGAAAGTCGGTAATGTGGGTTACTGGCGACCTGAGTGGCCGAAGCCGCCTTCGCCGCGCAGGCTGGCGTCGAAATCTTTTACCAGGTTAAATTCCGCCTGCACCACCGGTACAAAGACCAGTTGTGCCATGCGGTCGCCGGGCTGCAGCGAGAAGCTTTCCTGACCGCGATTCCAGACCGATACCATCAGCTGTCCCTGGTAGTCGGAGTCAATCAGGCCCACCAGATTGCCCAGCACGATGCCATGTTTATGGCCAAGGCCCGAGCGCGGCAGGATCACTGCGGCCAGATCGGGGTCGGCAATATGAATCGCCAGGCCGGTCGGAACCAGCGTAGTGGTGCCTGGTGTGATGTCGAGAACATCATCAATGCAGGCGCGTAAATCTAACCCAGCGGAACCTGAAGTGGCGTAGGTCGGCAGTGGAAACTCTTTGCCGACACGCGCGTCCAGGATTTTAACGTCTATTTTTTTCATCATAACGGCTGACAATCTCGTCTATTAATTGTTGGCCAAGAAGAGACTTATCGCTGAGCGGTAAGCGTTTTTCTCCATCCTGCCAAAAAAGGTGAAGAGCATTGGTGTCGCTATTAAACCCCTGTCCGGCTTTAGCGACGTCGTTAGCGCAGATCAGATCCAGATTCTTGCGCACTCGTTTTTGCCGGGCGTATTCTTCCACATTCTGTGTTTCAGCAGCAAATCCAACGACGAATGGCCGGTTTTCCTGAAGTGCGGCGACGGCGGCAACAATATCGGGATTCTTTACCAGGTTCAGCGTGACATTATCATCGCCGCCCTGTTTCTTGATTTTATCGGCCGCAATATCGGCTGCCCGGTAGTCTGCCACGGCTGCGCTTGCAATGAAAATATGTTGTTTATCTATCTCACTCATGACGGCAGCCTGCATTTCAAGCGCACTGGTGACATCAATTCGCCGCACACCCGCAGGCGCAGACAATGTGACCGGGCCGCTGACCAGGGTTACCTTTGCACCGCATCTGGCTGCGGCGGCGGCAATAGCAAAGCCCATTTTGCCAGAGCTGTGATTCGTGATATAGCGCACCGGGTCCAGCGCCTCATGAGTCGGGCCGGCGGTAATCATAATGTTGAGATGTTGCAGATCGTTGACGGGCGCGGCCCATTGCACCGCATGGTCAACAATCGCCAGCGGGTCGAGCATCCGGCCCGGCCCGATATCGCCGCAGGCCTGGCTGCCGCTGTCCGGCCCCCAAATCAGCACGCCACGCTCCTGCAGCCTCTGCAGATTGTGCTGTGTCACCGCCGCACGATACATCTGCTGATTCATGGCGGGCACCACCGCCACGGGTGAGGCCGTTGCTAACACAGCGGTCGTCACCAGATCGTTTGCCATACCGGCAGTAATACGGGCGATCAGGTCGGCAGTTGCCGGCGCAAGCACAATGAGCTCAGCCCATTTTGCCAGTTCAATATGACCCATCGCCGCTTCCGCTGCCGGATCAAGCAGATCGTCAAACACCGGATGGCCGGAGACAGCCTGCAGGCTGAGCGGGGTAATAAATGCTTTAGCGCTTAACGTCATCATCACGCGGACATCAGCGCCGCGATCGCGCAGGCGGCGCACCAGCTCTGGTGCTTTATACGCAGCAATACCGCCGCTCACGCCAAGAAGAATTTTTTTGCCGGCTAATCCCATCATGATGTTGGCCTCATTTAAGCTCTCTGCCGCTCGCGGCGGCGAATGCACGGACTTTATCACAAAAGCGCAGATGCGCCTTTTCACAGACTGCGTTTGCGAGCCGCCTCGTAGATTGTTGTTTCACTCATAGCGGGACTCTTCAGGATGGGGCATTCTGATGCTCATCTCAGGGAGAGCGAACATGAAAATCAAGGGACCACGGGAAAAACTTCAGAAGCTGGGCGCGCATTCGCTCAGCGATACCGAACTACTGGCCATTTTTCTCCGCACCGGATCGCCTGGGCAGAACGTCATTGAACTGGCCGGACAGATGCTGCAGGATTTTGGCTCGCTTTATCAGCTCATGACGTCAGGCAAAGCGGCATTCAGTGAAATTAAAGGTGTTGGCGATGCCAAGCTGGCGCAACTGCACGCGATTGTCGAACTGGCGAAGCGCTTTTTCGCCAGCAAGCTGGTTCGCGAAAGCGCAATGGAAAATCCACAGATCACGCGCCAGTATGTGCAAAGTATGCTCGCCCATCAAGAGCGGGAAATTTTTATGGTACTGTTTCTGGATAACCAGCATCGGGTGCTGCGGGCACAAAATATGTTCTCTGGTTCCATTAATAGCGTAGAAGTTCACCCACGCGAGGTCGTCCGGGAAGCGCTGAGGCTCAACGCAGCAGCCTTGATACTGGCACATAATCACCCGTCGGGCATGGCGGAACCGAGCCGGGCAGACCGCGAAGTGACTCATAAAGTGAGAGAAGCCTGTCAGCTACTCGACATCCGCTTGCTCGATCATCTGGTGATTGGGCATGGCGAATATGTCTCCTTTGCTGAACGAGGATGGCTCTGATACCGGGTAATTTGGCGCCAGGTGGCGGCTTTTTGCCCGATCATTCGGGATCTTTATCTGTTCGGGACTTGAGCACTTGGGCTGAGCGGCGTATACTACGCCACCTTTGAGAATCTCGGGTTTGGCGGTTAGGCCAGCTTAGCGGGTTCCATGGAACTCGCCTGGCGGGCTGCAAGCCTGACGAGGCGGCCAAAACCTAATTTTTAAAGCTCGAGCTGATTTGATTTTTGGAGATATAGACATGTCACGAGTCTGCCAGGTAACTGGAAAGCGTCCGGTGACGGGTAACAACCGTTCCCACGCAATGAACGCGACGAAACGCCGTTTCCTTCCGAACCTGCACTCACACCGTTTTTGGGTTGAGGGCGAGAAGCGCTTCGTTACTCTGCGTGTATCTGTTAAAGGTATGCGTATTATTGATAAAAAGGGCATTGATACGGTGTTAGCCGACATGCGTGCCCGTGGTGAGAAGTACTAAGGTACTAAGGAACTGAATCATGGCTAAAGGTATTCGTGAGAAGATCAAGCTGGTTTCCTCTGCTGGTACAGGTCACTTCTATACCACCACGAAGAACAAACGTACTAAACCAGAGAAGCTGGAACTGAAAAAGTTCGATCCGGTTGTACGTCAGCATGTGCTCTACAAAGAAGCTAAAATTAAGTAATTTTAGTGTTCTGCTAAAAACCCGGCTCCGGCCGGGTTTTTTGTTTGTGTAAAACGCTGAGGAGAGGGTATGCCAGAGTTGCCAGAGGTTGAAACCAGCCGTCGCGGTATTGAGCCGCATTTGGTTGGTGAAACCATCCTTCACGCCGTGGTGCGTAATTCACGTTTGCGCTGGCCCGTTTCGCAGGAGATCCTGGCGCTGAGCGATCAGCCGGTGCTCAGCGTACAGCGCCGGGCAAAATATCTGCTGCTGGAGCTGCCGCATGGCTGGATTATTATCCACCTTGGCATGTCCGGCAGCCTGCGCGTATTGTCAGAAGAGCTGCCCGCGGCGAAGCATGACCATGTTGATTTGGTCATGAGTAACGGCAAAGTGCTGCGCTACACCGACCCGCGCCGCTTTGGTGCCTGGCTCTGGAGTCGCGACCTGGCGGGCAGCAGCGTGCTGGCACATCTCGGGCCTGAGCCGCTTAGCGAGCAGTTTGACGGGACTTACCTGTTTGAAAAGTCACGCGGCAAGCGGACGCTCATCAAGCCGTGGCTGATGGATAACAAAGTGGTGGTGGGCGTGGGCAACATTTACGCCAGTGAGTCACTGTTTACCGCCGGGATCATTCCCGATCGTGCTGCCGGAAGCCTGTCGCAGGCTGAAGCGGAGCTGCTGGTAAACACCATCAAAGCGGTGCTGTTACGCTCCATTGAGCAGGGCGGAACCACGCTACGTGATTTCTTACAAAGCGACGGTAAGCCGGGCTATTTTGCACAACAGTTGCAGGTTTATGGCCGGGCGGGTGAACCCTGTCGGGCATGCGGCACGCCAATTGTCAGCGGCAGGCATGGGCAGCGTAGCACCTACTGGTGCCCGAAGTGCCAGCATTAAGCCAGTTTAGCCAGCAATGCCTGATGCACCGGCGCGGGCAGGAAGGCGGTAACATCGCCGCCATGACGCGCCACCTCTTTAACCAGCGAAGACGAGATAAACGAGAAGCCCTCAGACGGCATCAGAAAAACACTCTCCAGCGTCGGCAGAAGGTGACGATTCATCTGCGCCAGCTGCATTTCATATTCAAAGTCTGATACCGCACGCAATCCACGGACCAGCACATTTGCCTGTTGATCGCGGGCAAAATTCGCCATCAGGTCGCTGAAGCCGATTACCTCAACGTTGGGCAGATGATCCACCACCTGACCGGCCAGCGCCACGCGTTCATCCAGGCTGAACATCGGTTTTTTGCTGGGGCTGGCGGCAATGGCCAGAATGAGCTGATCAAACATTTGCGCTGCCCGCATCACGATGTCGAGATGGCCAAGCGTCACAGGGTCAAACGTACCGGGATAAATGGCTTTAGTGGTCATAATCGCCCTTTTGCCGAAGCATGATTCAGCGCCCAGAGGGCTGAATATTTATTGAAGGTATATTGCGCGTTGACCACCGCCAGAATCCAGCCCTGCTTACCATCAAGAAAACCGGCACGTAGCAGCAGCGTTTTCATAAACGCGCCCAGCGTGTGGCCGAACAGAGAAAAAAGGCTGCAACGCTTACCCCGCTGATGGCGTTCCGTAGCCCAGGCCTCGGCATAGGCCAGCTGCTTGCGCTGAAAGGCGATTAAATCGCGGCAGGTCAGATGCTGCAGATCGCCGGGCAACGCCACCACCGGCGCGCCGTCACTCTGCAATGATTCATGCACCAGATTGTCATTGTAGCGGAAGGTGCGCGGATAGAGGCGCATCACGCGGTCGGGATACCAGCCGCTATGGCGCATAAAGCGGCCGAGGAACAGATTACTGCGGCCCAGGCTATAAACCGTAGGGCTGGGTGGGGCGACCAACACCTGCTCAATCGCGGCGCGCAGTTCAGGTGAGACGCGCTCATCTGCATCGATCATCAGAATCATGTCGCCGGTGGCATAGCGCTGCGCGCGCTGGCGCTGGATGCCATAGCCCTGCCAGTCATCATTGTGGTAGACCTGCGCCCCGGCTTGCGTGGCGATTTCGACACTGTCGTCATTGCTGCCAGAGTCCAGCACGATAATTTCATCGGCCCAACTGACTGAGGCCAGGCAATCGGGCAGCAGTTGCGCTTCATTTTTGGCGATCATCACCACAGAAAGACGTTGGCGTACTGACATTAGTGGGCCCGGGGTGGCAGATGCGGTTCGAGTAACTGTAGCAAACGCTGTAGCGCACCCTGGTTTTGGTGCAGCACGTCTACCGCATGGCGTCCGTAATAACGGCGGTAATCATCATCCTGTAACAGGTTGGTGACCTCTTTTTCCAGCGAAATCACGTCGGTGACGGTAATGAGTCCCTGGCCTTCCTGCAACTTGCTGCAGATATCTTTGAAGTTCCAGATATGAGGTCCCATCAGAACCGGAAGAGCGTGGGCAGCAGGTTCCAGTGGGTTATGTCCACCCCGTTCAACCAGGCTGCCACCGACAAAGGCCAGATCGGCAATGCCGTAGAGCAGCATCAGTTCGCCCATTGAATCGCCGATGACCACCTGCGTTGAACCAGAAGGTATCTCGCCGCTGCTGCGCAGGATAAAACTGAAGCCGCGCTCGTGCGTCAGTTCACGTGCATCGTTAAAGCGTTCAGGATGACGGGGAACCAGAATTAGCAGTAGATCCGGAAACGTCTGCAGCAGGCGGCGATGGGCATCCAGCACAATGGCCTCTTCACCTTCGTGCGTGCTGGTGGCGATCCACACCGGACGGCGTGGCGCCCACTGACGACGCAGCGTTACCGCTCTGGCGGCCAGTTCTGGTGTCACGGAAATATCAAACTTCAGGCTGCCGGTAATCGCCAGTTGTGAACGTTTCAGCCCCAGCCCCAGGAAGCGGTCACCATCTTCCAGGTTTTGCGCCGCGATTAACGTGATGCTCTGCAACAGCTGGCGCATGAATTTACCCAGCTTGCGGTAGCCTTTGGCGGAACGGGCGGAGAGACGAGCATTGGCGATCACCAGCGGAATATTACGCTGGTGGAGAATACGGATAATGTTCGGCCACAGTTCGGTTTCCATGATGATTACCAGCCGTGGATTGACCGTATCCAGAAAACGATTAATCGAACCCGGCAGGTCATAAGGCAGATAGACGTGATGCACATCTTTGCCAAAAGCAGATTGTGCCCGTTCAGAGCCGGTAGGCGTCATGGTGGTGACGGTAATCGGCAGGGTCGGATAACGATGACGTAGTGCGCGCACCAGCGGAATCGCAGCCAGGGTTTCACCTACAGAGACCGAGTGCAGAACAATACCGTCGGGCTTAACTTTGCCGGCACAATAGCCATAGCGTTCTGCCCAGCGTTTGCGATAGGCAGGCGCTTTACGACCGCGCAGCCACAGGCGCAGCCAGATCAGTGGCTGAATTAAGTAGAGCAAGGCGGTGTAAATGGTCGTCATAGTTACCGTTACAGCAGGTTCGCGTCTGAAAACAGATTAAAATAAGATGGCGGCATGTTATCAGAAACACCGCATGCACTCATCCCACATTGTCAGTTGCTGCTCAGTACCTGTTGATAAAGCGAAGTCAGCGCCTGCGCCAGGCGTTGTGGGCCGTAAGGTTCAATTTTTCGCCGCGCTGCGTTGCCCATTTGTGAATCGATGGAAAGCGCCGGGATAGCGTTAACAGCCTGATTTAACCCATTGATATCCAGTGCATCGCAGACGAAACCTTCCTGACCAGCAGTAATAAATTCTGCACCGCCGCAGCCCGTGCTGGTAATCACCGGTAGGCCGCAAGCCATCGCCTCCAGCACCACATTAGGGAATGGATCGTAGAGCGTGGGCAGCAGCAGGCCATCTGCCGCGTGATAGAACTGCTGAACATCCTGTTGTACGCCAACAAAGCGCAGACGATCCAGGCAGTTAAGCTGGTTTGCCAGCTGCTGATAACGTTGCAGTTGCTTATCCTGTCCCACCACTATCAGATAACGATCGCTGGCGGCCAGCGCCTGTATCGCCGCTTTTAGCCCCTTGCGCTCAAAACCGGAGCCGACATAAATCAGTACGGTAGCGGCATCGGGCAGCGCCAGCTGCTGACGGGTCGCATGACGGGTCGCTTCCGTGGCGGGCTGGAAACGGCGGGTGTCGATAGCGTTATGGATAACGTGGATTTTCCGGGCGTCGAGTGAGAAACAGCGCAGGATATCCCGCTTTACCATGTCAGAGTTGCAGATCACCGCTTTCAGCGTCGGGGAGTTAAACATCTCCGCTTCTGCCTGCAGAACATAACGGTGATAAGGACTGAGTGCAGCACTCAGCCGTTGCCACGATGAGACGATACGCGCGCGCTGTTCCAGCCAGACGCGATGAACACCATCACCCGCGCGAAAAATGTCACAGCCAGCGATGCGTTCATGGCTTTGCACAATATCGAATTTTTCGCGCTCCCAGCAGGCGCGGGCTGCACGGGCAAAACCGCGCTCGCGGGAAACCCGTCCCAGCTTTGCGGGATTACAGATATGCAGATGCCAGTCAGGATTGGGCGCGCCCTGCCAGCTGCGGGTAATGATATTGAGATCGAGCTGTTCACTGCCCAGCGCCTCCAGTGCGCGTGAGATAAAACGCTCGGCACCCCCATCCGGACGATATTTCTGCCTGACAATCGCCAGCCGTAACTTACTCATTCAGGTAGCTCCTCGCTGCCGCGACCACATCCTTCACCGGAATGGCCGAGAGATAACGCTGGTCAGTTTTGGTGTCGATAGAATCGGGTGAGGGCAGCGGGCCATAATCGCCCGCCCAGATAACATGATTGTTGTCGCCCCAGGGCCGCCAGTGCTGCAGTTTGGTCGGGCCAAACAGCGCAATACAGGGTGTTTCAAGCGCGGCGGCCATATGCATCGGTGCGGAGTCGACACCAATAAACAACCGGGCATGATCGATAAGCGCCGCCAGCTGCGGCAGAGTAAACTGACCCGCCAGCGAAACCACATCCGGCGACGCACATAGCGCCCGGATGCGGTTAATCATTGCCAGCTCCTGTTTGTCCGGCCCGGCGGTCAGCACCACTTTCCGGCCCGGCTGTGCCAGCTGATCAAGTGTGGCAGCCACGCTCTCCTCTTCCCAGCATTTAAAGCCCCAGCGTGAGGTCGGCTGCACCACAATATAGGATGCGGTGACATGATGTTCCGCCAGTCTGGCCAGCACAATTTGCTGGTCAGAGTCGCTGTAGTGCATTGAGACGCGGGCGCCGTCGCTGCTAATTCCGAGGGGGGCCAGCGCCGACATATTCTGCTCAACGGTATGCAGTTTGCTGTGATTGTGTGTGGGGACGAGTCGGTTATGACACCATTGCCACAGGATGTTATCCCGTTTTTTAAAAGCGAAACCGATGCGAACTGGCGCCGCGGAGAGCCGGGTAATCAGAGCAGCGCGCCACTGATCGGCCAGATTAATCACCAGATCATAATGTGCGTCACGTACGGCGCGAATTAATGCACGTTCATGGCCCAGCTTGCGCCAGGTGCCCTCCTGTTTCCATTTGCGATCGATGACGTGCAAATGGCGGATAGCCGGATGAGCTTCCAGTATCGGGCGCGTCTCCTGATAGAGTAATACGTCGATGCAGGCCTGCGGATAGCGCTGGCGAAGCGCGTTGATGGCGGGCGTTGTGAGCAGCATGTCACCATGATGGCGCAGCTTAATAAGTAATATATTTTTTGGAGAGATGTTTGCTGGAGTCAGGCTGGCCATAAACAAGAGTTCTCAGAATTCAGTGAACCGATTGTAGGGCAAACCCTTTTTAGGATAAAGCCAGCCTCAAAGGTTATTTAGCACGCCAGCGATAGAGCCGGGCCAGCCACAACAGCAACTGATACCACTGCTTAATCCCCCGGGCATTGCGTAACATACGCAGGTGGGTTCGGGTCGCATCCAAATCATCTGCTTCCGCCAGCGTCACCAGCGTCTGATACATATCGGGTTGCAGGGTGTCATCCGCATCCGGGAAGGTGACATATTTCCCGCGGGCTATCGCCAGACCGCTGTTACGGGCGCGCGACACGCCGCCATTTTCCTGATGAATCACACGAATGTGAGAATAGTGTTGTGCAAACTGGTCGGCGCGCTCGCCTGATCCGTCGGTAGAACCGTCATCGACAATAATGATCTCCAGCGCGGTCAGCGTCTGCGCCAGCAATGACTGCATGAACTCATCAAACATGCTGCCCGCGTTGTACATCGGCGTAATGATACTCAGCAGAGGAGAAGTACTCATGACATCTGCACCAGCGTTGTATTCACTGCGAAAGGGCCTGGCCTCGTCATAAATCATTTCCAAAACAGCAGAATGAAATCAGGACGTTCACGATTATAAAACGGTGTGGCATCCCTGCTTTACTAAAAACCACGCCCGGCAGTGATAGGGCGTGATATGTGCTTTTTTTAGGCAAAGTGGTCTTGCAGGTAAACGGATTATTATGCCGGTTTTCTGTCAGTGTCGTTTTTATGAAGGCTGTGGCAAAGTGCAGGCGGGATGAATTGCGGGAAAGTCAGGCGCTGAAATAACAGCGCCTGCATCAATCTGATAAGCCCGTGAGCGCTATTGCTCGCTCTGTTTAAAAAACTTTAGCCTGACATAATTCATCATCCAGCTGATGCTTTCAGCATACTGTTTCTGATGCCATTTTATGCGGGCGAATCGCTTCATCTCTTTATAATGTTTTGGTGTGTCAAGGGGTTGTGAAGCCCAGGGTGAGCGTTGGTAATAGCTGTAGTAGTGCTGGGAAAGATCGCTGCCGGCCCATGCATGCCAGGGTTTGCATTTACCGGTGTAATGAATCATCACAGTGTCCTGAGGCACGCCAGAGTGATCCCAGACTTTATTGGCGATGATGTCGTAAATGTGGTTATAGCGGTCCGGCAGGATCAGGATCTCCTCCTCCAGCACGATATTCAGCGCATCCTGATCGGGAAAGCTAAACTCTGCGCCCCGCGTCACCAGCACGTCGGTAATGCGCGCGGTAGTCTGCCTGGAGAGCCAGCGGGGAATATTAATCAGCATAAAGCCGGAGTTGAAATAGTGATGATGCTTCAGTCCCAGCCTTGCGCACTGGTTCTGCCGCGCACGCGGTGTGTCATTACAGGCCGCCAGCGTGTAATCAGTGATATCCAAAGTGAACAGAGGAGAGTAGTCGCCCACCACCAGAGTATCAGAATCAATATAGATCACCCGATCGCTGTAGCTCGCCACGGTTTCAGGGATCAGGAAACGATAGTGGATACTTTTGGGGTAGCGACCGACCGCAGGCAGCTGATCAACCCAGGCACTGTTAAAGATATGCAGTGTGATCGCCAGACGGTGGCCCGTGCCCAGCGAACGCAGTTTCTCCACATCCTCTTCGCGTAGCGAGTCTGAGAAAATATGGGCATGGAAAGCGGTATCAGGATGATGGCTGAGAAGTGAAAACAACGTAATGCCCAGACCGCGTGCGTAGGCATGGTTTATGCCAAACGCAACGTGAACCGGATTGTCATCCGTGTCAGCAAGCGTATTAACCAGTAGCTGACTTTGCTGAACGGCGTCAGCAAGAGGGGAAATTGCCATTACGCTTCACTATTCCAGATTATGAGTAATAAACGTTTGTATTCTAGTCAGTTTGTCGTGATCCAGCCCAAATAATTTTTCAGCAGGCTGATCAAACTGAAAACGGGTGGCAAAAACGAACGTCGACGCAGTAATATTATCCGGTCCGATGAACAAAACGTTATTGACCGGACGCTGTTCCCTGACTTCACATGGCCCATAAAGCATGATCACCGGTACCCGCTGTGCGTCAGCAATATACGCATTGCCAGAGTCAGATGAAATATAGAAATTCATCTGCGCAATTGCCCACGGAACCTCTTCCAGTTTTAGCTCACCAATCAGACTGACGATATTTTCTGTTGGGCCGGTCAGATTCAGTAATTCATCCAGCCACGGCTGCTCAGCTGGGGGGCCAAAAACATAAAAGGTGCAGGGCAGGTCAGCCAGCGACGCCATTAGCTGCTGCCAGATACTGGCAGGAATGGTTTTGGCGCGATTACCGGCCGAAATACTGATGCCTATTTTAATGCCGTTGCGCGGATTCAGCAGAACGGCGGGCGGCGAGGGCGGCTGCCAGAGTGGTGAGGTCGCATGCTTGGGAAAATCGGTGTAGCGGTAGTCGCGGTTAATCAGCTTCAGGTAACTGTCGAGCGTTAAATCCGTTTTAGCGTGGTCGACGATGCCGCTGGCGCTGCGATAAAAGGTCGCATGGTAGGATTTACGCACATAGGTACGCAGAAACTGCTTGTTTGGTGCGTTGCATAACGCTGCAAAAAACAGGTTTATGCTGTTTGGCTGTACCAGATAGACGTTGTCATAACGGTTCATCAGGGTAAATGCGAGCTTCAGTTTGGCAAAAAAGCTGCGCTTTGCTTCTTCAATCAGAAAATAGCGGCTGACTGTGTCATCGTGACGCGCCAGCGGTTCCACCGCTTTGCTGATCAGCAGTTCAGACTGACCCAGCGCGCGCAGCATCGGGGTGATATTAATAAAATCACCGATCTTCGCCGTCTGAATGATCAGGCTGCGGCCGGTTGGCCGGTAGAACAGCCGTATCAGGGTCCGCAAAGGCAGCAGGAGCAGGTAGATCAGCACATAGTTCATGGCATATTTTCCGTAATAACGGCCTGCAGTTTTTCTGCCACCGTGTCCGCAGTCAGCTCCGCCAGATTATGATTCGGGGCGCTCAGTGCCCGTTGGTTCTGGCCATAACCGCCAATCAATCCGGGATCGGTCGGGCCATACAGCGTGAGGTTGGGTCGATCCAGTGCCGCCGTCAGATGGCTTAATCCGGTGTCCACCGAGACTACCGCTCGTGTGCCCGCCAACTGCTTTGCTATCGCTTCCAGCGTTAGCTTAGGCAGCACATCGACATGGTCGAATCCTTCAGCAAGGCGCTGCGCACGCTGATGCTCATGTTCAGTACCCCAGGGCAATTTCACCCGTAGCCCGTTGGGCTGCATCTGCTCAATCAGCTGTCGCCAATGCGATTCCGGCCAGTGCTTGTTGTCACGTGTCGTGGCATGCAGAAAGACCAGGTAACGATGGGCGTCAGCGGGCAGATGAGGCAGGAAGTGCCCGGCAATCGCATAGTCACCCTGGTTTTGCGGCTTTTCATAGCCCAGGCTTTTGGCGAACAGTTCGCGCGTTCGTTCAACCGCGTGTTGTTGCTTACTGATCTCATGGCGGACGTCATACCACCAGCTGGCAAACGGCTCACGGGCGCTGCGGCTGTCCTGCCCATGCTTCACCCCTTTCGCTAAGCGGGTGACCAGCGCGGCACTTTTGATCAGCCCCTGAGCATCAATCACAATATCGTACTTACGTGACTGTAACGCGCGCTTAAACAGCACACGCTCTTCACGCTGCTGGCTGCCAAACCAGTGTTTGCGCCAGCGGCGAATTGCGACCGGTAATACCTGATCTACCGCGGGATGCCAGCCTGGGATCTGTGCGAAATTCTCTTCCACCACCCAGTCAAAACGGATGCCGGGAATGGCATGCATCGCATCGGTCAGTGCCGGGAGCGAATGCAGCACATCACCCATTGAAGAGGTTTTAATAATCAGGACGTGCATGGCACCTCCTGTAGCGCGAGCAGTTCGCTCAGTGTCTGATGCACGCGCTCAGGCTGAATCGCGATCAGGCTCTGGTGATAACCCTGTTCGGCATCGCCTTTACGCACTTTGTGATAGCCGGTAATCAGGCGAATAATACGCGCCTGGCGCGCCAGCGGTGGCGTAAAATCAGGGCTGCTTGGTCCATAGAGCGCCACCAGCGGACGTTCCAGCGCTGCGGCGATATGCATCAGGCCAGAGTCGTTGCTGACTACGGCACGGCATTGCGCCAGCAGAATCACCGCCTGTTCGAGCTGGGTTTCACCGGCCAGATTTCGGCAGTGGCCGCGAGCCTCTTCGGGAAGCGCCGCGATTATCTCTTCGCCGGTCGGGCGATCCCTGGCTGAGCCAAACAGCACAATCTGGAAGCCTTCAGCAATCAACTGACGGGCTAGCGTGGCATAGTGGTAGTGAGGCCAGCGTTTAGCCGGGCCAAATTCAGCACCCGGACAAAAACCGATGAGCGGACGGGTCGCCGCAAGCTGAAACTGTGCGGCCGTTTCAATCTTTTCCTGCTCTTCAACCCGCAGTTTTGGCCACAGCAGCGGCTGTGGCAGCTGTGCTGCTGAGGCAATGGGGGTGTCGTAGCCCAGTGCGATGTAGCGCTCAACCATCAGCGGAAACGCGGCTTTATCCAGCGCCCGCATATCATTCAGCAGGCCGTAGCGCATTTCACCGCGCCAGCCGACGCGGCGTTTTATGCCAGCAAAGAAGGGAACCAGTGCCGACTTAAAGGAGTTAGGCAGTACATAAGCACGGTCATAGTGACTGGCGCGCAACACGTTGCCCAACCGGCGACGCTCACCAATTTGCAGCGCGCCATGCCCAAGCGGCATCGCCAGCGCCTGATTCACCTCCGGCATGCGTGACAGCAACGAACGGCACCACGCCGGTGCCATCACGTCAATCACTGCATCAGGATGTTCGGCCTTGAGTGTGCGATAGAGACTTTGCGACATCATCATATCGCCGACCCACGACGGGCCAATTACCAGAATTTTCATCGCCGGAGCAGCTTCCTTTATGCGTTACGGTTCAGCCAGACCATATATTCAGCGACGCCTTGCGCCACCGTTTTGAATGGCTTGTCGTAGCCGGTGGCACGCAGTTTAGTGAGATTGGCCTGGGTATAGGCCTGATAGCGTCCTTTGAGTTTTTCCGGGAACGGGATGTACTCGATCTGACCCTTTTGATGGAACTTCAGTACCGCGTCAGCCACTTCCTGGAAAGATTCGGCGCGGCCTGTGCCACAGTTGTAAATCCCTGAGACGCCATTTTCCCAGCACCACAGGTTCACTTCCGCAACATCATCAACGTGAATGAAATCACGTTTGAAGCCGTCGCTGCCTTCAAACAGTTTTGGATTTTCATCATTGCTGATCTGAGTGTTCAGATGAAAGGCAACGCTTGCCATGCTGCCTTTGTGGGCTTCATGCGGGCCGTAGACGTTGAAATAGCGGAAGCCGCATACCGGCGAATTCGCTTCCGGCAGCATCTGACGGACATAATGGTCGAACAGCATCTTGGAGTAGCCATAAACATTAAGCGGCTGCTCATACTGACGCTCTTCAATGAAATTCTCGTTGCGTCCGCCGTACGTTGCCGCGGAAGAGGCGTAGAGGAATGGAATCTCGCGCTCAAGACAGAAGTGGAGCAGCTCTTTGGAGTACTGATAGTTGTTCTCCATCATGTACTTGCCATCCCACACGGTGGTGGAGGAGCAGGCGCCCTGATGGAATACGGCTTCGATCGGGCCTAAATCATCGCCCGCCATCACGCTCATCAGGAACTCTTCTTTGTCCATGTAATCGACGATATCGAGGTCGACTAAATTGGCAAACTTGGTGCCATCCTTCAGATTATCCACCACCAGAATATCGGTGTGACCGCGATCGTTCAGCGCTTTGACGATGTTGCTGCCAATCATTCCTGCGCCGCCAGTTACGATAATCATGTTGTTACCTTCAACGTTGTAGGGTGAAACAGGAGGTTTCACACACGAATACCTCACATCATAACATTTCATCAGAGTGCAGACAGCCAGATGACTCTGTAACGCTGTGTGCATACATCCTCGTGGCGTGAACTATGCTGCAAAAATGACATTATGTTGGGTGATTTATCGTGAGGAGGCGATCTGTTCAGTAAGATATGCCAGGTTTTTGCCATCTGAGGAGAGCAATGATGCCTGCGCAATTTTATCAACAACTTCGTCAGCAACTTGATGACGCACGTCAGGAAGGACTGTTTAAACAGGAGCGGATCATCACCTCTGCCCAGCAGACGGATATAGCGGTTGGCAGCGATCCGGCAGTGATTAACTTCTGCGCCAATAACTACTTAGGTTTAGCGAACCATCCGGCGCTGATTCAGGCGGCAAAAGAAGGGATGGATTCGCATGGCTTTGGCATGGCGTCGGTGCGTTTTATCTGCGGTACGCAGGACAGCCATAAGCAACTGGAAAAAAGGCTGGCAAAATTTCTCGGTATGGAGGATGTCATTCTCTACTCCTCCTGTTTCGATGCCAACGGCGGCCTGTTTGAAACCCTGCTTGATGCGCAGGATGCGGTAATCTCTGATGCGCTGAACCACGCTTCCATTATTGATGGCGTCCGGCTATGCAAAGCGCAGCGTTACCGCTATGCCAATAACGATATGGCGCAGCTGCGCGCCTCGCTGCAGGAAGCGCGTGATAAAGGTGCCCGTCATATTCTGATCGCTACCGATGGTGTGTTCTCAATGGATGGGGTGATTGCTAATCTGCCAGCCATCTGCGATCTGGCCGATGAGTTCTCCGCGCTGGTCATGGTGGATGATTCCCATGCGGTTGGCTTTGTCGGGAACGCCGGACGCGGAACCCATGAGTATTGCGACGTCATGGGCCGGGTCGACATTATTACTGGCACGCTGGGTAAAGCGCTGGGTGGCGCGTCCGGTGGCTACACTGCAGCAAAAGCAGACGTAGTGGAGTGGCTGCGCCAGCGTTCACGTCCTTATCTCTTCTCTAACTCGCTCGCCCCAGCCATTGTTGCCGCCTCGCTGCGGGTGCTGGATCTGCTCAGCGAAGGCGACGGACTGCGTCAGCGCCTGTGGAACAACGCCCGTTACTTCCGGGAGCAGATGACGGCGGCGGGCTTTACCCTGGCCGGTGCCGATCACGCCATTATCCCGGTGATGCTGGGTGAAGCCAGCATTGCCCAGGAGTTTGCGCGCCTGCTGCAAAAGGAGGGCATCTACGTTACCGGCTTCTTCTATCCGGTAGTGCCAAAAGGTCAGGCCCGCATTCGCACCCAAATCTCTGCGGCGCACACCCAACAACAGTTGGAACGTGCGGTGGCGGCCTTTACCCGTATCGGCAAACAACTGGGCGTCATCGCCTGAGGAGGCCGTCATGAAAGCACTCGCCAAACTGAAGAAGGAAGCGGGCATCTGGATGGTGACTGATGCGCCGTTTCCTGAGCCGGGTCACAACGATCTGCTGATTAAAATTCGTAAAACCGCCATCTGCGGCACCGATGTCCATATCTACAACTGGGATGACTGGTCGCGTAAAACCATTCCGGTGCCGATGATTGTCGGTCATGAATATGTGGGTGAAGTGGTCGCGATAGGACAGGAAGTGAAAGGCTTTACGATTGGGGATCGGGTCTCGGGCGAAGGGCATATCACTTGCGGACATTGCCGCAACTGCCGCGCCGGACGAACGCATTTATGCCGTAACAGTATGGGCGTGGGCGTTAACCGCCAGGGATGCTTCGCGGAGTATCTGGTCATCCCGGCCTTCAATGCGTTCAACATTCCCGACAACATTTCCGATGAGCTGGCGGCAATCTTTGATCCGTTCGGCAACGCCGTACATACCGCACTATCGTTCGATCTGGTGGGTGAGGATGTGCTGATCTCCGGCGCGGGTCCTATCGGCATCATGGCCGCTGCGGTCTGTCGCCATGTCGGTGCCCGTAACGTGGTGATCACTGACATCAATGAGTATCGACTGGCCCTGGCGCGGAAAATGGGCGTCACGCGCGCAGTCAATGTGGCGAAGGAAGACCTTCGTGAAGTGATGCATTCGCTGGGCATGACGGAAGGATTTGATGTTGGGTTGGAAATGTCCGGTACGCCCCCCGCGTTCCGTTCGTTGTTGGAGGTGATGAATCATGGTGGACGGATTGCACTGCTAGGCATCCCGCCAGGGGAAATGGCGATTGACTGGAACCTGGTGATCTTCAAGGGGCTTTTTATTAAGGGAATTTATGGCCGGGAGATGTTTGAAACCTGGTACAAAATGGCGGCGCTGATACAGTCCGGTCTCGATTTAACGCCGGTTATTACCCATCGCTATGGGATTGACGATTTTCAGCAGGGTTTTGATGAGATGCGTTCTGGACGCTCGGGAAAAGTGATACTGAGCTGGGATTAAAGCAACGGCCGCCGGGCGGCCGCAGGATCAGCTTTGCTTTTTCTCTTCGTCGGTCAGGTAGCGCACTTTGCGCGTGTAATCCTGGCCTTTAAAGTTCAGTGGCTGTTGTGGATCGGCAAGGTATTTTTGCCATTCCGACAGTGGAAAGCCGCCATGTGCGCCTACCACTTCAGGCGGGATCACCGCTGACTGACCGCCAATTTTCTTTGAGACCGGCCAGTTAGCCCATTCCCCCAGATTGACAGTTTTAATATCCAGCATGTCCAGCAACGCCGCGAGCGGCAGCTGGTCAGTAGGCGGCTGGCTGTCGTTCATTAAATTCCAGGTATCATTAAACAGCGTCAGCCACAGCGGTGAAATGCGCTGCCAGACTTCACGCGTGGCAGCCAGGTAAGCCCCATTAACGTGATCCACCAGATACGGTCGGATGCTGTGCGGGTAGTAGGCGGGAATCGCCTCTTCCGGCGTATCAGCCAGCTTGGCAATCATTTTCCCCTGGCGAAAGCTGGAATAGAGATGGCCTGGCTTCATCATGATCTCAGGCATCTTAAGCAAATTGAGGTCGGAATCGATCATCAGAATGCCGTTACCTTTTGCCTGTAAGGGTGCCTGCAATTTGATCAGGCGACTGCGATAGATCTGTTTGTAACGATAACTCTCCTCCCGATGCGGAACATCCAGCGTCGCAACGCGGGTTTTTACTGGCAGGCTGCCAAAGGCATGAGCTGGCTGATCGCTGACAATCACGATCTCGTCTACCAGTGTCGCAAAGCGCGCCGCAAAATCGGCACTGAGCAAGGCTTCTTCAATATAGTCCGCGCCAGTGCAGGGAATCACGACAGACGTGACCGGCACAGTACCCTGAACTGCTGTATTCGAATAAGGCAGGTTATGGCTCGCCCTGATGTGGCGATGACGGGGATTTAAAAAATTAAGCATGAGGTCTCTGTTTGACGACGCTTTGCAAAATATTCTCGACGCCGCTGATATAGGTTTCGATGGCGTACTGTTCACGTACGCGTTTTGCTGCCGAAATGATCAGGCTTTGACGTAAATCCGCATCCTGCCACAGCGCGGTTAGCTGCTGGGTAAGCTGCACCACGTTGCCATAATCAAACAGCAGCCCGGTTTCGCCATGACTGATCAATTCGGCAGTGCCGACCACACGGGATCCCACTACGGCGGTATTGACCAGCATCGCTTCCAGCACAACCCGGGGTAAGCCTTCACTGCGTGAGGCAAGAATAAACGTATCAAAGGCAGTGAGGTAATCCAGCGCATTGTTCTGAAAGCCCGTAAAGACTACGTGATGCTGGATGTTCTCCGCGGTCGCGAGTTGCAGCAGATGCTGAAGTTCCGGACCCGCTCCGACAATCACCATCCTCCAGTCTGCGTCGGGGTTAGCGCGTTTAAAACGGCCCAGCGCCTGCAGAATATGGTGATTTGATTTACGTAGTATCAGGGAGCCTATCGTGCCAAACACAAAGGTCGAAGGAAACAGCTTAAAACGTTGGCGTACTTCAAGGCGGTCAGGCAGAGGCTGGTGGATATCGATAGCGTTATTGACAGTAAAACAACGTTCAGCATCAATACCATGGCTGCGCAGGGTGTTATTCACGCCCTGCGACACAGCAATGACCGCCTGGCAATCCTGATTGACCATGTTTACCAGTCGCGGTTCCAGTTCTGGATCGATACGGCAGTGTTGTACCACCGCGACCTCCAGGCTGCGCGCCGCCAGATAACCTTCCACATTGGTGCTGGGCTGGTTATTCATATAGAGCGTGTCAAACTTTCCCAGCTGCAGCAGTGAATTGATTTTGCTGGCATTGGGCATGATACGCCAGCGTGTATCAATCTGGTCGATGGCGAGCTTCTTGAGCCTTTTATTGAAAAACAGCAGTGCCCGCGCCGTCTCTTTAACAAATTTTGCCCAGCGTGGCTGTTTAATTTGCGGAATAAAAAAGACCGGAATGGCCAGCGCATTCAGCGTGGCCTCGATGGTTTCGTCGTTGCCACGCCTGTAGTTGTGATAGAAGCAGCAGGTGATATCAAACTTTTGACGATCGATACGCTTCAACAGCTCCAGCATACTGTTGGTGCCGCCGCCCCACTCTCTGCCGTTATCCAGCAGCAGGATTTTTTGTTTATTAATCGTCATCCCTATCACTGTTCCCGCAGAGCCCGTTGTTGTCTGACCCAGGATTATAGTAATTTCTGCGTATAAATGAACGCTAAGCTGAATACTTAGCATTCGTAGCAAATTCAGAACAGATTTTTTAGCGTGTTAAATAGCGGGCTGTGATTCACGCTTTCAGCAATGACTGTTAAGGCTCTGGTGGCAGGAACAGGCGCCAGCGGTTGTTTCGCTTTACACAGCCCAGCAGGCTGGAAGCGCGGTGTCACCGGTTTTGCCGGAGCAACAGGCATCCGGGGGCTGTTGCGGAGCGATTCGTTCAGCAACTGGCTGGGGCGAACCAGTGTAATGTCGGCTGGCAATGTGGGTAACATCTGCTGCAGTACCCGCACGGTCGTAGGGTGGGGATGACCAATGGCAATGGCGTAACCGTCGCGCTGTGCCAGCTTCACCGCCTGACTGAACTGCTGGCGGATGGCGTTAATATCCTGGATGTCATCGAGGAAGACCCGGCGTTTGAGTACTTTGACCTGGGTACCCTGCGCAGCAGGAATAGCCTGACTGTTGGCGATTGTCATGCTATCCAGAAAGTAGAGATTGTAATGGTTCAGCGCCTGCATCACCTTTTGCATTCCGGGCAGGCTTGAGGTCATCCTGCTGCCCATATGGTTGTTCAGACCCACTGCATAAGGCACGTTGTTAACCGCATTACGCATGATGCGGGTAACCTCTTCGCTGCTCATCTCCGGTGTTAACGTATCTTTTTCCAGTGGCTGTTTGCTCAGCGGCGCCATCGGGAGATGGATCAACACTTCGTGACCACTCTGATGTGCTTTAGTCGCCATTTCACGGGCATGGGGCGCGTTGGGCAATACAGCCACTGAAATGGCCTGCGGCATCTGTAGGACCTTGTTCTCTTCGGCAGGGCGATAGCCTACGTCATCGATGACAATGGCCAGTTTGGCAGCCTGAGCCGCGTAGCTGAACAGCAGGGCGCTCAACAGCACGGGAATTTTTCGACGTTGTAGCAAAATCTATTTTCCTAACCACGGGAGTGGATTGACGGCCTGTCCCTGACGTCGGATTTCAAAATAGAGCGACGGGGTGCCACGGCCACCACTGGTGCCGACCAGCGCGATAGGCTGTCCTGCCTTCACCTGAGTACCCACGCTCACCAGCGCACTTTGGTTATAGCCATACAGGCTCATATCGCCTTTACCATGCTCCAGCACAACCACCAGACCATAGCCCTGTAACCAGTCGGCCATCAGCACACGACCATCGGCGATAGCTTTTACCTCGGTACCTTCGCGTGCATCAATTACCAGCCCTTTCCAGCGCAGTTCCCCCTGCAGCTGTTCACCAAAGCGATGTTCAATGCGCCCGTGTACCGGCCACAAGGCCTGTCCGCCCGCGCGACCAAGTCCACCGGTGCGGGCCACCAGTTCGCGTTCGCTCTGGGTCGGCTGATAGCTGGAGCCTTTAGCTTTCGCCTGCGCCTGGCGCTGACGCACTTTTTCCGCCTCACGCGCTTCACGGGCTGCGCGCTCACGCGCCTCGCGTTCCGCCCGGGCGATCTTATCCTGCAGACGGCTTTCATTCTGACGCATCTCGACCAGATCGGCCTGATCTTTTTCCAGCGCGCTTTCCAGTGAAGCCAGGGTCTTTTTACGCGCGTCGCTCGCCTGTTGCAATTTCTGTTGCTGGCCCTGCTGCTGCGCCAATAAGCCCTTCTGCTGCTGCTGCTTCAGCTCCAGCGTGGCGCGTTGCTGATCTAAGTCCTGGCGTGTCTTTTGCAGCGATTCGATACTTTTCTGGCGGGCAGCATTAAGATAGCCGAAGTAGGCCAGAATACGCTCACTACGCTGACTCTCTTCACCGCCCATCAAAAGCTGTACGCCGTTGTGCTTCCCTTGACGAAACGCCGCATCAAGTTGCTTTGAAAGCAAGCTTTCCTGCTGGGTTTGCTGTTTTTCAAGCCGGACGATGGAGGTGGCGAGCTGTTTGATCTCGTCATTCAGCGCGGTAAGACTGTTGCGGGTGTCACGCAGTTGACGGCTTGCCTGAGCGATGATTTTTTCCTGGCTTTGCAGTTGATCCAGTAATTTGCTGCGCTGCACCTTCTGCGTTTTGACGCTTTTCTCTTTTTCAGCAATGTTTTGCTGAATAGATTGCAACTGAGATTTGCTATCTTCTGCACCAGGGGCGGCGATGGGCAATAACAATGCCCCCGCACAAAGCAGGCTAAGGGAGAGGCTGGACAAGTGTGTGAACAACGGCAGGTTATGGCCGTTGGGACGGGTCCTTGTGTGCGAAACGGTTGTTTTTCCCTTCATAGGCCAATGATTATTCCACGATGAACCGCCGCTTACCAGTGCTCCCCACGGGCATTTGCTTTTCCAGTTATGTCCACTTTCGCCATGAGATGGATTAAGCCTTACGCCATTTTTGCTATTCAGCCACTTTTTTTGGAAAATGGCGCACAAATCGATACTCTGGCCGCATAGCATCTGTACATGCGAAGTGGCGCAGGTATACTCAGAACCCTTGTTTTAGCTTATTAGCCCGGTCTGGAGTCGTTACCCCTCATGCAAGAAATTATGCAGTTTGCAAGCAATCACCCCATCCTGAGTCTGGCATGGGTCGTTTTACTCGTTCTGGTGATTGTGACTACCGTTAAAGGAATGTTCTCTAAGGTAAAAACGATCAGCCGCGGTGAAGCCACCCGCCTGATTAACAAAGAGGACGCGGTAGTGGTAGACGTGCGTTCGCGCGACGATTTCCGCAGGGGGCATATTTCAGGTGCGCTGAATGTGGCAGCCGCTGAGATTAAAAAAGGCAACGTAGACGAACTGGCAAAGCATAAAGCGCAGCCCATAATTGTGGTATGTGCAACCGGACAAAGCGCGGGTGATTCTGCTGCGCATTTGAGCGCTGCAGGCTTTGAGCAGGTTTCAGTGCTGAAAGAGGGTATCAGTGGCTGGAGCGGTGAAAATCTGCCCTTAGTTCGCGGCAAATAATTTTACAGAGGTGCTGATCATGGCAAATGTTGAAATGTATACCAAAGCCACCTGTCCCTACTGCCATCGGGCGAAGGCGCTGTTAACGCAAAAAGGCGTTACGTTTCAGGAGATCCCCATTGATGGAGACACGGCAAAACGCGAAGAGATGATCAAGCGTAGCGGCCGTACTACCGTACCTCAGATTTTTATTGATGCGCAGCACATTGGTGGCTGCGATGACTTATTCGCACTCGATAATCGCGAAGGTTTAGATCCCTTACTGCAGGCGTAATTTTACGCCGGACAATCTCATATATAGGATTTGGTCACATGTCAGAACATAACACCAACGAAATGCAATTCCAGATTCAGCGCGTATTCACTAAAGATATCTCTTTTGAAGCGCCAAATGCACCGCAGGTTTTCCAGAAAGAGTGGGAACCGGACGTTAAACTGGATCTGGACACTGCATCTTCTCAGCTGGCTGACGAAGTTTATGAAGTGGTACTTCGTGTGACTGTAACCGCCACCGTGGGCGAAGAAACCGCTTTCCTGTGTGAAGTTCAGCAGGCCGGTATTTTCACTATCAGCGGTATTGAAGGAACGCAGATGGCACATTGCCTGGGTGCATACTGCCCGAATATCCTGTTCCCGTACGCACGTGAATGCATTACCAGCCTGGTATCACGTGGTACCTTCCCGCAGCTGAACCTGGCACCGGTTAACTTTGATGCGCTGTTCATGAACTACCTGCAGCAGCAGCAAGGTGAAGAAGGTGCTGAACAACATCAGGATGCCTGATGACAACTCACGCTTCGATTAGCGTCATCGGTGCCGGCTCCTACGGCACCGCTTTGGCGATTACGCTGGCCCGTAACGGCCATCCGGTGCTGTTGTGGGGACATAACCCGGCGCATCTGGCACAACTCCAGACTGACCGCTGCAACACTGCTTTTCTGCCCGATGTACCGTTCCCCGACAATCTTTCCCTTGAACCTGATCTGACCAAAACCATTGCTGCCAGCCGCGACTTATTAATCGTGGTCCCGAGTCATGTGTTTGGCGATGTGCTGCAGCAGATCAAGCCTCATCTGCGGTCAGACTCGCGTATTGTCTGGGCGACCAAGGGTCTGGAAAAAGAGACCGGCCGTCTGCTGCAGGATGTGGCGCGTGAAATTGTGGGCGATGCTATTCCGCTGGCAGTGATCTCCGGACCAACCTTTGCGAAAGAGCTGGCCGCAGGCTTACCCACGGCCATCGCGCTAGCCGCCACGGATGCCCAGTTTGCTGACGATCTGCAACAGAAGCTGCACTGCGGTAAAAGTTTCCGTGTTTATAATAACCCTGACTTCATTGGCGTACAGCTGGGCGGCGCGGTGAAAAATGTGATTGCTATCGGTGCCGGGATCTCTGACGGGATTGGTTTTGGCGCGAATGCTCGTACCGCATTGATCACGCGTGGTCTGGCTGAAATGAGTCGGCTGGGCGCAGCACTGGGTGCCGACCCCACGACCTTCATGGGTATGGCGGGTCTGGGCGATCTGGTGCTGACCTGTACTGATAATCAGTCACGTAACCGTCGTTTTGGCATGATGCTGGGCCAGGGCGAGAATGTCGATAGCGCGCAACGCATTATCGGACAAGTTGTAGAAGGTTACAGAAACACTAAAGAAGTCAAAGCGTTGGCTGCGCGTTTTGGTGTGGAAATGCCGATTACCGAGCAGATTTATCAGGTGTTGTATTGCGAAAAACCGGCGAGAGATGCAGCATTGAGTCTGCTGGGACGCACAAGGAAGGACGAAAACAGCACTGGCTAACGCAGGACGCGTAGCATCATCACCTGCAGCGCCCATTCAGGCGCTTTTTTTATCGGGAGAAAACAGCAATGTCGTCTGATGAGTTAGAACTGGTCTGGAATAATATCAAAGCAGAAGCGCGAGCCTTGGCTGATTGTGAGCCAATGCTGGCCAGTTTCTTCCACGCGACATTGCTCAAGCATGAAAATCTCGGTAGCGCACTGAGTTATATGCTGGCCAACAAACTGGCTAACCCGATTATGCCCGCCATCGCCATTCGTGAAATTGTTGAAGAAGCCTACCGTGAAGATCCGTCGATGATTATGTCTGCGGCTTACGATATTCAGGCAGTACGCCAGCGCGACCCGGCAGTCGATAAATATTCCACGCCGCTGCTCTACCTCAAAGGTTTTCACGCCTTACAGGCCTACCGCATTGGCCACTGGCTGTGGAATGAAGGCCGACGCGCGCTGGCGGTTTATCTGCAAAATGAAATCTCCGTTTCCTTTGCAGTCGATATTCATCCTGCCGCCAACATAGGCCACGGCATCATGCTCGACCATGCCACAGGCATTGTGATTGGTGAAACTGCCGTCGTTGAGAATGATGTTTCGATCCTGCAATCGGTGACGCTGGGCGGTACCGGCAAAACCAGCGGCGACCGTCATCCGAAAATCCGTGAAGGGGTGATGATTGGTGCCGGTGCAAAAGTCCTGGGCAATATTGAAGTCGGCAGGGGAGCAAAAATCGGCGCCGGTTCCGTGGTGTTACAGCCAGTGCCGCCGCACACCACGGCAGCAGGCGTACCCGCGCGCATCGTCGGTAAGCCAGGCAGTGAGAAGCCGTCGATGGATATGGACCAGCACTTCAATGGCAGCCTGGCGGGTTTTCAGTTTGGCGACGGCATCTAGTCTTTAATCAGCGCGCCCCCGTAATCCAGCTGGCGCCACGCTTCATAGACCACCACCGATACAGCGTTCGACAAATTCATACTGCGGCTTTCCGCTCTCATCGGGATACGGATTTTCTGCTGAGCCGGTAACGCTGCCAGTATTTCCGTTGGCAGTCCACGGCTCTCCGGCCCAAACAGCAGATAATCGCCAGCCTGATATGCGACAGCACTGTGTGCAGGCGTGCCTTTGGTCGTCAGTGCAAACAGACGCTCAGGTGACTCTGAGGCGATAAACGACGGATAGTCGTGGTGGAATTTAATGGCAGTGAATTCGTGGTAATCCAGTCCGGCACGGCGTAAGCGCTTGTCATCCCAGGCAAAGCCGAGCGGCTGAATCAGATGGAGTTGAAAGCCTGTATTGGCGCACAGGCGGATGATATTGCCGGTATTAGGCGGAATTTCTGGTTCAAACAAGACAATATTAAGCATAAGGCCCCCGGTGACAGGGGCCGAAGCATAGCAAATTATTGACGACCAGAGGAGTAGAGCGGCAACCAGAGGGTCAGACGCAGGCCGCCCAATGGACTGTCATCGGCTTTAACCCAGCCGCGATGTTGCTGCACTGCCGTTTCGACAATGGCCAGGCCGAGACCGGTGCCGCCTGATTCGCGATCGCGCGCTTCATCGGTACGGTAGAAGGGACGGAAAATCTGTTCACGATCTTCCGGACTCACGCCTGGACCATCATCATCAACATGTACCGTGATGCCGGAAATATCGACAGAGAAGCTGACGCTAATATGTGTGTGTGAATAACGCAGCGCATTGCGAACGATATTTTCCAGCGCACTCTCCAGCGCATGAGGATTGCCATAAAGCGGCCACGGGCCTGGCGGATAGGGAATGTCCATTTTCTTGCCCATCTGCTCAGCTTCGAAACGGGCGTCTTCCAGCACCCCACTCCACAACTGATTAGCCTTCATCGCTTCGCTGACCAGCGCATTTTTATGCTGGGTGCGCGACAGCACCAGCAGATCGTTAATCATGCCATCGAGACGCTGTGCTTCCATTTCAATGCGGCCCAGCTCTTTACCTTCGCCCTGACGCCGACGCAGTAGCGCGGTAGCAAGTTGCAGACGGGTAAGCGGGGTACGAAGCTCATGGCTGATATCAGATAACAGGCGTTGCTGACCGGTCATCATCCGTTCCAGCGCACTGACCATCTGGTTAAAGCTGGAACCTGCAGCCAGAAATTCCTGTGGGCCAGATTCCAGTTCCGGATGCTGGCGTAGGTTCCCGCTTGCGACTTCATCGGCGGCATATTTCAGCTTACGCGCCGGACGTGCCAGGCTCCAGGCCAGCCAGAGCAGCAGCGGTGAGCTGATGAGCATGGTGACGATAAGCAGCAGCAACGGACGGTCAAACAGCAGATTGACGAAATCGAGCTGGGAACTGTTGGCGGGACGGATCATGTAAAGCTGGTAATTATCTTCGCCATCGCGAACGGCAAAAGGCCCTACCAGCTCAACACGACCATATTTCTTTTTCTGCGGATGATCGGCATTGTCAGACTGGCCGATAAAATTGCGGATAACCTGCATTTCATTGTGTTGCGCGCCGATCACCCGACCTTCACTGGTCACTAACAGTAGCCGCTGACCCGGCGGTGCCCACTTTTCCACGGCCCGAAACAGACGACGCCACCACATCAGATCATTAGGGGGATCCTGCGACAGCTCTGCTTCGACGTGTTGCTCAATCATAATGCCTTGCCGCTCTTCACTCTCCAGCAGCGAGGTCATCTGTCGTGAATCGAGCTTCGGCACCATTAGCACCAGCATCAACACCAGCGCCAGCGTTAACCAGAAGATGGCGAAGATACGGGTGGTCAGACTTCCAATCATGATGCCGAAACCATCAGGTAGCCGCGGCCACGTAAGGTTTTAAACCAGGGATGACCGTCGCGGCGCTCAGGGAGCTTGCGACGCAGATTCGAGATATGCATATCAATCGCGCGGTCAAAAGGTGTCAGGCGTTTGCCCAGCACTTCCTGACTCAGATGTTCACGCGACACCACCTGACCCAGATGCTGTGCCAGCAGATAGAGCAGGGTGAACTCAGTACCGGTAAGATCCAGCGTAACATCATCAAAACTGGCCTCCTGACGGCCGGGATTGAGACGCAGGTAGTCCACTTCCAGCGTGGGGGAGCTATTGTCTTGTTGCTGCTGCTGTTCACTCCAGTTTGAGCGCCGCAGAATAGCGCGAATACGCGCCACCAGTTCGCGATCGTTAAACGGCTTAGGTAGATAGTCATCTGCACCCAGTTCGAGGCCCAGCACGCGATCCAGCTCGCTGCCACGCGCCGTTAGCATGATGACGGGAGTTTGATGTTGCTGACGCAGTTCTTTCAGGGTGTCGATACCGTTTTTCTTCGGCATCATGACATCCAGTAAAAGCAAATCAATAGAGTTATTAAGCAGGTTCAGCGCTTGTTCACCATCACTGGCTACCACCACTTCAAACCCTTCCATTTCTAACAGTTCTTTTAAAAGCGAAGTTAATTCGCGGTCGTCATCTACCAACAGGATTTTATTCATTTTTGTAGCCCTCCGCAGGCAAAATACCGTGTTCCTGGCGCACCTATCCATCGCTTTACGTAGTTTTACACCCCCTGACGGATGTTTGCAGCTGTCGCCGTACACTGGCTCCCGTTGAATCGCAAAACGGAACGAACTGGAGTACACGATGCGCAAATTAACCGCCGTCGTCCTTGCCTCAGCGATGGTTCTGAGTGTCGCCAGCGCAGATGCTAAAGATGCGACGACGATTGGCGAGATGCATCACGGCGGATTGCCGACAGGCAGTATGACGCAAAATCCGCAAAGCCACATGTTCGATGGCATCGAGTTGACGGAAGAGCAACGTCAGCAGATGCGTGACCTGATGCAACAGGCCCGACACGAACGCCCGGTAGTTCATATTGACGATATCGCAGCCCTACACGAGTTAGTGACTGCAGACCAGTTTAATGAAGCGGCCATCCGCGAGAAGGCGGAAGTCATCGCCAGAGTTCAGGTTGAACAGCAGGTCGAGATGGCGCGCGTACAGAATCAAATGTTTCAACTGCTAACGCCAGCTCAGCAGTCGGCGTTACATAAGAATTACCAGCAGCGACTTAATGAGCTGCGACAGTTTTCGAATTTGCAGTCGGTGTCATCGCTGCAGGCAGTGAGTAGTACCAGCAGTAACCAGTAACATAGTATCCCTGTTTTCCTTGCCATAGACACATCCCTGTCTTCCCCCACCATGATGGTGGGGGTTTTTTTTATCTTTTTTTCACTTTTTTTATTTTGACTGGAATCATCACCGCGCAACAAAACCCCTGTTTTATTAGCGCTTGATGATCTTTAATTCGTCAGGCCCGCCGATTCCTTACTATTCAGGTCATCGCTTAGATTTAAGCGTACCGGCAAGAGTTTTGCAGAGATTTAAATATTATAACTGTCTGAAAATAAAAGATTTCCAGTCATGCTTCATAAGCTTTGTTTTGATTTTCAGGGAGATAGAACCACCGCGTTACGCTTGCTGGTTCATGCGTACCCTCTATACTTAATTCTGTCACTGCAGGGAAGTTTAGTGTCTTTGCGAAGTCTCAGGGAGCAACAACCACATTATGTCGTCCTGAATGAATCTATTAACGGAGTAAGTTATGGCAGAGCATCGTGGTGGTTCAGGTAATTTCGCAGATAATCCGCAAAAAGCGTCTGAAGCCGGTAAGAAAGGCAGCCAGAACAGCGGTGGCGGAAACTTCAAAAACGATCGTGAAAAAGCATCAGAAGCCGGGAAAAAAGGCGGCAAAAAGTAATCGCTGACCCTTTCTCAACATAAGCCAGAGCCTGAATGTGTTCTGGCACTGATGTGTATGACACTTTGCCCCGTCCTCCTACAGAGGCCGGGGCTTGTTTTTTTACCTGCCGCGCTTTCGCGAAAGAAACTGAACCGTTCAATGACCCGCTAAGCACTGCCCGCCTCACGGTGTTAAACTTCAGCCATACATTCATTCATTTAGTGCGCATCCTCACTGATGTTGCCCAAGGAATCTGGCATGCAACCCTCTTATGGCCGACTGGTAAAGCGCGCTGCGATCGCCGCCACCATTCTGGCGTCTATGCTGCTACTCGTGAAAATTTTTGCCTGGTGGTACACCGGTTCAGTGAGTTTACTGGCCTCTCTGGTTGATTCACTGGTAGATATCGCCGCATCGCTGACCAATCTGCTGGTGGTGCGTTATGCGCTTCAGCCTGCCGACGAAGATCATACGTTTGGACACGGTAAAGCGGAGTCGCTGGCGGCACTTGCGCAAAGTATGTTTATTTCCGGCTCGGCGCTGTTTCTGTTTCTGACCGGCCTCCAGCATCTGGCGACGCCCAATGTGCTGCGGGCACCCGGCATCGGCATCGTGGTGACCGTTGTCGCGCTGAGTTCAACGCTGGTACTGGTGGCCTTTCAGCGCTGGGTGGTTCGTAAAACCCGCAGTCAGGCGATTCGGGCTGACATGCTTCACTATCAGTCTGACGTCATCATGAATGGCGCTATTTTGATTGCGCTGGTGCTGAGCAGCTATGGCTTTGCCCGGGCGGATGCCCTGTTCGCGCTGGGGATTGGCATTTTTATTCTCTACAGCGCATTGCGTATGGGCTACGAGGCGGTTCAGTCATTGCTGGATCGTGCGTTACCGGAAGAGGAGCGGCAGCAAATCCTGACACTTGCGACAAACTGGCCGCAGGTGCAGGGCGTTCACGATCTGCGAACCCGACAGTCCGGGCCGACCAAATTTATACAGCTTCATCTGGAACTGGAAGATCAGCTGCCACTGGTGCAGGCACATCGTGTGGCAGATCAGGTTGAGAAAGCGTTACGTAAAGAATTTCCCGGCTCAGACGTAATTATTCATCAGGATCCTTGTTCTGTGGTACCGTTCGAGAGAGAGGATTCCCTGGGTTTTTAACTTAAATGAATCAAGTCGATACGTAAGGGATGACGTAACGCTAACATTGCTGCAAAAAATAGTGAAAAGTTGTCTGACCTGAATCAATTCAGCAGCAAGCCTTTGATATACTATCTGCCATCACGTGTCGCGCGAGTCGTAAAATGATCTTCAGCAGCGATCGACAGGCAGGATTAACCCTTAGTTTTGAACAATCCAGAGGTTGTCATGATCAAAAAAATTGGTGTATTAACCAGCGGCGGTGACGCCCCAGGCATGAACGCAGCTATTCGTGGAGTGGTACGTTCCGCGCTGAGTGAAGGACTGGAAGTTTTTGGGATCTATGACGGCTATCTGGGACTGTACGAAGATCGCATGATCAATCTTGATCGCTATAGCGTCTCCGACATGATTAACCGCGGTGGCACTTTCCTGGGCTCAGCGCGTTTCCCTGAATTCCGTAATGAAGATGTACGTCAGGTTGCCATTGAAAACATGAAAAAACGCGGCATCGATGCGCTGGTTGTTATTGGTGGTGACGGTTCCTACATGGGTGCTAAGCGCCTGACTGAAATGGGCTTCCCCTGCATTGGTCTGCCAGGCACCATCGATAACGACGTTGCCGGAACGGATTACACCATCGGCTATTTCACTGCGCTGGAAACTGTAGTTGAAGCGATTGACCGCCTGCGTGACACCTCTTCATCGCATCAGCGTATTTCAATTGTTGAAGTGATGGGCCGCTACTGTGGCGATCTGACACTGGCTGCGGCGATTGCCGGTGGTTGTGAGTTTATTGTACTGCCGGAGTTCCCGTATACCCGCGAAGAGCTGGTAGCAGAAATCAAAGCGGGCATCGCCAAAGGTAAAAAGCACGCTATCGTTGCGATTACTGAGCATATCTGCGATATCGACGATCTGGCGCGTTTCATTGAAACAGAAACCAAACGTGAAACTCGTTCTACCGTTCTGGGCCATATTCAGCGAGGCGGTGCACCCTGCGCGTATGACCGTATTCTGGCGTCACGCATGGGAGCTTACTCTATTGAACTGCTGATGCAGGGTTACGGCGGCCGTTGCGTCGGTATTCAGAACGAGAAGATGGTGCATCACGACATCGTTGACGCGATTGAAAATATGAAGCGTCCGTTTAAACGCGACTGGCTCGACACCGCGAAAAAACTCTATTAATTCCTCCGTGGGGTGTGCTGCGCAGCGCGCCCCGGCATTTCGCTTATATATTCCCCGTGGTTATAACAGCTTATTTTTAATTCTTTTAGCTCTGTATTGGTTTATGTCACGCTTAGCCCATAACGACATTGGGAGAGTGCTTAATGAACAAGTGGAGTATTGGCGTTACCCTGTTGCTGGCCTCAACCAGCGTTCTGGCGAAAGACATTCAACTGTTAAACGTTTCCTACGATCCAACGCGTGAGCTTTACGAACAGTACAACAAAGCGTTCAGTGCGCACTACAAACAGGAAACCGGCGATAATGTCGTTGTCCGTCAGTCTCACGGCGGTTCCGGCAAGCAGGCGACTTCAGTGATTAACGGCATCCGTGCGGATGTGGTCACACTGGCGCTGCAATCGGACGTTGATGCTATTGCAGAACGCGGTCGTATTGATAAAAACTGGATTCAGCGTCTGCCCGACAACTCCGCGCCTTATACCTCGACCATTGTTTTCCTGGTGCGCAAAGATAATCCTAAAGGCATCCATGACTGGGGCGACCTGACGAAGCCAGGTGTATCCGTTATCACTCCTAATCCAAAAACTTCCGGCGGTGCCCGCTGGAACTATCTGGCGGCATGGGGCTGGGCACTGGATCATAACAATGGCGATCAGGCGAAAGCCCTGTCTTACGTCAGAGCGCTGTTTAAAAATGTTGAAGTGCAGGATTCCGGTGCTCGCGGCGCAACCAACACCTTTGTTGAGCGTGGGATTGGTGATGTACTGATCGCCTGGGAAAACGAAGCCTATCTGGCGGTAAACAAACTGGGCAAAGACAAGTTTGAGATTGTCACCCCAAGCGAATCCATTCTGGCTGAACCGACTGTGTCGGTGGTCGATAAAGTGGTGGATGAAAAGGGAACGCGCAAAGTCGCAGACGCTTATCTTAAATATCTCTACTCGCCAGAAGGCCAGACTATTGCTGCACAGAACTACTATCGTCCGCGTGATGCTGAAGTCGCGAAGAAATTTGCCAGCACCTTTGCGCCAGTGAAATTGTTTACCATTCAGGACAAGTTTGGTGGCTGGACGCAGGCTCAGAAAGCGCATTTCGCCGATGGCGGCAGCTATGATCAGGTTATGAAACCGTAATTCATTGCGGCCAGCGCGTCCTGCGCTGGCCGCTTATCGTTTTGTCCGCCACCCTCACGCCTTTCTCCTTTCTGTCCAGTCGCTGGGTTATCTGCCCGAATTCTCCGTGACATTCTTTTCTCACCAGGCGAGGATGCAGGCTACTAAGCCTTTCAGGAAGCCTTGTTATGCCGACAAATCGTCGTGCAGCCAGCCGGGTTGCGATTCTGCTGGTGCTACTCATAGTGGGGATGCTGGCTGCCGCAATACATTTCAAAAAGAACAGTGACGCGCTGTGGCAAATCGTCAGCGAAAAATGCGTGCCTCACCAGCAGAGCCGTGGAGAACCTGGGCCCTGTCAGCGTGTCGATCTGCCGCATCGCTATGCTATGTTGAAAGACCTGCACGGGCCGTTGCAGTATCTGCTTATCCCACTCGACAGGATCACCGGCATCGAAAGCCCGCAGTTACTGCAACCCGCTGCGCCCAACTACTTTGCCCTTGCCTGGCATGAGCGAACCCTGCTTGCACAGCGACGCGGCTCACCTGTTGATGATTGGGCCCTGTCACTGGCTATCAATGCACAGTATGGCCGTACGCAGAACCAGCTCCATATTCATCTCTCCTGTCTGCGACCCGATGTGCGTCAGCAGCTTGATCATCTGACGCCGCAGCTTACTGCGCAATGGCAGAGCACTACGCTGCGTAAACACCGCTACTGGCTGCGTGCCTTGACGCCAGCCGAACTGACTCAGCAGAGTGCATTTATCCGCCTGGCAGATGAGCGGCCAGAGGCACGTACAGAGATGGGGAAATATGGACTGGCGCTGGCTGAATTGGGGGACGGGCGACTGGTGATGATGGCGATCGAACGAAACTGGCTGCTGCTGAACAGCGGTTCGGCGGAGGAGTTGCAGGATCACGCCTGTCAGCTGATTCCGCCCATAAAAAAGGCGGCTTAAGAGCCGCCCTTAACCTGTACGTTAATGCTTAGGCGCTTTTTGCCGCCGCCGCAGCTTTAACGATTACCGAGAAAGCGTCCGCTTTCAGTGACGCGCCGCCAACCAGCGCGCCATCGATGTCAGGCTGGGTGAACAGCTCAGCAGCATTCTTATCGTTAACAGAGCCGCCGTACTGAATGATGACCTGTTCCGCGATAGCCGCATCTTTCTTCGCGATATGATCACGAATGAATTTGTGGACGGCCTGTGCCTGAGCAGGAGTTGCTGATTTACCGGTACCGATGGCCCAGACTGGCTCATAAGCGATGACCGCATCTTTAAACGCTTCAGCGCCCTGCGTTTCCAGTACGGCATCCAGCTGACGTGCGCAGACTTCTTCGGTTTTACCCGCTTCGTTTTCCGCTTCGGTTTCACCAATGCACAGCACTGGTATCAGACCCACTGACTTCAGCACGGCGTATTTCTTTGCAATGAATTCGTCGCTCTCTTTGTGGTAAGTGCGGCGTTCTGAATGGCCGATGATGATATATTTCGCGCCGATATCTTTCAGCATTTCTGCAGAAACCTCACCGGTAAACGCACCAGACAGGTTAACGTCTGTGTTCTGTGCACCCAGTGCGATGTGGCTACCGGAGAGGGCGTGTTTTGCCTGCTCGAGATAGAGAGCTGGCGGTGCAATGGCAACGCCACAACCCTCAACGCCAGACAGTTCCTTGCGCAGACCGGCGATCAGTTCAGTTGTGATCTGCTTGCTGCCATTCAACTTCCAGTTACCCATAACCAGTGGATGTCGCATTCTATCCTCCGCATAACGCGATACATGAAAAATCGCTGCCATCTGGCAGCGTTGTCTGCCAGACAGTATAGAGATCAAATGTAGTGATGGCTTTGCTTTTCGTCATTTTCAGCCACATCCTCAGGGGGGCGCGAGCGCCAGTTTTACCGGCTCAACGGCGAAGGTTAGCCCCTTGTCGCCGTTGTCAGCTACCACAAAACGGAGCGCGCCTTCGACCTGTGCAAAATAGGGTAAATCCTTACCCTGCTTCAGCAAAGCCTCCAGCTTTTTACGTCCCTCATCAGCGCTTAACCCCGGTACAAAGAAGCGCAACATGGCTGTCATGTAGGTCAGTGCTTTTTGCTGCGAGGCATTCTGATCCGGGCCAGGCAATGGCAGCCAGGTAATCTGCAGCGTTTTGATTTTGCCGGTACCGGGCTCCAGCGCGGTAGACGCATAGAGGGTTTCGTTGATTTTGCTGGCGGCGCGCGTCAGGTTGCTTTTATCGCCCCGATTATCAATGGCGCGATATTCTGGCAGCATTAGCGCCATATTGGTCAGATTATACTTTTCGCGAAACTGGCCGATAGTCATATCAAAGGTAGGCGCACCCGCCAGCAGATAAGGTGCGGTGGGCAACGCATCAGCCTGTTCCTGCGGTGGCGGATCGGCGGCAAATACCGGAACCGTCAGCGCAAACGATAATAGTAGTGCGCCAGGCAAATTCTTCATTTTGTCGATCCTAACCCGTAAACTCAGGCGCAAATTAAAACGGTTTTTATCCGCCAGGTCAAAAGCGCGGCGGTTTTCTTCTCTCTGGATGATAATGCATGACGTTACAACAATGGTGTTTTTCCTGGCGCGGTCGGCTGGGACGACGTGATTTCTGGATCTGGCAGGCGGTTTGGTTGCTGACAACGACACTGTTATTCGCCTTAGCGGCAAACGACTGGCTCGATACTCAGATGGCGGCCTTTGGTGTGGTCTGTCTGCTGTGGCCCGCCAGTACAGTCATCGTAAAACGGCTGCACGATCGCAATCGTCGCGGCTACTGGGGTTTACTGGTGATTGTTGTCTGGTTGCTGGTGGCAGGGAACTGGAGCATGCTGGACGGCATTCTGCCCTGGGTGCTGGGTCGCGCCATTCCGTTCGTGTTACTGTCCGGTCTGCTGCTCGATCTCGGTGTCTTTCGCGGTACCTCCGGCGCTAACCGGTTTGGTACCGCGACCCAGCCGGTGCGATACCGGCAAACAGGTCACCAGTAATGTTCGCTGGTGATATGACCTGGCTTGCGCTTCAGGTGCTTGCGCATTTCGCGCGTCTCTTTCAGCAATTGCTGGGTATCTCGCACCATCTGCGGGTTGCCGCACAACATCACATGGCTGCTTTCGACATCCAGCGTTAATCCGGTGGCACGCTCCAGCTCACCATTTTCGATCAGCGCCGGGACCCGGCCAGTCAGCGAACCGGCGATCTCCTCACGGCTCACAACCGTCTGGATGTGCAGCTTGCCGTAATAGCGCTGTTGCAGTTGCTGCATCAGAGGCAAAAAGCTCAGGTCTGCAGCATAGCGTGCGGCATGCACCAGCACGATGTTTTCAAAGCGATCCAGACCTTCGCCCTGCTGTAGCATGGAAAGATAGGGGCCAATAGCGGTGCCGGTTGCCAGCATCCATAAGGTTTTGCACGTCGGGACTTCATCCAGCACAAAGAATCCTGCGGCTTCTTTGGTGACTATCACCTGATCGCCAGGCCGAAGTGCCTGCAGATACGGACTCAGCTTGCCCTCTGGCACGGTGACCAGGTAAAACTCCAGCAGGTCATCTTTCGGCGCATTGACGTAAGAGTAAGCGCGCTGTACCCGCTCACCGTCGATTTCCAGTGCCAGTTTGGCAAATTGCCCGGCGATAAAGGGATCGATGGGCGCTTTTACCCGGAGACTGAACAGCGCATCCGTCCAGTTTTTCACTTCCTTTACTTCAGCATTGACCCACTCAGCCATAATCACTCCCTGGTTGTAGATTATTCAGGCAGGTCACTATTTTCGCGGCTGACCGGTGAGATTGCCAGTCTGCAGCCAGGCAAAGGCTCTAATCGACAAACTGTTGCTTTGTCTTTACAGGCTGGTGCGTAAACTTGACAGATGCAAGTCGGGACCTTTTCGTTCACCTCTCGCTTTGTCATCTAATCCTGATATTTTGCCCGGCATAACAAGATGACTGGCGGGTGAACCGCTGTTTTAACCTCCTTTCACAGAAAGAAATTTTGCATATTATGATTAGTAAACTGGAAAACCGCCCGCTGCTGGTGATGCTCATTGTACTGGTGGCAGTAGGTCAGATGGCACAGACTATCTACGTCCCGGCAATGTCGGTGATGGCGGACGCACTGAATGTGCGGGATGGCGTGCTGCAGCGTGTGATGGCGGCCTATCTGATGACCTATGGCGGCTCCCAGCTGATTTACGGCCCGCTGTCAGACAGCGTGGGTCGGCGTCCGGTGATCCTGACGGGCATGGTGATCTTTATGATCGGCGCAATCACGGCACTGATGGCAACATCGCTCGATATGCTGGTGCTCGGCAGCGCTATTCAGGGACTGGGAACCGGCGTGGCAGGTGTGATGGCCCGCACCATGCCGCGTGATCTCTACGAGGGGCACGCACTGCGTCGCGCTAACAGTCTGCTTAATATGGGCATTCTGGTCAGCCCGCTGCTGGCGCCAGTGATTGGCGCACTGCTGACTCAGCTCTTTGGCTGGCACGCCTGCTTTGCTTTTCTGCTGCTGCTCTGTCTGGCGGTAACCGTATCCATGGCGCGCTGGCTGCCTGAAACCCGGCCACAGAGTGCGGAAGTGACACCTTTCTTTAAGCGCTACGTTCGCCTGCTCAGCGACGTAAATTTTGTTCGCTACATTGTGCTACTGATTGGTGCGCTGGCGGGCATTGCGGTATTTGAATCAAGCTGTGGCGTTCTGCTGGGCGGCGTGCTGGGCCTGCACAGTCTGACCGTCAGCATCCTGTTCATCCTGCCGATTCCTGCAGCATTTTTTGGTGCCTGGTTTGCGGGGCGCGAACAGGGTTCATGGCACAGTCTGATGTGGTGGGGGGTCAATAGCTGCCTGCTGGCGGGCATTCTGATGTGGATCCCGGCGTGGTTTGGCGTGATGAATACCTGGACGCTGCTGGTTCCGGCCGCGCTGTTCTTTTTTGGTGCCGGTATGCTGTTCCCGCTGGCAACTTCAGGCGCGATGGAGCCTTATGCCTGGCTGGCTGGTAGTGCGGGGGCGCTGATTGGCGGGATGCAGAATCTGGGATCGGGACTGGTGGCGTGGCTGTCAGCCATGATGCCACAGCGCGATCAGTTCAGCCTTGGCATGCTGATGTTCTTCACAGCGCTGGTGATGCTGCTCTGCTGGTTGCCGCTCTCACGTCAGCCGGAGCGCGGCAACCAGCCGGTTACAGGATAAACGGATGGAGCACTGAATCTTTGCGGTCGAGATAGTGAATAGACTGAATTCGGCGAATGGTGCCTGATTTACCGCGAATCAGCAGAGTTTCGCTGGTGGCGATAGTGCCCTGACGCGTAATGCCTTTCAGCAACTCGCCACTGGTAATGCCGGTGGCGGCAAACACAACATTGTCGTTGCGCGCCATCTCACTCAGCGTTAGCTTTTTACCCGCTTCAATCCCCATCTCTGCACAACGCTGCAGTTCCTGCTCGCCGAGCAGACGGTTTTCAGCGCTGTCGCCTTTTACATGATGACGGGCCAGTAACCGACCCTGCATATCGCCATCCAGCGCGCGGATAACCGCCGCAGAGACCACGCCTTCCGGTGCGCCGCCGATGCCATACATCACATCCACTTCGCTGTCCGGCATGCAGGTCAGAATCGAGGCGGCGACATCGCCATCCGGGAAGGTAAATACCCGTACGCCCAGTTGCTGCAACTGGCTGATCACCGCATCATGGCGTGGCTTTGCCAGAATCGATACGGTTAGCTGTGACAGCGGTTTATTCATCGCTATCGCGATTTTACGCAGGTTAGTTTCTAGCGGCAGGTCGAGATCGATCTCTCCACGGGCAGCCGGGCCAACAATCAGTTTCTCCATATACATGTCGGGAGCATGCAGAAAGCTGCCTTTATCACCCACGGCCATCACGGCCAGGGCATTAGCCTGGCCAAGCGCCGTCATGCGCGTGCCTTCAATCGGATCGACCGCAATGTCGACCGCATCGCCGCGACCAGTACCGACTTTTTCACCAATATAGAGCATCGGGGCTTCGTCGATTTCGCCTTCACCGATCACAATCTGACCGTCGATTTCAATGGAGTTCAGGACATGGCGCATGGCATGCACAGCTGCGCCGTCAGCCGCATTTTTGTCGCCGCGTCCTAACCAGTGGTAGCCTGCCAGGGCGGCGGCTTCGGTTACGCGGGAAAATTCAATGGCAAGTTCTCGTTTCATGGCATCTACCTGACAAAAACAGGCAGGCAGTGTAACACAGCGGGGCAGAGGGGCGGGGAAAAGGCCCGCGACAGTCAGCGTCGCGGGCATTGATATTACTCTTGTTCTTCCCACGCTTGTGCGCGGGCAACCGCTTTTTTCCAGCCGGCATAACGGAAGTTACGCTCGGTGGTTTCCAGGCTTGGACGGAACTCACGCTCAATAACCGCTTTAGAACGCACTTCATCCAGATCCTGCCAGAAGCCGACAGCCAGACCAGCCAGATACGCAGAACCCAGCGCGGTCACTTCACGCACTTCCGGACGCTCAACCCGGGTGCCGAGGATGTCAGACTGGAACTGCATCAGGAAGTTGTTGGAAACCGCGCCACCATCCACACGCAATGCCTGCAGGCGGGTGTTGGCATCATTCTGCATCGCTTCCAGCACATCACGCGTCTGATAAGCGATCGACTCCAGGGTGGCGCGGATGATGTGGTTGGCGTTTGCGCCGCGCGTCAGACCGAAGATCGCGCCACGGGCATAAGGGTCCCAGTAAGGTGCGCCCAGGCCGGTGAAAGCAGGCACCATGTAAACGCCGTTTGTATCTTTCACTTTCATCGCAAAGTATTCAGAGTCAGCGGCTTCGCTAATTAGCTTCATCTCATCGCGCAGCCATTGAATAGAGGCACCCCCGATAAACACGGCACCTTCCAGCGCATAGTTTACTTCACCGCGCGGGCCACAGGCGATAGTGGTCAGCAGGCCATGCGTCGAGGTCACCGCTTCAGTCCCGGTGTTCATCAGCATAAAGCAGCCGGTGCCGTAGGTATTCTTCGCCATGCCAGGCTGTACACAGAGTTGGCCATACAGCGCGGCTTGCTGGTCACCAGCAATACCGGCGATAGGAATACGTGTACCACCTTTACCGCCGATGTTGGTCTGACCGTAGACTTCAGAAGAAGACTTCACTTCTGGCAGCATTTCGCGCGGAATATCCAGGATATCCAGCATGCGCTGATCCCACTCCAGCTTGTGAATGTTAAACATCATGGTACGGGAGGCGTTGGTATAATCGGTGATATGCACCCGGCCCTGGGTCATTTTCCAGACCAACCAGGTATCGACGGTACCGAATAGCAGCTCGCCACGTTTCGCACGCTCACGCGAGCCTTCAACGTGATCCAGGATCCACTTCACTTTAGTACCGGAGAAGTAGGGGTTAATCACCAGACCGGTGGTGTGCTGGATATACTCTTCCAGTCCCTCTTTCTTCAGTTTGTGACAGTAGTCGGCAGTGCGGGGATCCTGCCAGACGATGGCGTTATAGATCGGCTTGCCGGTCTCTTTTTCCCAGACGATAGCGGTTTCGCGCTGGTTGGTGATACCGATTGCCGCAATCTCATCAGAGCGGATGTCGGCATGTGCCAGGACTTCAACCAGCGTAGAGCTTTGTGAAGCCCAGATATCCATCGGGTCATGCTCAACCCAGCCCGCTTTCGGGTAGATCTGGGTGAATTCGCGCTGCGATACCGCGACGATATTGGAATCGTGGTCGAGAACGACGGCGCGTGAACTGGTTGTGCCCTGATCGAGCGCGACAATATATTTTTTATCTGTGGTAGTCATAAATTCAGTCCTGATGATAAAAGGTGAAACTTACGCTTTACGCTGCTGAGCGCGTGCAACCGGTTTGTCTGCTGGAACGCTTGCAGGTTCCTGTGCGGTCCCTGGCAGGTAGCGGCCAATCAATGTGCGATAACCTACAGCCCCCAGGCAGGCACCAACGAGCGGGCCAAAAATCGGCACGAGGAAGTAAGGGATGTCACGACCACCGGTAAAGGCCACGTTACCCCAGCCTGCCAGCCATGCGAAGATCTTCGGTCCGAAATCACGAGCTGGGTTAAGGGCGAAGCCGGTCAGAGGACCCATTGAGCCACCGATAACCGCGACCAGCAGGCCAATCAGTAGAGGAGCCAGTGGACCACGAGGAATGCCGTTACCGTCATCCGTCAGACCCATAATGACAGCCATTAATACTGCCGTGATGACCATCTCAACCAGGAACGCCTGGCCTACACCGATGTGGGGGTTAGGGTAGGTTGAGAAGATGCTTGCCAGGTCGAGACTTTCAACCGTGCCGCGCACCATCTGGTGGCTCTGCTCGTAATCAATAAACAGGCTGTAGTAGAGACCGTATACCAGCGCCGCTGCACAAAAGGCACCGGCAATCTGCGATACGATATAAGGCAGAACTTTACGTCCTTCAAAATTAGCAAACAGGCAGAGTGCAACGGTAATTGCCGGGTTCAGGTGCGCACCCGAAATGCCTGCGGTAAGGTAGGCGGCCATGGAAACGCCCAGACCCCAGATAATGCAGATTTCCCACTGACCGAAAGCGGCACCGGCGAGTTTCAGTGCAGCCACACAGCCTGCGCCAAAGAAAATAATCAAGCCTGTCCCCAGAAATTCGGCAATACACTGACCTTTGAGCATGTTAGTTGTCTGACTCATAATAGTGGTTCCTGAAGCGAGGTTAAATTTTATCAGTTTTTGTTCTCATTCCATGAGGCACCCGGCTTTAATGTAGGGCTGATGTGAATTTATCGTTAACGAACATAAACGAGAAATAGCGAAATCGTTTTTTGTGTACTGCGTCATAAAAATGCGCGTTTTCGCGTATTCTGGTTTTCTTTAGCCATTATTCGCGCCTCATGACAGGGATCACGGGCCAATGCCAAAACACAGCCGCAGTAAGCGCAGCGTAAATTCAGGGATTGGCTGAAAAGTGTTACAGACTGCGCCCGCAGCGGCCGCGTTGCTGGACTTGCGGGGTGAGGCTACATACAATCGGGACAACGTTGCTGGCTTAAGCTGGCATCATCAACGCCTTGCAGGAATTTAGGAGAGGTCAGAAAGATGTCATTTGAAGTGTTTGAGAAACTGGAAGCGAAAGTACAGCAGGCGATTGATACCATCACCCTGTTGCAGATGGAAATCGAAGAGCTGAAAGAGCAGAACAACTCATTGCGTAACGATGCGCAACAAGTCGCGGGCAACCACGATGCACTGATGCGTGAAAATCAGCACCTGAAAGAAGAGCAACACGTGTGGCAGGAACGTCTGCGTGCTTTGCTGGGAAAAATGGAAGAGGTTTGAAGCCTCAGCTGATGTGAAAAACGGGTGCTCTGGCACCCGTTTTCATTTCTGGTCTGGCCTATTCGAAGTCCAGCGCATCCTCTGACAGAATGATACCGGTGTTATCGGCATAGAGATGGTCGCCGGAGAAGAAGGTGACGCCGCCGAAATTGACGCGCACATCGCTTTCCCCAATCCCTTCACCCGCAGCCCCTGCAGGAATTGCCGCAATTGCCTGAATGCCAATCTCCAGCTCTTCCAGCTCATCAACCTGGCGTACTGAACCGTAAATCACCAAACCTTCCCACTCGTTGGTGGCTGCCAGGCGTGCCAGCTGCGCATCCACCAGCGCACGACGCACTGAGCCGCCCCCATCAATCACCAGTACCCGACCCCGGCCATTCTCTTCCAGCAGGTCGTAGAGTAAGCCGTTGTCTTCAAAGCATTTCACTGTGGTAATCTGACCACCAAATGAAGTGCGCCCACCAAAATTTGAAAAAAGCGGCTCAACAACATTCACTTCTTCATGGTAGATATCGCAGAGTTCAGATGTATCGTATTTCATAAGGGTTTCGTCTGTTTGCCACAGGAAGGGTAAGTATATCGCTATATGCAGATTGTTGGCAAAATCATCAGTATGAAAAAAGCATCGTTCGATCAAGAACATGCATAAAAAAGCCCAGCCAGTTAAGGTGGGCTTCTGAAATGCGCTGAATCAGTGAATCAGAGAATGAAGCGGCTAAGGTCTTCGTCAGCCACCAGTTCATCCAGATGTTTACCGACATAATCAGCATCGATGGTGACAGATTCACCGTGACGATCGCTGGCGTCATACGAAATATCTTCCATCAGACGCTCTAGTACGGTATGCAGGCGGCGCGCACCGATATTTTCGGTAGTTTCGTTGACCTGCCATGCTGCTTCAGCAATCCGGCGAATACCTTCTTCGGTGAACTCAATGTTCACGCCCTCGGTATTCATCAGTGCTTTATACTGCACGGTAATCGAGGCATTGGGTTCTGTCAGGATGCGCTGGAAATCATTTACGGTCAGCGCCTGCAGTTCGACACGGATAGGCAAACGCCCCTGCAGTTCCGGAATCAGATCGGAAGGGCTGGCAACCTGGAATGCACCTGAAGCGATAAACAGGATGTGGTCTGTTTTCACCATGCCATGCTTAGTCGAGACGGTACAGCCTTCAACCAGCGGCAGCAGGTCGCGCTGAACGCCTTCGCGTGATACATCCGGGCCGCCGGCATTCTGGCCACCGCGCTTACAGATTTTGTCGATCTCATCGATAAACACAATCCCGTGCTGCTCAACGGCATCAATGGCGTCCTGCTTAAGCTCTTCCGGGTTAACCAGCTTTGCCGCTTCTTCTTCAATCAGCAGCTTCATTGCCTCTTTGATCTTCAGCTTGCGGGCTTTCTGCTTCTGGCCGCCGAGATTCTGGAACATCGACTGCAGCTGACTGGTCATCTCTTCCATACCTGGAGGCGCCATAATTTCGACACCAGGGCCGCTGGCGGCGAGGTCGATCTCAATCTCTTTATCATCCAGCTGGCCTTCGCGTAGCTTCTTGCGGAACGACTGGCGTGCCGCAGAAGGTTCGGCACTCTGCTCTGACTGGCCCCAGTTGTTTTTCGCTGGCGGAATCAGCACATCAAGAATGCGCTCTTCTGCCATCTCTTCGGCACGGTATTTGTTCTTTTCAATTGCCTGACTGCGCACCATCTTAATGGCCGAATCTGTCAGATCACGAATGATAGAGTCCACTTCTTTACCGACATAACCCACTTCGGTAAATTTAGTCGCCTCTACTTTGATAAATGGCGCATTGGCCAGCTTAGCCAGACGGCGAGCAATTTCGGTTTTACCGACACCGGTCGGACCGATCATCAGGATGTTTTTTGGGGTCACTTCATGGCGCAGCTCCTCGTCAAGCTGCATGCGGCGCCAGCGGTTGCGCAGTGCAATAGCCACGGCGCGCTTGGCGCTATCCTGGCCGATAATAAAGCGGTTCAGTTCGCTGACGATTTCGCGTGGAGTCATCTCAGACATATTAATACCCTTACGCCCTGGAAGTTAATTCTTCGAAATTAACGTTATGGTTAGTGTAAATGCAGATATCACCCGCGATATTCAGCGACTTCTCGACGATGTCGCGCGCGCCCATCTCGGTATTCTCCAGCAGCGCACGTGCCGCTGCCTGGGCGAAAGGCCCACCGGAGCCGATGGCGATCAGATCATTTTCGGGCTGGATGACGTCACCGTTACCGCTGATGATCAGTGAGGCTGACTCATCCGCTACTGCCAGTAAGGCTTCAAGGCGACGCAGCATACGGTCAGTACGCCAGTCTTTGGCCAGTTCCACCGCAGCTTTCACCAGATGGCCCTGATGCATTTCCAGTTTACGTTCGAAAAGTTCAAACAGGGTGAAGGCGTCTGCGGTGCCGCCAGCAAATCCGGCAATCACTTTATCGTTGTATAAACGACGCACTTTTTTAACGTTGCCTTTCATTACGGTATTGCCGAGCGTAGCCTGGCCATCACCACCAATCACTACCTGGCCGTTGCGTCGTACACTTACTATTGTTGTCACGGGCAGACCCCTTGTTGCCGTCGGAAAGGGACTCCGCGCACCGGGCGCGGAGTATCATGCAACAGATATGGGGCGGCTTTGGCGGGTTTCAACCCCCGACGGAGAGTGGAATACAGCTGGAGTGTCCGGAACTACGCAGACGTTTCAGGGTGCTGTCGGCGGAAGCGCGGTCTTTATAAGGACCGATAACCACACGATTCCAGCCGCCACCGGTGGTAATACGGCTTTCAAATCCTTCAAAGGCTAAGCCTGCGCGCACCGATTCAGCCTGGTCAGTTCCCTTAAACGAACCACACTGTACCATCCAGCGCTGCGAAGAGGCTTTCTCAGCCGGTTTCGCCTTCGCGGTCTCCTGCGGTTTTGACTGCACTTCCGGTTCCCGCGTGATGGGCGCAGGCTGCGTCTGGCGCTGTACGTTCTGCTGCTGACGCTGTTGTTGCTGCAACTGCTGCTGGCGTTGTTGTTGCTGCTGAGCCTGCAACTGCTGACGTTGCTGCTGCTGAACTTGTTGCTGCTGGCGTTGCAGCTGTTGCTGCTGCTGCTGAACTTGTTGCTGCTGGCGTTGCAACTGCTGCTGATGTTGCAGCGTCTGTTGACGTTGCGCCGGCGTCTGTTCGTTCCACGGCACTTCGTTGAGCTGTGTTGGCTGCTGACGCATATCAGCCTGCATCTGCTCGAGCAATTGACGCTGCTCGTCGGTCAGTTGTGTCTGCGACTTCACTTCGCCACCTGAAGAGGGTTCGATAGGCGTCGGAACGGTGACCTGACGGTTCTCCAGCTCTTTGATATATTTCCAGCGCTCTTCTGGTTTCGGCGGTAAGCCATTGCCGTTGGCTTTATGATCCGTAATGACCGGCACGTCCTCTTTTTTGTGATGTGCCAGGAACCATAAACCACCGGCAAAGGTCACCAACACTGCGACCGCCAGTACAATCATCAATTTAGATGTTCCCGAACCGCCTTTGCTCTTCTTGCCGCGGCTCGGGCTTTTTTTGCGACGCGTCCCTGTTGAACGCCCGCGGCCTACGTAATCTTTTTGTGCCACTCTCGTTCTTATACCCTTCAAAATAGTGCCAGATGGGCGAAATAATAATTTTTACGCGCCCGGCAAGGAGTCCGCCATGTTACTTAAGGGCCGGAACTTTGACCAGCAGTGTTCGCTTTAAGAATCTACTGAAAAAATCAGAGGAATACGCTTATTTTTCACGCTTTTTAGCGCGCGCAGTACTGCCACGAATGGTTAAACCTGCATCCAGCAGTCGCGATCCGCTGATGACCCGTTGACCATTTAACTCATCCAGCAGCAGAAGCATCGCTTCCCGACCGATCAGGTAACGTGGCTGTGTTACCGTTGTCAGCGGCGGCTCGCAGTAGCGGGATAACTCAATGTCATCAAATCCGACTACAGAGAGATCCTCTGGTATTCGCAGTCCGCAGCGTCTGGCCTGATTCATTGCGCCAAGCGCCATAATATCGCTGTGGCAGAACAGCGCGCGCGGAGGTTGCGGTAGGGTCATTAGCTGATTCATGGCGGCAACGCCCGCTTCAAACGTGAAGTCACCGCGCACTATATAGGTGGGATCGACCGTCAGCCCGCTGCGACGCATCGCCTGTACATATCCCTGCAGTCGATACTGACAGAGCGGCATCTCTTCCGGCCCGGCGATACAGGCGATCTGCGTGTGACCTAACTGCAGTAAATGATTTACCGCTTCAAACGCGGCGGTCAGGTTATCAATGTGGACCGTGGGCAACGACATTTCCGGCGCAAACTCATTCGCCATCACCATGGGCGGTAAGTTGCGTTGCTCATCAATGCTGGCATCAAAAGGCAGTTGTGAGCCGAGCAGCACCATGCCATCGATCTGTCGCGTAACCATCAGGTTGAGAAAGGTTCTCTCCTGCTGATTCTGATGGGCGCAATCACCAATCAGCACCAGGTAGCCCTCTTCGGCTGCCGTGACTTCGACGCCACGAATGATTTCACTAAAGAAGGGATCGCAGATGTCAGGAACAATGACCAGTATGGTACGCGTCTCATTACGACGCGCATTGCGCGTGGGGCCATGTGCTGCATAGCCGATGGCGGCAACCGCCTGTTCGACTTTCTGGCGAGTAGCCGCAGAAACCTTCTCCGGATTCATCAGCGCACGCGATACGGTGGCGGTTGAGACGCCCGCATGTTCCGCGACATCCTTCATCGTGGCAGCGGACGGTTGTTGATTCTGCTCCAACACATGCTCCTGACGCGTTATGGCGCGTTCGATTCTGTTTTTGCCTGACCTGAAGGCAAACCGGGTACATTGTTAACGATTGGCCAGCTGGTTGTTACTTAATTTGCATAAAAATTGTGACTTATGCGACATTTTTCGATCTGGCTCGCAGTGTCAGTTTAAATCAGCTCTCGGTAGGGTCGATATCCAGCGTCCATTTCACTTTGCGCGCGGCGGGCAGTGTTGAAACCAGCGGCAACGAACTGCTCAGCAACTGTTGCAGACGCTGGCGGGAAGGATGCTGCAGTAGCAGTTGCCAGCGCCAGCGTCCACTGCGCTTTGGCTGCAAGGCAGGTAATGGACCCATAAACCACATCGCCTTATCGTTCAGCGGGCTTGCCTCCAGCAAATTACGGAGTTGTTGCAGGAATTCCGCCGCCTGCTGGTTATCCATATCTTCAGCGCGGAACAGAGCATGGCGGCTCCAGGGCGGCAGGTGAACCGCCTGTCGCTCCAGCAGCGCCTGTTGGGCGAACGCTGAATAGCCCTGGTGCAGCAGTGTCTGCAGTAGCGGATGTTCCGGGTGGTGAGTCTGAAGCAACACTTCCCCCTGTTTGCCAGCTCGACCAGCTCGACCAGCGACCTGGGTATAGAGCTGAGCAAAGCGTTCCGCCGCACGAAAATCGGCTGAGAACAGCGCGCCATCGACATCCAGCAGCGACACCAGCGTGACATCGGGGAAGTGGTGGCCTTTGGCCAGCATCTGGGTGCCGACCAGGATGCGTGCGCCGCCGCGATGGACGTCAGCCAGATGCTGCTCCAGCGCGCCTTTGCGGCTGGTGGTATCACGATCAATTCGCGACACCGGCACGCCAGGGAAGAGCGTGCCAAGCTGCTGCTCCAGTTGCTCAGTGCCAACGCCTACCGGCAGCAAATGAGTTGAACCACACTGCGGGCATTGATTGGGAAGCGGACGCTGGCTGTCGCAATGGTGGCAGCGTAGCTGGCGATGGTGCTGATGCAGCGTGTAGTAGCGGTCACAGCGGGTACACTCGGCAATCCAGCCGCAATCGTGACAGAGCAGGACGGGCGAAAAGCCGCGGCGGTTAAGAAACAGCAGCACCTGATTATTGGCCTGCAGATGCTGTCGCATTTTACCAATCAGGCCAGGAGCCAGGCCGCCCGTCAACTGCACACCTTTTAAGTCGATAAGCTGTTGCAGTGCCGGTCTGGCGTTGCCGGCGCGCTTTGTCAGGTCAAGTTGGCGATACTTGCCGCTACGGACATTGTGCAGCGTCTCCAGAGCGGGCGTCGCCGATCCCATGACAATCGGGATATCCTCTTCATGCGCGCGGAAGACGGCCAGATCGCGCGCCTGATAGCGCCAGCCTTCCTGCTGTTTATAGGAGCTATCATGTTCTTCATCAATAATGATTACGCCAGGGCGGGCCAGCGGCGTAAACAGCGCCGATCGGGTTCCAATCACAATCGCCGTTTCGCCACGCCGCGCACGTAACCAGACCGCCAGCCGCTCACTGTCGTTTAATGCCGAATGCAGCACATCGATGGGTGCATCAAAACGTTCGCGAAAACGGGCGATAGTTTGCGGGGTTAAGCCAATCTCGGGCACCAGCACCAGCGCCTGTTTACCGCGTGCCAGTACATTTTCCAGCACGCTGAGGTAAACTTCCGTTTTGCCAGAGCCGGTGATGCCCGCCAGCAGCCAGGCTGCATAATGTTCATCATCTGCCCGAATCGCACCCACGGCCATCGCCTGATCGGTATTCAGTCGCAGGCGTTCACCTTTTACTGCATACGTGGTACGCCAGTCGTGCATCTGCGGCTGATGCTCATGCAGTTCGCATAACGCTTTGGCCCGCAGTGCCTGCAGCGTCGCATCCGTGAGGTCGTGTTCGCTGACCTGATGACGATAGAGCGGTTGCTGACGCAGTGTAGCCAGCGCCTGCTGCTGTTTGGGTGCCCGCTTTAAACTTTCCGGCCCGGTTACCCGGCCCTGCTCGGTGATTTCCCAGCGCCATAAAGGATTGTCCTGCGCCGCTTTGCCCTGACGCAGCAGCACCGGAATAGCATGGCTCAACACTTCTCCCTGCGGCGAGTGATAGTAGCTGGCGGCCCAGTTAAGAATGCGCCACAGCGACGGGGGATAGAGTGACTCACTATCCAGCACCTCGATCACGTGCTTGAGTTGTGCTTCTGGCAGATCGCTGCTGTCACGAAAGGCGACCACAATCCCGATCATCCTGCGATTGCCAAAGGGCACACTTACGCGACCACCAATGACCGGCTGCGCGCCCAGTGGCGGCAGATAATCAAACAGGCGGGGCACAGGGACGGGCAGGGCAACCTGGACTACGGGCATAACTCTCTCTTTCCGGCTCAATCATCGGGGAAGCTAGTGTACACGCAGACCCTGACGGCGGGTATCTCAGGAGATATTTGCAGCAATCAGAAGTTACCTGTATTATATGCCGCCTTCGGTAAGAAAGATCTGGCCGGAGTACACCCTATAATGTTCAACAGCGTGTGGTGCTGTGCAGGTTAATGCCTGGCACGGAGAGCGACACGGCCTTCTATGAGGTTTCCCATGAAACAAGGTATTCACCCGAAATACGAAGCAGTTACTATCAAATGTACCTGCGGCAACGAGATCCACACCCGTTCAACACTGACTCACGAACTGAACCTGGACGTTTGTGGCAAATGTCACCCGTTCTATACCGGTAAGCAGCGTGAAGTGGCAACAGGTGGCCGTGTTGACCGCTTTAACAAGCGTTTCAGCGTGCCAGGCGCTAAAAAATAAGATTAAAAGGCACCTGAACCTGCGGGTTCGGCGGCAAAAAAACCCAGCTTCGGCTGGGTTTTTTTATGGCTGGGGCATTAATACTCCCAGGTATCGGGATCAACACCCATCTGGCGCATGATTGCTTTTGCTTCTTCCGGAATCTCATCACTGCGCTCTTTGCGCAGGTCAACGTCATCCGGCAGCGGCTGACCCGTAAAAGCATGTAAAAAGGCTTCGCAAAGCAGTTCGCTGTTGGTGGCGTGACGCAGGTTGTTCACCTGCCGACGGGTACGCTCATCCGTTAAAATCTTCAGCACGCTCAATGGGATAGATACTGTAATCTTCTTGACCTGCTCGCTCTTCTTACCGTGCTCAGCGTACGGGCTGATATATTCGCCGTTCCATTCAGCCATGGGTTACCTTAATTAATAAACGTTAAATGTGAGGAAATCAGCGGATTATGCCTGATTTTTTCCTGCCTGGCCCCTGATAAGGCGGGTTTTCTTCGCTCATTGCCTCTGCATGACAGAGGGGAACGCCAGGCGATGACGCATAATTTTAGCGGTTATTGCGTTTTTGCTCAATCTATACGCAAAGACATTTAGATGTCCAGATGTATTGACGTCTAATTAGGGGGTGATATCCTGTGGACTACATTTTATTCACTCTTCAGGAACAATTCGCTCATGACGCATAAACCGGCAACCATCGCAGTGCGCAGCGGTTTGAATGATGACGAGCAGTATGGCTGCGTTGTCCCGCCAATCCACCTCTCGACGACCTATAACTTCCTGGATTTCAATGAGCCTCGTGCGCATGACTATTCCCGTCGAGGTAACCCCACTCGTGATGTCGTACAGCGCACGCTGGCGGAACTGGAAGGTGGAGCGGGTGCGGTATTAACCAATACCGGGATGTCAGCGATTCACCTGGTCACAACAGTGTTCCTGAAGCCTGGCGATCTGCTGGTTGCACCACACGACTGTTATGGCGGCAGTTATCGGCTGTTTGACAGCCTGAGCAAGCGCGGCGCTTATCGGGTGAAATTTGTCGATCAGGGCGACCCGGTGTCGTTGCAGGCAGCACTGGATGAAAAACCCAAACTGGTGCTGATTGAAAGCCCCAGCAATCCGCTGCTGCGTGTGGTGGATATCCGTGCGATTTGCGCCGCTGCGCGCGCTGCGGGTGCCATTAGCGTGGTGGACAACACCTTTATGAGTCCGGCGTTGCAGAATCCTTTGGCGCTGGGTGCAGATCTGGTGATCCACTCCTGTACCAAATACCTCAACGGCCACTCTGATGTGGTGGCGGGCGCAGTGATTGCCAAAGATCCGCAACTGGCCACCGACCTGGCCTGGTGGGCGAATAACATTGGTGTGACTGGCGCGGCGTTTGACAGTTATCTGCTGCTGCGCGGAATTCGTACGCTTTCGCCGCGCATTGCGGCCGCGCAACGTAACGCACTCGCGATTGTGGCGTATCTGAAGCAGCAGAAGCGGGTGAAAAAGTTGTATCATCCTTCGCTGCCGGAAAACGCCGGACACGAACATGCAGTACGTCAGCAGCGCGGCTTTGGCGCCATGCTGAGTTTCGAGGTCGACGGTGATGAGGCGCTGCTGCGCCGCTTCCTGAAAGCGTTGCGGCTATTTACGCTGGCGGAATCGCTGGGTGGAGTAGAGAGTCTGATCTCCCATACCGCCACCATGACGCACGCGGGGATGTCGGCAGAAGCACGCGCGGCAGCAGGCATTTCCGATACGCTGCTACGGGTTTCTGTCGGCATTGAAGATCACGAAGATTTAATTGCCGATCTGGATAATGCATTCCGGGTCGCAGCTGAGGGTTAAGCATGACGATTTCAGCAGGCGCGGGAACGCCGAACATCAGGCAGTTGCATAAGTTTGGCGGCAGTAGTCTGGCCGATGCGCGCTGCTATCAGCGCGTTGCCAGCATTATGGCGGACTACAGCCAGCCGGGCGACCTGATGGTGGTCTCTGCCGCAGGTTCAACCACCAATCAGCTGATTAGCTGGCTGAAGTTAAGCCAGAACGATCGGCTTTCTGCGCACCAGGTGCAACAGACCTTACGGCGCTACCAGAGCGAACTGATCAGTGCGCTGCTGCCTGCTGACATGGCGGAACCTTTAATCACCGCGTTTATTCGCGATCTGGAAAAGCTGGCCGCACTGCTGGATGCGCCGATAACCGATGCGGTCTATGCCGAAGTGGTCGGGCACGGTGAAGTCTGGTCGGCACGCCTGATGTCTGCGGTACTGAGTCAGCGTGATATGCAAGCCTGCTGGCTGGATGCGCGTGAGTTTCTGCGGGCTGAACGTGCTGCTCAACCGCAGGTGGATGAGGGTAAATCCTGGCCCCTGCTGCAGACTTTGCTGGCGCAGCATCCACATAAGCGCATCGTGGTGACCGGATTTATCAGCCGTAACAACGCCGGTGAAACCGTTTTGCTTGGCCGCAACGGCTCCGACTATTCCGCTACCCAGATTGGCGCACTGGCGGGTGTTGGACGTGTGACCATCTGGAGCGATGTGGCGGGCGTTTACAGCGCCGATCCCCGCAAAGTCTCTGACGCCTGTCTGCTGCCGCTGTTAAGGCTGGATGAAGCCAGTGAGCTGGCGCGCCTGGCTGCACCGGTGCTGCACACCCGTACGCTACAGCCGGTTTCAGGCAGCGATATCGACCTGCAACTGCGCTGCAGTTATCAGCCGGAGCAGGGCTCAACGCGCATTGAGCGCGTGCTGGCCTCCGGTACCGGCGCGCGTATCGTGACCAGCCATGATGATATTTGCCTGATTGAGATTCAGCTGCCAGAGCAGCATGACTTCGCCATTCTGCACAAAGAGATAGACCTGCTGCTGAAGCGGGCGCAGCTGCGCCCGCTGGCGTTTGGCGTCCATCCTGACCGTCAATTGTTGCAGCTTTGCTACACCTCCGAAGTGGTCAACAGCGCCTTTACACTGCTACAGGATGCCGGTTTACCGGGCCATCTGCAGCTACGCGACGGTCTGGCGCTGGTGGCACTGGTTGGCGCTGGTGTTACCCGCAATCCGTTGCATACCCATCGCTTCTGGCAGCAGTTAAAGGATCAGCCAATTGAGTTCATCTGGCAGTCAGAAGAGCACATCAGCGTGGTCGCGGTGCTACGTTTCGGCCCGACTCAGCATCTGATTCAGGGACTGCATCAGTCGCTGTTCCGGGCCGAAAAGCGTATCGGTCTGATGCTGTTTGGCAAAGGTAATATCGGCTCACGCTGGCTGGAACTGTTTGCCCGCGATCAGGATACGCTGTCAGCGCGTACCGGCTTTGAATTTGTGCTGGCGGGCGTTGCGGACAGCAGTCGCAGCCTGCTGAGCTATGAAGGACTGGATGCCAGCCGTGCACTCGCCTTCTTTGATGATGAAGCGGTAGAACGTGATGAAGAGTCACTGTTCCTGTGGATGCGTGCTCACCCGTTTGATGACCTGGTCGTACTGGATGTCACTGCCAGCACACCGCTGGCGCAGCAATATCTCGACTTCGCCAGCCACGGTTTTCACGTTATCAGCGCCAATAAGGTCGCGGGTGCGTCTGACAGTCAGACCTGGCGGCAGATTCGCGATGCTTTCACCAAAACCGGGCGTCACTGGCTCTATAACGCCACCGTTGGCGCAGGTCTGCCAATCAACTACACGGTGCGCGATCTGCGTGACAGCGGTGATACCATTCTGGCGATCAGCGGGATCTTCTCCGGAACGTTATCGTGGCTGTTCCTGCAGTTTGATGGCACGGTGCCTTTTACCGAGCTGGTAGATCAGGCGTGGCAGCAGGGTTTAACCGAGCCCGATCCGCGTGCCGATCTCTCGGGTCAGGATGTGATGCGCAAACTGGTGATCCTTGCGCGGGAGGCAGGCTACAACATTGAGCCGGATCAGGTGCGGGTTGAATCGCTGGTGCCCAATAACTGTCAGCAGGGATCAGTTGACCACTTCTTTGAAAATGGCGAAGAACTCAATGAGCAGATGCTGCAGCGGCTGGAAGCGGCGCAGGAGATGGACCTGGTGCTGCGTTACGTTGCCCGTTTTGATGCCAATGGCAAGGCGCGCGTAGGCGTTGAGGCGGTGCGTCCGGAACATCCTTTGGCCTCGCTGCTGCCCTGCGACAATGTCTTTGCGATTGAGAGTCGCTGGTACCGCGACAACCCGCTAGTGATCCGCGGGCCGGGCGCGGGCCGGGATGTCACCGCAGGCGCTATCCAGTCAGATATTAATCGCCTCGCGCAACTGCTGTAATTCCTCATCCTCATCCTCATCCTCATCCTCAGGCGCTTCGGCGCCTGTTTTCAATGCGTTATCTCTGCCCTGTTGAAACGCCTTCATGTTGATTGAAAAATGATCACGGCCGTTGACCTTTTTTGCGTTGACGGCACACTCAGATTGCGTCACTTTGAACATCTGGACGTCTAAACGTGTAGATGTTCGCAGGCCGATTATTAATCGATGAGGATGCAGGATGAGTTTCTTTCATGCCAATCAGCGCGAAGCGCTAAACCAGAGCCTGGCTGAACTGAACGGGCAAATAAACGTTTCATTTGAGTTCTTCCCACCTCGTACCAGCGAAATGGAAGAGACCCTGTGGACCTCAATCGATCGCCTGAGCAGTCTGAAACCGAAATTCGTTTCTGTTACCTACGGCGCGAACTCCGGCGAACGTGATCGCACCCACAGCATTATCAAAGGTATTAAAGATCGTACCGGCCTGGAGGCTGCACCCCACCTAACCTGTGTCGATGCTACGCGGGAAGAACTGCGCACCATCGCTCAGGATTACTGGAACAACGGCATCCGTCACATTGTGGCGCTACGTGGCGATCTGCCTCCAGGCAGCGGTAAGCCAGACATGTACGGCAGCGATCTGGTTTCGCTGCTGAAAGAGGTCGGAGAGTTTGATATTTCCGTCGCCGCTTATCCGGAAGTGCATCCTGAAGCAAAAAGCGCTCAGGCCGATCTGATTAATCTGAGGCGAAAAGTTGATGCAGGCGCAAATCGGGCCATTACCCAGTTTTTCTTCGATGTTGAAAGCTATCTGCGTTTCCGCGATCGCTGTGTCGCGACCGGCATTGACGTGGAAATTGTGCCGGGCATTCTGCCGGTCTCTAACTTCAAACAGCTGCAACGCTTTGCTACTTTAACCCATGTTCGCGTGCCGGGCTGGATGAGCGCGATGTTTGCTGGTCTGGATGATGACCCGGAAACACGCAAAATGGTGGGGGCTAATATTGCGATGGATATGGTGAAAATCCTGTCACGCGAAGGGGTGAAAGATTTCCATTTTTACACGCTGAACCGTGCCGAAATGAGTTACGCGATCTGCCATACCTTAGGGGTGCGTCCTGCAGCAGCAGCGGCTTAACGCCTCCGCTTCAGCCAATAAAAAAGTCGGGAGAGGCCCGACTTTTTTGTTTTTGCTGGCTGGCGCCGCTGACGATTGTCAGCGCCTGACCACAGTTAACCGGTGTTACGCATGCCTGCCGCCACACCTGCAATGGTGACCATCAGTGCCTGTTCAACGCGGGCATCCGGTTCATCGCCACGTGCTTCCTGCTCGCGTGAACGATGCAGCAGTTCCGCCTGAAGTACGTTGAGCGGGTCAGTATAGACGTTACGCAGCGCAATCGACTCGGCAATCCACGGCTGGTCAGCCATCAGGTGTGAGTCGTTGGCAATGGTGAGTACCGCTTTGATATCCGCATCAAGCTGATCGCGCAACTGCTTGCCCAGCGACCAGAGTGATTTGTCGACCAGGCGCTGATCGTAATATTCCGCCAGCCACAGGTCCGCTTTTGAGAACACCATCTCCAGCATACCCAGACGGGTGGAGAAGAATGGCCAGTCGCGGCACATCGCTTCCAGCTGATCCTGATGACCCGCCATCATCGCCTGCTGCAGGGCAGCCCCGGCACCCAGCCAGGCGGGCAGCATCAGACGGTTTTGCGTCCAGGCGAAAATCCACGGAATGGCACGCAACGACTCCACGCCGCCGGTGGGGCGGCGCTTTGCCGGACGTGAGCCGAGCGGTAATTTACCCAGTTCCTGCTCCGGCGTCGCCGAGCGGAAATAAGGCACGAAGTCAGCATTTTCACGCACATAACCGCGATACATCGCACAGGAGTCAGTAGAGAGCTGATCCATGATGTCGCGCCATTCGCGTTTTGGCTCCGGCGGCGGCATCAGGTTTGCTTCCAGAATCGCACCGGTATAGAGCGACAGACTGGCGATGGTTACAGCAGGTAAGCCATACTTAAAGCGTATCATCTCCCCCTGTTCGGTCACGCGCAAACCGCCGCGCAGGCTGCCGGGCGGTTGTGACAGCAGTGCGGCATGGGCGGGGGCGCCGCCACGGCCTATGCTGCCACCGCGTCCGTGAAACAGCGTCAGTGAAATACCGGCCTTCTCACAGGTTTTAATCAGGGCATCCTGCGCCTGATATTGCGCCCAGCTGGCGGCCATCACACCGGCATCTTTCGCCGAGTCAGAATAGCCAATCATCACCATCTGTTTGCCCTGAATAAAGCCACGATACCAGTCGATACTCAGCAGCTGGCTCATCACGTCATTAGCGTTGTTAAGGTCATCAAGTGTTTCGAATAGCGGTGCGACCGGCATGGCGTAGCCGATACCTGCTTCTTTCAGCAGAAGATGCACGGCCAGCACGTCAGAAGGCGTTTTCGCCATGGAGATAACATAGGCGGCGATAGAACCCTGTGGCGCTTCAGCCGCGACGCGACAGGTCTCCAGCACTTCACGCGTTTCATCGCTGGGTTCCCAGCTGCGAGGCAGCAGCGGGCGCTTGGAGTTCAGTTCACGGATCAGGAAGGCCTGCTTGTCCGCCTCGGACCAGCTTTCATAATCGCCAAGACCCAGATAGCGGGTCACCTCAGCGATCGCTTCAGTGTGACGGGTACTCTCCTGACGCAGATCGATACGTACCAGCGGCACACCGAAGCATTTCACGCGGCGCAGCGTATCGAGCAACTGACCGTTGGCGATAATGCCCATGCCGCACTTTTGCAGTGACTGATAGATGGCAAACAGCGGATCCCACAGCTGATCGTTGGAGACCAGCAGATCGGCCGGACGCGGCAGACGTTCACCTTTCAGGCGATGTTCCAGGAATGACTGGGTAGTCATTAACTGGCTGCGCAGACGTTTCAGGATCACACGATAGGGTTCAAGCGCTTCCGGGTCGCCGCTGAGCTCGCGAATCTCTTCAGTGCATTCGGACATCGACAGCTCGGAGATCAATACGCCGATATCGCGCAGGAACAGGTCAGTGGCTTTCCAGCGACTCAGTTGCATAACATGGCGGGTAATCGCCGCCGTAACGTTAGGATTACCGTCGCGGTCGCCCCCCATCCATGAAGTGAACTGAACCGGCACGAAATCGACTGGCAACTTGATGCCGAATGCCTCTTCGACCTGCTCGTTCAGCTCACGCAGGAAGGCGGGCACGCCTTCCCACAGGCTGTTTTCCACCACCGCAAAGCCCCATTTGGCTTCGTCGATAGGGGTCGGACGATATTTGCGGATCTCATCGGTGTGCCATGCTTGTGCGACCAGCTGACGCAGACGGCGCATAATCTGATTACGTTCGTAGTCGGAAACGTCGCTGTGATCGAGCTGTTTCAGGCAGCTGTTAACCTCGACCAGCTTGTGAATCAGCGTACGGCGGGTGATTTCGGTCGGGTGCGCAGTCAGCACCAGCTCCAGTGACAGCGACTCAATGGCCGCAAGGATGTCGCTTTCGCTGATATCTTTCTGCTGCTTCAGGGTATCAAAAGTCTTTTTCAGCAGTTCAGGATGGTTCGCACCCTCGCCACTCTGCGAGATGGTCTGATACTGCTCAGCCACGTTAGTGAGGTTCAGAAACTGGCTAAAAGCGCGTGCAACCGGTAAGAGCTCCTCGTTGGAGAGGTTCTGCAGCGTATTAAGCAGTTCTTTACGATGAGTGTCATTTCCTGCACGGGATGACTTGGAGAGCTTACGGATGGTTTCAACCTGGTCGAGGATGTTCTCTCCAAGTGTATCCTTAATCGTATCCCCGAGCAGTTTGCCGAGCATACTGACATTACTTCTCATTGCGGAATATTGTTCGTTCATTGGACCCTGACACCCTTATCGTCTTGGAAAACTTCTACACCCGCCCTTTAAGGCAGCAGAAAATCAGCAACATTGTGTTCCCGATAATCTATAGGGAACCGACTTCGTTGCTGCCTGTCCGCATTCTGAAACGCTCAGGATAATCACCCGATGGGCATAACATCGTCTTTTATCTAGCCACGTAAAGTTGCGTTCGTCAAATGCGTTAAAGTGCGCTGAAGATGTAGCTAACTAACGGAAATTCGTAGAATTTATCGGGAAGGAAGTGGGATAAGTTATTCTTATTGTTAAATCCCACAGAATGAGGGGGCATTTTACTGTTAATGCAGTGAAATGCCCCATTTACTGTTAATCAGTGACAAAAATGCTGCACAACCTGAGTGATAAGCGCCTGCGTAGGCTTAATAAATGCAGTATCAATAAATTCATCTGGCTGATGTGCCTGATTAATCGAACCCGGACCCAGTACCAGCGTCGGGCAGAGCTGCTGAATAAAGGGCGCTTCAGTGCAGTAGTTGACCACCTCGGTTGGTGTACCAAGCAATTTCTCTACCACACTGACCAGTTTATGGTTGGCCGGGCACTCATAGCCAGGAATCGGAGGATGCAGTTCGGCCACCGTTACACGACCTGGCCAGCGTGCACTGACCGGGGCCAGCGCCTCATTCAGTAGCCCATCGAGATCGACCAGCGACAGGCCCGGCAACGGACGGATATCCATATGCAGTTCACAGCAGGCGCAGATACGGTTAGCGGCGTCTCCGCCATGAATATGGCCGAAATTCATGGTGGGGTAGGGAATGGCAAAGCCGTCATGGTGATAACGCTCCTGCAGCGTATTGCGCAGTTGCATCAGATGGGTGATCGACTCATGCATCAGTTCAATGGCATTGACGCCTCGCGCCGGATCGCTGGAATGGCCCGATTTCCCTTCAATACGGATCACATTCGACAGATGACCTTTGTGCGCGCGCACCGGTTTAAGCGAGGTCGGTTCACCGATGATGGCGCAGTCGGGACGCAGTGTTGTCGATTCAGCGAAATATTTGGCTCCAGCCATCGTAGTCTCTTCATCAGCTGTAGCGAGAATATAGAGCGGCTTACTCAGCATGCTGACATCCACATCGCGCAGCGTATCAAGAATAAAGGCGAAGAAGCCTTTCATGTCTGCCGTACCCAAGCCATAGAGCTTGTTGTCGTGCTCGGTCAGGGTAAAGGGATCGCGCGTCCAGCGGCCATCATCAAAGGGAACGGTATCGGTATGACCGGCCAACAGCAGGCCGCCCGCACCAGTACCGCTACGCGCCAGCATATTAAATTTATTGCGGGTGCCGGGCACTGGCTGCACTTCAACGCTAAAGCCGAGGTCGCGGAACCAGCCGGCCAGCAAATTGATTAAAGTTTCATTACTCTGATCCAGTGCGGCATCGGTTGCGCTAATCGACGGTGTGGCGATTAACTGGCGGTACAGTTCAATAAAAGGCGGTAATTTTGTCTTCACTGTTGGCGGTCCTTGGGTTAGGATGTATCCATATTCATGCATTAATAGTGAATAAAAATACATTAACGTCCTCTGCAAGGGAACCTTAAATCACTGCAGATGACAGGGTGGGTAACGGGGCAAGGCCGCGACCCGGAACGTGCGACTGTAAAAAGGGTTACAGCCTGATGTTGAATACGCTGATCGTGGGTGCCAGTGGTTATGCTGGTGTAGAGCTTGCCACCTTTCTGAATCGCCATCCACATATCAACATAACCGCTTTGGCGGTTTCGGCGCAAAGCCCTGATGCTGGCAAGCGCCTGTCCGATCTCCATCCGCAACTGAAAGGCGTCGTGGACTTACCACTGCAGCCGCTGAGCAGCGCCGCCGAGTGGGGAGACAAAGTGGATGTGGTGTTCCTGGCGACGGCCCACGAAGTCAGCCACGATCTGGCTCCGGAATTTCTTAAGGCCGGTTGTGTGGTGTTCGACCTGTCAGGCGCTTTCCGCGTCAATGACGCTGATTTTTATACCCGCTTTTATGGTTTCACCCATCAGCATGGCGACTGGCTGGATAAAGCCGTGTACGGCCTGGCGGAATATCAGCATGAGAAAATCCAGCAGGCGCAACTGGTGGCGGTGCCGGGTTGTTACCCAACCGCTGCTCAGCTGGCATTGAAGCCACTGGTGGATGCCGGCCTGTTAAACGATGCGCAGTGGCCGGTGATCAACGCCACCAGCGGCGTGAGCGGGGCCGGACGTAAAGCCAATGTCGGTACCAGCTTCTGCGAAGTGAGCCTGCAGCCTTATGGCCTGTTCAATCATCGTCATCACCCGGAAATCGTCGCGCACCTCGGGACACCGGTGATCTTCACGCCGCATCTGGGCAGTTTCCCGCGCGGTATTCTGGCGACAATTACCTGTCGCCTGAAAGCGGGGGTCAGCCGCGAAGATATCGCTACGGTTTTCCATCGCGCTTATGACAACAAACCATTGGTGCGGCTCTACGAGCAGGGCGTACCGGCGCTGAAAGCCGTTGTGGGTCTGCCTTACTGCGATATCGGTTTTGAAGTGCAGGGTGAGCATTTGATTGTCGTGGCAGCCGAAGATAATCTGCTGAAAGGTGCAGCATCGCAGGCGGTACAGTGCCTGAACATCCGGTTCGGCTTCTCTGAAACGCAGTCACTGCTTTAACGGACAAATAAACCATGACCAATCCATTGATTATCAAACTGGGCGGTGTGCTGTTAGACAGCGAAGAAGCGCTAGCCCGCTTATTTGAAGCGTTGCTGAACTACCGTAGCGCCCATCAGCGTCCGCTGATCATTGTCCACGGCGGCGGTTGTCTGGTGGATGAACTGATGAAAAAGCTGGCGCTGCCGGTGAAGAAGAAAAATGGCCTGCGTGTCACGCCAGCCGATCAGATCGACATCATTACCGGTGCGCTGGCGGGAACCGCAAACAAAACACTGCTGGGCTGGGCAAAAAAATCGGGCATTAATGCAGTAGGCCTCTGCCTCGGCGATGCGGGCATTGTGAATGTCGCCCCGTTTGATGAAGAACTTGGCCACGTTGGTCACGCAATGCCGGGCGATCCGGCATTGCTGAACACCCTGCTGGCGGCCGGCTACATGCCGGTAGTGAGCTCAATCGGCATTACTGACGACGGTAAACTGATGAACGTCAACGCTGACCAGGCTGCGACGGCACTGGCCTCGACGCTGGGTGCTGATTTAGTTTTGTTGTCAGACGTCAGTGGCATTCTCGACGGCAAAGGTCAGCGCATCGAAGAGATGACCGCCGATAAAGCTGAGCAGCTGATTACTCAGGGCATTATCACCGACGGCATGATTGTGAAAGTACACGCTGCGCTTGATGCGGCGCGTACGCTAGGCCGCCCGGTGGATATTGCCAGCTGGCGTCACGCTGAGCGGCTGCCTGACCTGTTTAACGGTGTGTCGATTGGCACCCGGATTCTCGCTTAACGACTCTGATTCAAGGATTACGAAATGCAAACGCAAAACATCAAAAAAATCGTTCTGGCTTACTCCGGTGGTCTTGATACTTCGGCCATCATTCCATGGCTGAAAGAGAACTACGGCGGCTGTGAAGTGGTCGCTTTCGTAGCTGATATCGGTCAGGAGCGCGGCGATCTGGAAGGTGTGGAGAAGAAAGCCCTGCAGTCCGGCGCGTCTGAATGCCACGTGGTTGACCTGCGTGAAGAGTTCATCAGCGACTACGTTTATCCGGTGCTGCAGACCGGCGCTCTGTATGAAGGCACCTATCTGCTGGGCACCTCTATGGCGCGTCCTATCATCGCTAAAGCGCAGGTTGAACTGGCGCTGAAAGTGGGCGCGGATGCACTGTGTCATGGCGCGACCGGTAAAGGGAATGACCAGGTGCGTTTCGAAACCACCTACACCGCGCTGGCACCGCAGCTGAAAGTGGTGGCACCGTGGCGTGAATGGAACCTGCGTTCACGTGAAGCGCTGCTGGATTACCTGAAAGAGCGCAACATCCCGACGACTGCGTCACTGGAGAAAATCTATAGCCGCGATGAAAACGCCTGGCACATCTCTACTGAAGGTGGCGTGCTGGAAAGCCCGGCCAATGCACCGAATAAAGATTGCTGGGTCTGGACTGTCGATCCGCTGGAAGCGCCTGACCAGCCTGAAGACGTGACTGTGTCCGTAGAGAAAGGTCGGGTTGTGGCGGTTAACGGCGAAAAACTGAGTCCGTTCCAGTGTCTGGAAAAACTCAATGTGCTGGGCGCAAAACATGGCGTCGGTCGTATTGATATTGTTGAAAACCGTCTGGTAGGGATTAAATCCCGTGGCTGCTACGAAACTCCTGGCGGCACCATCATGGTTAATGCACTGCGTGCGGTTGAGCAGCTGGTGCTGGATCGCGATAGCTTCAAATGGCGTGAGCAGCTTGGCCACGAAATGTCCTATGTGGTGTATGACGGTCGCTGGTTCGCCCCGCTGCGTAAATCGATTCAGGCTGCTGCCGAAGCGCTGGCGGAAGAGGTTAACGGTGAAGTGGTGCTGCAGCTCTACAAAGGCCAGGCGACTGCTACCCAGAAGCGTTCCGCGAATAGCCTCTACTCGGAAGAGTTCGCCACCTTCGGTGAAGATGAAGTGTACGATCACCGGCATGCGGGCGGCTTTATTCGTCTGTTCTCGCTCTCTTCGCGTATCCGCGCCCTGAACGAGCAGAAGAAGTAATTTTCAGGCGGGGTGCGCCTCGCCTTACAGTTTCACTACAGGGGCGGCATTTATGCCGCCTCTTGTTTAACGATTCAGAGGAGTTTTCACATGGCACTTTGGGGTGGACGGTTTACTCAGGCAGCGGATCAACGTTTTAAACAGTTTAATGACTCGCTGCGCTTCGATTACCGCCTGGCAGAGCAGGACATCATTGGCTCTGTTGCCTGGTCCAAAGCGCTGGTGACGGTCAATGTCCTGACTCAGGATGAGCAGCAGCAGCTGGAAGCGGCCCTGAATACGCTACTGGACGAAGTGCGCGCCAGTCCTGAGCAGATTCTGCAGAGCGACGCCGAAGATATCCACAGCTGGGTTGAAGGTCAGTTGATCGACAAAGTGGGTGCGCTGGGCAAAAAACTGCACACAGGCCGTAGCCGTAACGATCAGGTTGCTACCGACCTGAAACTCTGGTGCAAGGTGCAGATTGAGGCGCTGCTGGGTGCCACACGTGATCTGCAGCAGGCGCTGGTGGTCACCGCCGAAGCCAACCAGGATGCGGTGATGCCGGGCTACACCCATCTGCAGCGTGCGCAGCCGGTGACGTTTGCACACTGGTGTCTGGCCTATGTTGAAATGTTGGCGCGTGACGAGAGTCGTCTGCAGGATACCCTGAAGCGGCTTGATGTCAGCCCGCTGGGCTGTGGCGCACTGGCTGGTACAGCTTACGAGATCGATCGCCAGCAACTGGCTGGCTGGCTGGGCTTTGCTTCCGCTACGCGCAACAGTCTGGATACCGTATCAGACCGCGACCACGTGCTGGAACTGCTCTCTGATGCTGCTATTGGCATGGTGCATCTGTCGCGCTTTGCTGAAGATATGATCTTCTTTAATACCGGCGAAGCGGGCTTTATCGAGCTGTCAGATAAAGTGACCTCTGGATCATCGCTGATGCCGCAGAAGAAAAACCCAGATGCGCTGGAGCTGATACGCGGCAAGTGTGGCCGGGTGCAGGGTGCGCTGACCGGCATGATGATGACGCTGAAAGGTTTGCCGCTGGCGTACAACAAAGATATGCAGGAAGACAAAGAGGGGCTATTTGACGCGCTCGATACGTGGCTCGACTGTCTGCATATGTCAGTGCTGGTGCTGGATGGCCTGCAAGTTAAACGTCCGCGCTGCCAGGAGGCCGCTGAACAGGGTTACGCAAACTCTACTGAACTGGCCGACTATCTGGTCGCCAAAGGCGTGCCGTTCCGTGAAGCACACCATATCGTTGGGGAAGTGGTGGTTGCCGCCATCGGGCAGGGCGTGGCACTTGAAGCGCTGTCGCTGGCGCAGTTGCAGCAATTCAGCACGGTAATTAGCGATGATGTCTATCCGATTCTGGCGCTGCAATCCTGTCTGGACAAGCGTAATGCGCGGGGCGGTGTTTCACCACAGCAGGTTGCTCGTGCCATCGGTGATGCAAAGCAGCGTCTGGCGTAATCAACAGGCAAAAAAAAGCGGGCATATTATATGCCCGCCAACCTCTAGCTTCAGAATTACTCATTTTTATAGGCACATCATCAAAGCGCCAGCTCTCCCGGCTGACACTCAGACTCTCTTAAGCTGACAGTAAGTATTGTTGCAGGTCATCGTTGCCGCCAATGTGACGGCCACCCATGAATATCTGCGGTACCGTCGTCCGGCCTGATACGGCTCGAAGGCTCACGGTTGTCGCATCCTGTCCCAGCACAATCTCTTCGTACTGAATACCATGATCCATCAGCATCTGTTTTGCCTGGGTGCAGAAGATGCAGCCAGGTTTAGTGAAGATGGAGACCGACTCCTGGGCTTTACACGCCGGCGCCAGATAGCGCAGCATAGTGTCGGCATCGGAGACTTCAAACGGGTCGCCGGGTTTATTGGGTTCAACAAACATTTTTTCTACCACCCCGTTACGCACCAGCATTGAGTAGCGCCATGAACGTGGGCCAAAACCGAGATCGGCTTTCTCAACCAGCATCTCCATGCCACGGGTGAATTCCCCGTTGCCATCAGGGATAAAGGTAATATTGTCTGCACGCTGTTCTGCTTTCCAGGCGTTCATCACAAAGGTGTCATTCACCGAGACGCACAGAATATTGTCCACACCCTGCTGTGCAAACAGGCCCGCTAATTCGTTGTAACGCGGCAGATGGCTTGAGGAGCAGGTCGGTGTAAATGCACCCGGCAGTGAAAAAACGATCACTGTTTTGTTTTTAAACAGCGCTTCCGTGGTCACGTCGACCCAGCGATCGCCCTGACGCGTGTGAAAAGTCACTGGCGGGATCGCTTTACCTTCCTGACTTGCAAACATTTTTTCTCCTGACATACCCGTTCCCTTTAATGCGTTTATTATTCCTGACCACCCTTGATAGGGCCAACCGTTTATTGCTATTCTATCTATCGCCACGGGCTATCATGGTTTGTTGGAGGGTAATAATGAATATTCGTGATCTTGAATATCTGGTTTCGCTTGCTGAACACCGTCATTTCCGCCGTGCCGCGGATGCATGTCATGTCAGTCAGCCAACGTTAAGCGGGCAGATCCGAAAGCTGGAAGATGAGCTGGGTGTGATGCTGCTGGAGCGCACCAGCCGTAAAGTGTTGTTCACGCAGGCAGGTTTGCTGTTGGTGGATCAGGCGCGAACGGTGTTGCGTGAAGTGAAAGTGCTGAAAGAGATGGCCAGTCAGCAAGGGGAAGCGATGTCAGGTCCGCTGCATATCGGTCTCATTCCGACCACCGCGCCCTACCTATTGCCACAGATTATCCCGATGCTTCACCAGACGTTCCCGAAACTGGAGATGTATCTGCACGAGGCGCAGACGCAGCAACTCCTGGCGCAGTTAGACAGCGGTAAGCTGGACTGCGCGATTGTGGCACTGGTTAAAGAGAGCGAGGCCTTTATCGAAGTCCCACTGTTCGATGAGCCGATGAAGCTGGCGGTCTATGCCGATCACCCCTGGTGCGATCGCGATCGGGTACCGATGTCCGATCTGGCTGGCGAAAAATTACTGATGCTGGAAGATGGGCACTGTCTGCGTGACCAGGCGATGGGGTTTTGCTTTGAGGCAGGTGCCGATGAAGATACCCATTTCCGGGCGACCAGTCTCGAAACGCTGCGCAATATGGTGGCGGCAGGCAGCGGTATCACGCTGTTACCTGCGCTGGCGATACCTGCGGAACGTGTCCGCGATGGTGTCTGCTATCTCACCTGCTACAAACCGGTGCCGCAGCGTACGATTGCGCTGGTCTATCGTCCGGGTTCACCTCTGCGCAGCCGTTATGAACAGCTGGCAGAGGCGATTAAAACCCATATGCAGCACTATCTCGACACCACGTTAAAACAGGCGGTTTAAGCCGTTTAACGCCGCGACGCGATAGGCTTCGGCCATAGTCGGATAGTTAAAGGTGGTATTCACGAAGTATTCAATCGTGTTGCCACCGTTTTTCTGCTCCATAATCGCCTGACCGATGTGAATAATCTCGGCGGCCCGTTCGCCAAAGCAGTGAATCCCCAGAATCTCTTTAGTTTCCCGATGGAACAGAATTTTCAGGCTGCCAACGTTCATGCCAACGATCTGCGCCCGCGCCAGATGTTTGAACTGCGCGCGACCCACTTCGTAAGGCACCTTCATGGCCGTCAGCTGCTGCTCGGTTTTACCCACGGAGCTGATTTCCGGAATGGTGTAAATACCGGTCGGGATATCTTCAATCAGGTGCGCTGATGCTTCCCCTTTGATAATTGCCTGAGCGGCAATACGCCCCTGATCGTAGGCGGCTGAAGCCAGGCTAGGGTACCCGATCACGTCACCGACGGCATAAATGTGCGGCTGAGCCGTCTGATACATGCTGTTCACTTTCAACAGGCCACGGCCATCCGCTTCCAGACCGACATTTTCCAGCGACAGCGAATCCGTGTTACCGGTGCGGCCGTTGGCGTAAAGCAGGCAGTCCGCTTTCACTTTCTTGCCCGACTTCAGATGCATAATGACGCCATCTTCCACCCCTTCGATTTTCTCAAACTCTTCGTTGTGACGAATCACCACGCCGTTGTTCCAGAAATGGTACGAGAGAGAGTCAGACATCTCCTGATCAAGAAACGCCAGCAGGCGATCGCGGGTGTTAATCAGGTCAACTTTGACGTTGAGGCCACGGAAAATCGACGCATATTCACAGCCAATCACGCCGGCGCCATAAATAATGACGTGGCCAGGTTCGTGGTGCAGGTTGAGAATAGAATCGGAGTCATAGACGCGGGGGTGGTTAAAGTCGACATCGTCAGGATGATAAGGCCGTGAACCACAGGCGATAACAAATTTCTCTGCTGTCAGCGTCTCACGTGTGCCATCGGGTTGCTCAATCTCAATAGTATTGGCATCAACAAAATGCGCATCGCCCTGATAAAGTTCACAGCGGTTACGCTCATAGAAGCCCTGACGCATGGCTGTCTGCTGGCTGATCACGTTTTCTGTATGATTGAGAATGTCGGCAAAAGAGGAGCGAAGCAGTCGGGTATGATCGCTGTAGAGTGGATTCTGGTTGAATTCAATAATGCGACTGACGGCGTGGCGAAGCGCTTTAGAAGGGATGGTGCCCCAGTGCGTACAACCGCCGCCGATGTTGTGGTAGCGTTCGATCACGGCGATGCGCGCTCCCTGTTTTACCAGCCCCATTGCCGCCCCTTCACCGCCGGGCCCTGAGCCAATCACAATGGCATCGTAATCGTAAGACTTTTGCATACCGATACGTCCTATTATTTATACATTTTTACAACGAGATTCTAACATCTCATCGCGCACTTCTGAATTCTATCAGCGATTTTCATCACAATTTGGTAAAGAGTGAGGTTCACAGGTGATGACAAAGATTGCCAATCTGTACGCTGAAAATTTTGATATAGTGCCCGCTCAACACCGCTAAAGGCAGAGAGAATGGGCGTCAGAGCGCAACAAAAAGAACGTACACGACGTACACTGATTGAAGCTGCTTTCAGTCAGCTCAGCGCCGAACGCAGTTTTGCCAGTCTGAGTTTGCGGGAAGTTGCCCGTGAAGCGGGAATCGCACCTACCTCGTTTTATCGTCATTTTAAGGATGTCGACGAACTTGGCCTGACCATGGTGGATGAAAGCGGGTTGATGTTGCGACAGCTGATGCGCCAGGCGCGGCAGCGTATCGCCAAAGGCGGCAGCATCATTAAAACATCGGTGGCGACCTTTATGGAGTTCATCGGCAATAATCCCAACGCTTTCCGCTTGTTATTGCGTGAACGTTCCGGCACCTCTGCCGCTTTTCGTGCCGCCGTAGCGCGCGAAATTCAGCACTTTATCGCTGAACTGGCCGATTATCTTGAGGTCGAAAATCGCATGCCGCGCAGTTTTACTGAAGCGCAGGCTGAAGCGATGGTGACCATTGTCTTCAGCGCCGGTGCAGAAGCACTGGATGTTGATGCTGAGCAACGACGCAAGCTTGAAGATCGGCTGGTGCTTCAGCTGCGTATGATCGCCAAAGGCGCCTATTACTGGTACCGCCGGGAGCAAGAGCGACTGGCGGTCACCCTGGAAAAACCCGAAGAGTAATGAGTAAGGATTAGTCCATGACCCACCCAGGTTTGCGCGATAAAAGTACACTGGCACTGGCTTTTATAACCGGCTTAGCGATTAACGGCTCATTTTCTGTGCTGTTCAGTGCCTTTGTTCCCTTTTCGATTTTTCCACTGATTGCGCTGGGCCTGGCGGCCTGGTGTCTGCATCAGCGTTATCTCAACACCAACATGCCGGAGGGTATGCCAGGACTGGCGGCCGCGTTTTTCCTGCTGGGGATTCTGGTTTATAGCGCGCTGGTGCGGGCAGAATACCCGGACATTGGCTCAAACTTCGTTCCCACCGTTCTGATGGTGGCGCTGGTGTTCTGGATTGCGACGCGTTTCAAGCGTAAGCGTAATCAGTAGGGATAAAAGAAAACGGGAACCTCAGAGTTCCCGTTTTTGTTTACGCTTTGCGCGTCAGCAGGACGCCGCATTCCATATGGTGGGTATAAGGGAACTGATCAAATAGCGCCAGCCGCGTCACGTCGTGCGTTTCCGCCAGCGTCTGCAGATTGTCGCTCAGAGTCTGCGGGTTGCAGGAGATATAAAGGATACGCGGATAAGCCTGCACCATTTTCACCGTCTCTTCATCCAGTCCGCTTCGCGGCGGGTCGACAAAAATCGTCTCACACTCGTAGCTGGTCAGGTCAATCCCTTCCAGACGATTAAAGCTGCGTACGCCATTCATCGCCTGAGTAAACTCTTCCGCCGCCATACGAATGATCTGCACGTTATCAATCTGGTTCGCAGCAATATTGTATTGCGCCGACGCGACAGAGGGCTTGGCAATTTCAGTCGCCAGAACGCGACGGAAATTGCGCGCCAGCGCCAGCGAGAAGTTGCCATTGCCGCAGTAAAGCTCCAGCAAGTCGCCCTGTGAATCCTGGGTCACATCCAGTGCCCACTCCAGCATCTGAATATTCATCGCCGCATTGGGCTGGGTAAAACTGTTCTCGACCTGACGATAGATGATCTCCCGACCTGCTACCGGCAGACATTCATCCACATAGTCACGTTCCAGACAGATTTTTGTCTTGGTGGCGCGGCCAATCAGTTGTACATCCAGTCCTTCAGCGCGCAGCTGGTCACGCAGCGCCGCTGCTGCCTGCTGCCACTCATCATCCAGCTTGCGGTGATAGAGCAGCGAAATCACAACCTGATTGCTCAGGGTCGACAGGTAGTCGAGCTGGAAGAGTTTATGGCGCAGGGTGCGGTTATCGCGGATCGCGGCGATCATCTTTGGCATCAGTTTGTTGATCAGCTGGCTGGCCGCCGGGAACTGATCAACGCGGATCCGCTCACGTGTCTGCTGATCAAAGATGATGTGGTAGATATCATCGCCGTCGTGCCACAGACGGAATTCGGCGCGCATCCGATAGTGGCTGACCGGCGAACGGAACACCTCCACGTCGGGCGCAGCAAACGGCGTCATCATCGTCTCTAAACGACTGACTTTTTCCGCCAGCTGTGCGTCATAATCTTCAATGGGGAGATGTTCGGGTGTCATGAGCAATCCTGATTAATAGCTTACCAGCGGGCGATTGTAGGCATTCACTTGCTGATGTCCAGCCCTGCAGCGAGAAGATGTTTAGCAGTCTGGACTTCCGTATCTCCACTCCGTAGACTGCAGACGCCGGCCTCAAGCCCGAGTTAATAGGGAATCCAGTGTGAATCTGGAGCTGACGCGCAGCGGTAAGGAATGTCGTGATGAATGCCATTGCAGACACTGTCCTGTGGGATGGGAAGTCATCATCACTTATGGTTCCCAGCCCGAAGACCTGCCGGTGTAACGTCGCTACTCGTACAATCATCGCGTGTTATCGATTGTCGGCCTGCGGCATCCTGCTTCGTCTTAAGGATGCGATTAAAATGACAAAAAAAACTGTTTCGCTGTTCGCTCTGAGCGCAACGGCGATTTCTCTCTGGGCGCAAAATGGTTTTGCTCAGGGGAATGATGATACACAAATAGTAACCGCCAATCGTTTTGCTGAACCCGTTTCCGGTGTGTTGGCACCGACCACCATCGTCACCCGTGATGAAATTGATCGCTGGCAGGCCAAAAGTCTGACGGATGTGATGCGCCGTCTGCCCGGTGTTGATGTCGCGCAAAATGGCGGGTTAGGGCAGCAGAGTTCGCTGTTTATCCGAGGAACCGAGTCCAGACATGTGCTGATCCTGATTGATGGCATCCGGCTGAATCAGGCGGGCATCACTGGATCGTCTGACCTCAGCCAGATCCCCCTGTCGCTGGTGCAGCGTATTGAATATATTCGTGGTGCGCGGTCTGCAGTCTACGGTTCTGATGCGATTGGCGGCGTGGTGAATATCATTACGGGCCGCACACAACCGGGCACCACGCTGACGGCGGGCATGGGGTCCAACGGCTATCAATCCTACGATGGCTCAACCCAGCAGAGGCTGGGCGACGCGACAAAACTGACGCTGGCTGGCAACTATACCTATACCAAAGGGTATGATGTGGTGGCGGGTTATCCTAATGACTACGGCCCGGCGCAGCCCGATCGCGACGGCTTCATGAGCAAAACCTTGTACGGCAACCTTGAGCATCAGTTCAGCGATGAGCTCAGTGGTTTTGTGCGCGGCTATGGGGTTGATAACCGCACCGCCTACGACGGATCATACGGCTACGATAGCAACAACATCAGCGGAGTAGCGGATACCCGTCAGCTCTACAGCCAGACCTGGGACACCGGGTTACGCTTTAATCGTGATTTTTACTCTACCCAGCTTATCGCCAGCTATGGCCGTACTAAAGACATCAACTACGATCCACGCAATGGCCGTTATGGCGCGGTATCTACTTTTGATGATGTCACCCAGTACAATCTGCAGTGGGGTAATACTGTGCAGGTGGGGCAGGGGGCGATCAGCGCGGGTGTCGACTGGCAGAAAGAGACCACCGAGCCGGGCACCAACTATTTGTCAGATGGTTATGCGCAGCGTAATGCCGGTCTCTACCTGACCGGCCAGCAGCAGTTTGGCAGCATCACGCTTGAAGGTGCGGTACGCGGTGACGACAACAATCAGTTTGGCTGGCATAACACCTGGCAGACGGCGGCCTCATGGGAGTTTATCTCCGGCTACCGCGCGTTCGCTTCTTATGGCACCGCCTTTAAAGCGCCCAATCTGTCGCAGGTTTACAGCCCGATCTATGGTAATCGTGACCTTGATCCGGAAAAAAGTCAGCAGTGGGAAGGCGGCTTTGAAGGGCTAAGCGGACCGGTGAACTGGCGCATTTCGGGCTACCGTAATGACATTGATAACCTGATTGATAGTGATCCACAGACCTTCCAGTACTACAACATTAAGCAGGCGCGCATTAAAGGTATTGAGGCCACTGCAGGATTTGATACCGGGCCGCTGGCGCATCAGCTCTCTTATGATTATGTCGACGCCCGGGATGGCAGCACCGATCAGCCGCTCGTACGCCGGGCTAAGCAGCAGGTGAAATACCAGCTCGACTGGACGCTGTATGAGTTTGACTGGTCAGTCACCTACCATTATCTGGGTGACCGTTATGATACGGACTTTAACAGCTCTCCCAGCCGTCGTGTGAAGTTAGGTGGCGTCAGCCTGTGGGATCTCGCCGTCTCATATCCTGTCACTTCGCAACTCACGGTTCGTGGTAGAATTGCCAACCTGTTCGATAAAGATTACGAGACAGTGTATGGCTATCAGAGTCCAGGACGAGAGTATTACCTCAGCGGCAGCTACAACTTCTGATTTTCGCCCCACCGTGCTGGTGTTTGATTCCGGCGTCGGTGGGCTTTCTGTCTATGATGAGGTCCGTCAGCTGTTGCCGGATCTTCATTATCTCTACGCCTTCGATAACGCCGGCTTCCCTTATGGTGAGAAAAGCGAAACCTTCATTGTGGATCGGGTGGTCGCCATCGTTGAGGCTATTACCCAACGTTGTCCTCTCTCGTTAGTCATCATCGCCTGTAATACGGCCAGCACCGTGTCGTTGCCCGCTCTACGTGAACGTTTTGCGTTTCCTGTCGTGGGTGTGGTTCCGGCGATTAAACCGGCCGCGCGCCTGACGCGTAATGGGGTGGTAGGATTGCTGGCAACGCGTGCTACGGTGCGCCGTCCTTATACCCATGAGCTAGTGGCACAGTTTGCCGGTTCCTGCAACATTGAGATGCTGGGCTCAGCGGAGCTGGTGGAACTGGCAGAAGCGAAGCTCCACGGTGCGGAGGTTGCACTGGATGAGGTGCGTCGTATTGTTCAGCCATGGCTGAAGATGGCTGAACCACCGGACACGGTCGTTTTAGGTTGTACGCACTTTCCTTTACTGCGCGAAGAGCTACAGCTGGTTTTACCTGAAGGGACGCGCCTGATTGATTCTGGTGCGGCAATCGCCCGACGCACCGCCTGGCTGCTGGAGCATGAAGCGCCTCAAGTACAATCATCGCAGCAGAACGGCGCATTTTGTACGGAGCTGGATGGCGAAGCGGGACAATTATCACCCGTCTTGCAGCGTTATGGCTTTCCATTGCTGGAAAAACTGGCGCTTTAGCGGCCTTTAGCTGAAAAAACCAGCACTCGGAATTTTATTTGAAATTAGCACTTGTCAGCCTCCGAGAACTCCCTATAATGCGCCTCCACTGACACGGCACAACGGCTTACGAAGCGCCGGGTTGAGTAGGTTCGAAATCATACGAACCAGTGAGTTAAGTGAAAATAAATGCTTGACTGACAACGCGGAAAGCGTAATATACGCAGCCCGCGCCGCAGTAAATCGCGGCATGCTCTTTAACAATTTATCAGACAATCTGTGTGGGCACTCGCAGGATTGATATCAGCGTCTCCGGACGTAAAAAATATCAAGTCTCACGAGTGAACACATAATGAAATTCA